>CAZLSU010000031.1:0-31312 GCA_964562225.1 uncultured Sphingobium sp.
CGCGTCTGGCGTCCTGAGCCTATCTGGCGGCTCGGCCTTGTCCTCGATGACGCACCTCAGGTCGCTCCCCATTTGAGTGTCGTAAGCACTGTCGAAGCTGTCGGTACGCAACGGTACATCGCGTTGACCTGTGGCTCGTGGGTGTGTGGCTGAAGCACGTCATCGGCACGATGCGCGCGCTGGCCCCCCACGGGCAGAGTGTCACGCCCGAAAAGATGGCCGCTCCCATGCTCAGCAGGTTCCGGGTCCGATGGCCGACATGGCAGCAGAGCCGGGCGCGGGCGCGGGCGCGGGCCAGATCTCGACGATGACGGTTGACGCCGCTTGCGCTCGCCGGCGGAATTATGGTGGCGACATCGCTTGGTCTGGAACCGGCAAGCGCCGCTGGAATTTTTATGCAAGGGGTTATCGCGCAAAGCGCGTATCTTCTAGTGGGGGGACTCAGACGGAGATGGATCGATGCATCAGATGAACCCCGACATGCAGGCCTGCATGGACGCCTGCCACGAGTGTCATGTGACCTGCCTGCACATGGCAATGAACCATTGCCTTGAAATGGGCGGCCAGCATGCCGCACCTGAGCATATCAAGATCATGCTCGACTGTGCGAGGATTTGCGAAGTCGCAATCGACTTCATGGCGCGCAAGTCGTCGCACCATCAGCATATCTGTCGCGAGTGCGCCGAGGTCTGCCGAGCGTGCGCCGCGAGCTGCGAATCCCTGGACGGCATGGAGGATTGCGTGGCCGCGTGCCGCAAGTGCGCCGACGCCTGCGAAAAGATGGCCGCCTAAACTTCTTCGCGCGGGGTATGCTCGCGTTCGTGCCCAGGCTCCAGGGAACGATGCGCGAGCAGTACAAGGGCTTGTGGCGAGTGTGCCGGCCGATCACGACGAGATGATGAAAGACATGCCGGCATGAAGTGATGCCAGCAGCGACTATGGAGGGGCGGTTCTGAAAAGCGCGAAACTAAGGCTGCACCTCCTCGCGAGCCGCACCCACAAATGGTTGCACTTATCATCGGTGCGCAGCTCCTCCTCTGGTTCACGAGCGGCGCGTTGATGAGCTTCTTGCCCATCGACCGCGTGCATGGCGATCACTTGGTGGAGCGCAACGCCACCACGGCCCTGCCCAGCCACCTCGCGCTCGCATCGCCATCGGCGATCACCGCCGCCACTGCCGCGCCCGTCGACCGTCACCTATCGCATGTGGCTTGGCCGAGCTGTCGCCGAAGTCGTGACGGCTGACGGCACTCGCCTGGTAGACGCGAGGACTGGCACAGCGCTGCCTGATAGTTAGTTTGGGATCTTGTCCGCGGACCTCATCAGGGCCAGCAGTCGAATTCTAGGCTGCACAAAAGGCCGAACAGAAGACTGCAACTGACCGTTGCCATAAGTTCGTTGAGCACTCGCAAAGGGGAGCCATCCACAGAAGAGATGACACTCTCGGGCCTCGGCGGCGGTCGCGGTGTTCAGTCTTCCCACAGGGGGACCAGGCTATGTCGGCGCTGGCGATGACCGATATCGACCAAACCAAGTCGGTCCCCGAAGCGCCCCGGGTTTTCAGGAGGCTCCCACTTGTGACAAGGAGCCGTTATGAGCAAGACGACGAACAAATTTTCACCCGAAGTACGGGAACGCGCGGTCCTTATGGTCGCGGAGCAGCGGGCTGAGTACGGCTCGGAATGGGAAGTGATGAAGTCGATCGCGGCGAAGATCGGCTGCTCGCTGGATGGGTTTAGTGGACGAACTGTGCTACGTACTTGTCATCATTTGGGCCTTCTCTGCAGGCATCTCGTGACGGGGGACAATCGCGCTCGCGCCTGTCGGCGGAGGCGGATTCTGGACCACGCTCCTTTTCGAAGCGCAGCACACGGCGGCGGCGCCCTGCTACCGGGCAAGCCTCGGGCGCGAGCCAGCATCGCTGCCGGACGTGGCGCGCGATCTTCGCGCCCCATCTGTCCAGGGTTGCCAGCCGTACTGACGAACGACTGGAGCCCCATCATCGGCGAAGGCCAAGTTTGGGCTCTGGGCATATTGGCGAACAGGCTTTGACCATCGAAAAGAAAGATCGCGCCGTGGGAAACTATAAGGTTCTGTGGTTGGCGCTGATCGCCGTGCTGACGGTGACTTTCGGCATATTGAGCGTGTCCGGGGTGGAGATCTATCGGAAGGCTCCGCCCATCCCAGAACAGATCGTCACCGCAACGGGCCAAGTGCTGATGACGCGCGAGGACATCCTCGACGGCCAGAGTGCCTGGCAGAGCACCGGCGGCATGCAGCTTGGCTCGATCTGGGGGCACGGCGCCTATCAGGCGCCGGACTGGTCCGCCGATTGGCTGCACCGCGAACTTGTCGCCTGGCTCGATCTTGCGGCACGGGAGACCGAAGGGAAGTCCTTCGAGGCGCTCGACGGCGAACAGAAGGCGGCGCTGACCTATCGCCTCAAGCAGGAATATCGCCACAACAGCTATGATAGGGCGAGCGGCGTGGTGACGGTGTCGAACCGCCGCGCCCAAGCGTTCGCCCAGACCGCCAGCTATTATGAGCGGCTCTACGGCTCCGATCCCACGCTGCGGCCCACCCGCGATAATTATGCGATGAAGGAAGGCACGCTGCCCGATCCGGCGCAGCGGGCGAAGCTGACCAATTTCTTCTTCTGGACGGCCTGGGCCGCATCGACCGAGCGGCCGGGCACGGTCGCGACCTATACCAACAACTGGCCGCCCGAGCCGCTGATCGGCAATTATCCGACGCCGGAAAATATCCTGTGGTCGCTCGCCTGCGTCGTCATCCTGATCGCGGGAGTGGGCGCGCTGATCTGGGGTTGGGCGTTCCTGCGCCGCCACGATGATACCCCCTTGGTCGCGGCGGTGAACGACCCGTTGCAAGTCGCCGGTCTGACGCCATCGCAAAAGGCGCTCGGCAAATATCTGTTCGTGGTGCTGGCGCTGTTCATATTCCAGGTCTTCATCGGCGCCTTCACAGCCCATTATACGATCGAGGGCCAGAGCTTTTACGGCTTGGATGTCTCGCAATATTTCCCTTACGCGCTGACCCGCACCTGGCATGTGCAGAGTGCGGTGCTGTGGATCGCGACGGCGTTCCTCGCGGCCGGCCTGTTCCTGGCCCCGGTCATCCACGGCAGCGATCCCAAATACCAGAAGCTGGGCGTCAACATCCTGTTCTGGGCGCTGATCGTCGTTGTCGCCGGATCGTTCATCGGCAATTATCTGGCGCTCTCCCATGCGCTACCGGCGAAACTCAGCTTCTGGCTGGGCCATCAGGGTTACGAGTATCTGGACCTCGGCCGGGTGTGGCAAATCGGGCTATTCGTCGGGTTGCTCCTCTGGTTGGTGCTGATGCTGCGGGGAATGGTGCCGGCATTGCGCACCAAGGGCGACGACAAGAGCCTGCTGGCGCTGCTCACCATCGCCACCATCGCGATCGGCCTGTTTTACGGCACGGGGCTGTTCTACGGCGAACGCACCAACATCACGATCATGGAATATTGGCGCTGGTGGGTCGTCCATCTGTGGGTGGAAGGCATATTCGAGGTCTTTGCGACCTCGGCCATCGCCTTTATCTTCGCAACCATGGGCCTGGTCTCGCGACGGATTGCAACGGCGGCCAGCCTGGCCTCGGCCTCGCTGTTCATGGTCGGCGGTGTGCCGGGCACTTTCCACCACATGTATTTTTCCGGCACCACCACGCCGATCATGGCGGTCGGTGCCGCGTTCAGCGCCCTGGAAGTCGTGCCGCTGATCGTGCTCGGCTATGAGGCATTCGAACATTGGAGTCTGCGCGAGCGCACGCCCTGGATGCGCGCGGTCAAGTGGCCGTTGATGTGCTTCATCGCCGTGGCGTTCTGGAACATGCTGGGCGCCGGTGTCTTCGGGTTCATGATCAACACACCGGTCGCGCTGTTCTATCTCCAAGGGCTGAACACCACGGCGGTCCACGCCCACGCCGCGCTGTTCGGGGTGTATGGCTTCCTGGCGCTCGGCTTCACCCTGCTGGTGCTGCGCTATATCCGGCCCGACATTCGGTTCAACGACCGGTTGTTGGCCACCGGCTTCTGGGGGCTCAACGCCGGGCTGGTGCTGATGATCTTCACCAGCCTGCTCCCGGTCGGGCTGTTCCAGTTCCAGGCCAGCGTCACCACCGGCATGTGGTACGCGCGCAGCGACTTCTTCCTGCAGCAAGGCTTCCTTGAAACCCTGCGCTGGGTCCGTACCTTCGGGGATGTCGTGTTCATGGTGGGCGCCATCGCTATCGCATGGCAGGTGGTGATCCTGGGTCTGTGGAGGAAGGGTGCTCGCGTATGACTAAGGCCGCCGCCAAACGGGACCGCATTGCCGAAGCGCCGATCTGGCTTCAGGGCAGTTTCCGGCTGCTGTTCACCGGCGGCGCGCTCTGGGCGCTTGTCGTCGTCGCGTTCTGGGTCGGCGCGCTGGGTGGAGCGTGGTCCGTGCCGACGGCAATGGAGCCGCTTGTCTGGCATCAGCATGAGATGCTGTTCGGCTATCTCGGCGCGGTCATCGCCGGCTTCCTGAGCGCGGCGATCCCCAACTGGACCGGGCGGCCGGTGATGACGGGCTGGCCGGTGGCGGCGTTCGTCGGCTTGTGGGCGGCCGCCCGACTCGCGGTGCTGTTCTCCGCTTATGTGCCGCCGCTCGTCGGCTCGGTGCTCGATGTCGGCTTCCTGCTCGCACTATTCGGCTATGCGGCGCGGCAGATTTTCGCGGCGCGCAACCGCAACAAGCCGATCCTGATCGTCCTCCTCCTGTTCGCCGCCGCTTGTGAGCTGGATCATGCCGCAGCGATGGGGCTAACCACCGATCCGGCGATCGGGATGCGGGCCGGCTTCGCGCTTGTCCTCATGCTGATCGCGATCATCGGCGGACGGATCATCCCGGCCTTTACCCGCAACTGGCTGAACAAGCATGGCGGCACGGACGGGTTGCCGATCATGGCCAACCGGTTCGACCATGCCGTGCTCGCGGTCACGGCGATTGCCCTGGCAGGCTGGGTGTTCGCACCGGCGGCGCATCCGGTGCCCTGGCTGCTGCTCGTCGCCGGCGCATCGCATGCCGTGCGGCAGACCCGCTGGGCCGGGCTGAGTGCGATCGGCGATCCATTGGTCTTCGTCCTGCACCTCGCCTACGCATGGTTGCCGGCGGGCCTGCTGCTGCTCGGGGCTGCTATCCTGTGGCCGGTCGTGCCCGTATCGAGCGCAATGCATGCGCTGGGCGCCGGCGCGATGGCGGGAATGACACTGGCGGTGATGACGCGGGCGACACGCGGTCATACCGGCCGCCCGTTGGAAGCGGATGGCGGCACGGTCGCCATCTATGTGCTGGTCAATCTCGGCGCGCTGCTGCGGGTCGCCGCGCCGCTGCTGCCGCTCGACTATATGCTGAGCATTCGTCTGGCCGGCGGCTTGTGGGGCGGCGCCTTCCTGCTGTTCATCTTCGTCTACGGCCGCATGGCGTTGCAACGGCCTGCCAGAGATCAAGCCTGATCACGGCGTTGGCGGCGTATCGAACAAGATCGTGAGCAGCAGCCGCGCATCTTCGATGCCTTGGACGGAGTGCTGATCGCCGCGCTCCAGATAGACCCAATCGCCAGCGCCGAGCGCAATATTCGTTGGTCCCAACGTGACCCGACCTTCCAGGCAATGCAGCGTCAGATAACCGGCAACATGATGTGGCGGTATGGTCGATCCCGCGGGAACGACGAGGTGAATGGCCTCGAACCGGTCGGATTTGACCAGCGCGGTCGTCCCGGTGGTCCCGCGCTCAGGAGCCAGCGTTGGAAGATGGACCACTTCGCCGGGCTTTGCATGCTGGAGCGCCATTCTCAGATCCTCTTTAACAGTTTTTTACGATCATATCCGACAACACGCGAACGGCGTGGAAGTCACCGGCGCCACTGAATACGCCAGCAAACATCCAAACACGCGGGAACCTGGAAGAGATAGGCCCAAACGCTCGTTACACTTGCTAACGAGGAGGCTATGGCGAAATATTCGAAAGGCGGCCATGTGATCTGAAATTTCAACCGGCTCGGAAAGACATAATTGAAGAGATGGACCGCGCGCTAGCAGCCGCCGAAAAGAACGCCTGCCGAAGCGGCGCTTCCTGAGCGTCGCAGTGATGCAGGAACGGCTCGGCGACGGCTCCACAAACCTGACGCTGATTAGGGGGACAAACTCGTCCGCAGTCCACTAACTTAACCTCGAATTGTGCCAAAAGCTCTGACGGCGGAATAAATACGAAATACGGGTCATTTGGAGGCCTCAGTGGGCTTCAAAATATAATTCGGACAACCGCAAGCAGACTCAGCGCCAATGCGACCAAGCTGGGTAATATGACCGCCGCACCGCAGACGAAGGCTAGGATGCCGACCCAATTCCCACCATGTGTGCGCGTCATCAGATTTTCCTCGATCGCATTTTTGCCAAATATCATCCCCATTCATTAACTCGCTACGATCTGGACGGTTTCGGCTCGGTCGCCTGTTCCTGGGTATTCACCATGGGCATGTCGGCATCGGCATCTATGAAGATGCGTTCTGCCGCGCCATCAAGATCGTCATACTGCCCGCTGCTCATAGACCACAGGAAGGCGCCCAAGCCTACCAAACCCATTACCAGCGCAATCGGCACTAACCAAGCGAGAGCCGTCATGCCGCGCCCCCTGTAGGAACCAGCACGCGCTCTCGACGAGCCGTATTTGGGCTGGGTTCACTCTGAGAAGGGACGCGCAGAGCATTTGCCACTACTGAAATGGAGGATAGCGACATTGCGATTGCCGCGAGCAAAGGACTGACATGACCCGTGACGGCCATCGGCAACACCACTAAGTTGTATCCGACTGAAAAAACGAGGTTCTGCCGGACAAGCCTACGGGCAGCGCGGGAAACCCGGAGGGCTTGCGGAATAGCTGTGAGATCCTGTCCGAAAAACACGATATCGGCGGCAGCGCGGCCGATATCGGCGGCATTGGACGGTGCCATGGAAACATGCGCGGCGGAGAGAGCTGGTCCGTCGTTCAATCCATCGCCCACCATCAAGGTCTTGCACTGCTTATCGGCGAGCGCTTCGAGACGCTGCACTTTCTGCTGAGGCAGGAGGCCGGCGCGAAATTCCGCGATACCGATCGAGCCCGCCACCGCCGATACCGCTCCCGGGTCATCACCCGAAAGCAACTCCACTTCCAGACCAAGTTCCCTCACCTGACGCACCGCATCTCGCGCGCTGGCCTTCTCGCGGTCGGAAAAGCGAAAATGGCCTGCCAGTTCGCCATCAACTGAAAAGACCGTGTGGAGGCTGTCGATATCGCCATTGGTGCTCAGCGCCCAATCGGATCGGCCTATTCTGAATACATGGCCGGCACGGCGCGCTTCTAACCCCTTTCCCGGAAGCTCGGAAAAGCTTTCCAGGTTGACGCCTGAACGGCCCTCGCCACTTGCTGCGATGGCGCGCGCCACAGGGTGGTCGGATCGCGACGCCATGGCCAAGGCGACCTCGCGGTAGCGCTTGTCGATATCGGCTTCGGTTACGCGCAGATCGCCGATGGTCAGCGTGCCCGTCTTATCAAAAACGACAATATCGACCTCAGCCAAGCGTTCGAGCGCGCTTCCGTCCTTCAGGGCGATACCGCGCTCGAACAAGCGCTTCGCCGCAACGAGTTGCACCATGGGAATGGCCAAGCCTAATGCGCACGGGCAGGTGATGATGAGCACAGAAATCGCGATCGTGAGTGACCGATGCCAATCGCCGGTCGACAGAAACCACCCGACAAAGGTGGCGACGGCCAGCGAATGGATGATCGGTGAATAATAGGTCGCCACGCGATCCGCCAAGCGCCGGTAGCGTGCGCGGCCCTGCTCGGCGGCCTCCATCATCAGGACCATTTCCGCGAGAAAGGACTGCGCGCTCGTGCTGGTGACGCGGACTTCCAACGAGCCATTGAGATTGAGCATGCCGGACAGAAGCTTGCTGCCAGCCATTACGGGCGTCGGCATCGCCTCGCCCGTTACAGCGGCAGTGTCGACATCGCCCTCTCCGGCAATGACGACTCCGTCGAGCGGCACGCGTTCTCCCGGCGCGACGACGATGGCATCGCCCACCGCGATGCTGTCGAGCGCCACGAATGTGCGTGCACCATCCTCGGCGATGACCTTCGCGCCCGCAGGCATCATTTTCGCGAGGCCGAGCACTGCGGAACGCGCCTTGTCGCGCATCAGAGAATCAAGCGTTCGTCCGATCAGCAAAAAGAAGATCAGCGTGACGACAGCGTCGAAATAGGCATGCGGGCCGGAATGCAATGTGTCGAAGATACTCAAGCCAAGCGCGAGGAGAATGCCGATCGAGATGGGCACGTCCATGTTGGTGCGACCTGCACGCAAGGCGGACCATGCCGATTGAAAGAAGATGCGCCCCGAATAGGCTACCGTCGGAATCGCCAGCAGCGCCGATATCGCATGGAAGAGATGGCGCGTACTTGCGTCAGCGCCTGACCATACCGACACCGAGAGCAGCATGATGTTCATCGCCGCAAATCCCGAGACCGCCATGGCAACGATCAACCTGCGTCTTTCGCGATCCGGCTGGCCCTCGAGATTGTTCAGCAGATTCGCTTCGAAGCCGGCTTTGGACAAGCTTTCGAGCAGCGGGGGGGCAGTCCCCGTCCTTTTCCACGTAACCGTAGCCCGCCGCGTCGAAAGGTTGACGCGTGCCGACACCACCCCATCGAGCTGAGCCAAGGTCCGCTCGATCTTCGCCATGCACCCGCCGCAGTGCGCGGTAGGTACCGACAATTGGGTCTGAAGGAGGCCATCATCCAGCACTCTGCTGGCGAGGATGAGTTCATCGACCGACTGGCGGGCCGGTGTTCGTCGCAACGCGATATCGTTCAAAGCGGCACGCGATGCCATTCCTAGGCGTCCGCTTCGGCGACCCCACGATAGGCATGCCAGGTGGCATGACCCAGCCATGGGAAAATAAGGATGAGCCCGAGAAGTCCTGTTGCCGCGCAAAGAATGAAAAGCGCCAGAACGATTCCTCCCCACACGATCATCGGCGCAAGGTTGTTCCATACGAGCGCCATGCTGGTCCCCATCGCCGTGAGCGCATCGACCTTTCGGTCCAGCAACATCGGAATCGCGAAAACACTGATCGCGAAGGCGAAGGAAGCGAACAATCCACCGACTGCCGTACCGACACCAAGGATGATCCAGCCCACGGGATCGGCCAGGAGGAAAGCCGTAATATGCGAAATGCCGGGGAACGGGCGGACGCCGAAGAATAGGGCATAGATGAGGACTGCCGAGCGAATCCATAAAAGCATGAGAAGACTGAGCAGCAACCCGGTGAAATAGACCTGTGGGCCCGCTGCGGGTTTCACGAAAAGCATGCCGCGCAGGCCGATTGTCTCGCCCTGCTCACGAGCCCGGCTCTTTTCATAGAGTCCTACGGCGAGCAGCGGGGCGACGATCATGAAGCCGGCGAGCGCGGGAAAAAGAATATAGTCTCGCCCGTACAGGGCGAGGATCGCGACCGCGGCGACCGACAGGACAAAGGTGCCCAGACCGTAAAGAAGGCTCGGCACCGGTCGATCCATTAGGTCGCGCCAACCCGCTCCAAGCCAGCGCAAGCCAACGAGCGGCGGGAGGTGGCGCTGAAGCCGGGCGTTCCTGGTTTCATCGATTCCCGACGTTTCGGTCAGCAATCCGTAAGAGGCGCTCTCCTCAGTCATGTCCAGCAACCTTTCAGCATGCCGATTTCGCCGCGCGATACTGGCCGCTCTCGCTCGCTCGCTCCTTCAAATGCCCAACGCAATTGGGCTGCGATTGGAACGCGACGTAAATCAAATGCGCATTGGCGAGAACGAACAGGAGCAGCCCGGCCGCTACGAAGCTCCAAACAATCCATCGCGATCTGCTTCGCGTCACATTCATGGCGCGGGCGAGCTCAGTGAGTGAACATAGAGCGCCAAAATCTTGATATCGGCGGCGCTCAGTCGTTCATCCCAGGTCGGCATATGGCCTTGGCGACCGCCATGCACAGTCTCGACAATCTGATCAAGGTCGCCCCCATAGATCCAGCGCGTGTCCGATAGATTGGGCGCGCCGACATCGCGTTTGCCGCGCGCATCTTCGCCATGGCAAATCGCGCAATTCGACATGAACACCTCGCGCCCCGACAAAACCGAGGCACGGTTGGCCGCCGTCACGAATTTGGGATGCGACAAGGAATAGATGTAATTGGCCGCCAGACTGACCTGATCGGCGTCGAGAATGCCATCCCGACCAAAAGAAGGCATCTGCGAGTTCCGACCCTGCGGATGCTGTTCATTGACCCCGACGCGCATAGTCTGCGCGATTGTTTCAAGATCACCGCCCCAGATCCAGTCATCATCAGTCAGATCGGGATAGCCATAACCGCCCTTGGCATTGATGCCGTGGCAGGCGGCACAATTATCACCGAAAAGCCGGTGACCGGTGCTGCGCACGATCGACATGAGCTGCGGGTCGGCCGCGATCTGTTCGAGATTCTCGCTTTCGATCCGCTTCATCCAGGCCGCGCGTCCCGCCTGCGCATCGACCAAATGCTTCTCGACCGAAGTGCGTTGGTCCGTGTTGAGAATGCCCTTGGTGTAAGTATGGCCCACCGGCCAGGTCGGCATGAGGATCCACCAGGCAAAGGCGAAAAGATGGGTGACAATCAGAAAGATCAACACGCCTTTGGGGACTGGCGTATCAAGCTCCTTGATGCCGTTCCAAACATGGCCGGTCGTCTCGCGGCCGCTGACGGGATCGCGTTCTACGTCCACGGCTTGTCATCCTGATCGAGAACGCTTTGCTTGGCTTTGTCGAACTTCTTTCGGTTGGAAGGACGAAACGTGTAGATGAGCACGCCGATCATCAGCCCGATGAGGTAGAACAGCCCCCAGCTTTTCGAGAATGCGACGAGAGCGTCGTGGCTTAAATCCATGGGTCTCTCCTCATCTCATTTCACCGGCCCAGGTGGCTTTTGCGGCGCTGCCGTATTCTTATACGGCGCATCGGTCAGCCGTCCCAAAACCTGGAGATAAGCCACCAAAGCGTCCATTTCGGTGACTTCGGTCGCCACGTCGTCGAACACGCGCACTTGCGTTTCTTTGCCGTAGCGATCCGCAACACCGGACGACGTCGAGCTTTCCGGCGTCGCTTGGTCGTAAGCATCGATGCTGGCGTTTTCGATCATCGCGTCGGTGTAGGGAACGCCGGCAGCGCGCAGGGCTTTCAGATGCAAAGGCAGATCATCGACCCGCAGTGCGGTGCGCGCCAGCCAGGAATAGGCGGGCATGTTTGAATCGGGCACGACCTCGCGCGGATTGGTCAGATGGGCGACGTGCCAGAAATCCGAATATTTGCCGCCGATGCGGGCAAGATCCGGGCCGGTTCGCTTCGAGCCCCAGAGCATCGGATGGTCATACTTGGACTCGACCGCCAGAGAATAAGGCCCGTAGCGCTCGACCTCATCCTGCAAGGTGCGGATCATCTGGCTGTGGCAGGCATAGCAGCCCTCGCGAACGTAGATATTCCGACCTGCCAGTTCGAGTGGTGTGTAGAGCCGCATGTCAGGCGCCTTCTCCACTGTCTCATCGATCGTGAAGAGTGGGGCTATTTCGACAAGGCCGCCGACACTGGCAGCCGCGACAATTGCGAGCACGAAGCCGATGGTGCTCCGCTCAAGCTTGCGATGAAAGAGTTCCGCCATTGCTCAGCCCCTCACCACCGCGGTGGTGACGTTCAAAGGAACGTCGCCTTCTATCGCCGCGCTGGATGGCGATGCGCGAATGGTCCTCCACATATTGTAAGAGCCGATCACTGCTCCGATCAGGAACAACAGGCCGCCGAAGGTACGCGCGATGTAATAGGGATACATCGCGCGCAGCGAGTCGAGGAACGAATAGGCGAGCGTGCCTTCCTCCGTATAGGTCCGCCACATAAGGCCCTGGATAATGCCGGAATTCCACATTGCGAAAATGTAGACAAGTGTCCCGGCCAGAGCGAGCCAGAAATGCCACTCGACCAGCGCCGACGAATACATCTTCTCGCGCTTCCAGAGTGACGGCACCAGCGTATAGAATGAGCCGAAGGTAATGAGCGCGACCCATCCGAGTGCGCCTGCATGAACGTGGCCCACGGTCCAATCGGTATAATGCGAGAGAGAATTGACCGGGCGGATCGCCAGGAAGGATCCTTCGAAGGTAGAAATGCCGTAGAACACGGCTGCGACCATCATGAAGCGCAGCGTGGCATCGTCACGCACGCAGTGCCATGCGCCGTTCAACGTCAGCAAGGCATTCCCGGCCGAGGCCCAGGACGGAACGAGAAGCATGACCGAGAAGGTCATCCCCAGCGTCTGGACCCAATGCGGCAGCGCCGTATAGTGAAGATGATGCGAGCCGGCCCACATGTAGAAAAATGTGATGCCCCAGAAGCTCAGGATCGACAGCCGATACGAGAAGATCGGCCGCTGCGCCCGTATCGGCAGATAATAATAGAGCATCCCCAGGAAGCCGGCCGTGAGGAAGAAGGCGACGGCATTGTGGCCATACCACCACTGCACCATCGCGTCCTGCACGCCCGACCAGATCGTATAGCTTTTGGCGTGCCCCAGCGAGACGGGGACAGCGAGATTATTGATGATATGCAGAATTGCGACGACGAGGATGAAGGCCATGAAATACCAGTTGGCCACATAGATGTGGGGTTCTTTGCGGCGCGCCAGCGTCCTGATGTAGAGGACGAAATAGGTCACCCAGACGATCACCAGCCAGATGTCCGCATACCATTCGGCTTCGGCATATTCCTTCGATTGGGTGACACCAAGCAGATATCCGCTGGCGGCCAGGATGCAGAACAGATTGTAGCCGACAAGGACAAACCAGGGGGAAAGCTGATCGGGGAGCCGGGCACGCGAGGTCCGCTGCACGACATGAAACGAGGTGGCGATGAGCGCGTTGCCGCCAAATCCAAAGATCACACCGCTCGTGTGAACCGGTCGCAGGCGGCCGAAGCTCGCCCAGGCGCTATCGAATGTCAGATCGGGAAACGCGAGCAGGGCTGCCACCCATACTCCCACGAACATGGCGACCACTGCCCAGGCCATGCTCGCGATAATGCCGGCCTTGATCGGGTCGTCATAATAGCTTTCGAGGCGGGATTTTGGCGGCTCCGGCTCCCATAAGTCTCGGATTACAACAACTGCGCAAATGGCGCCGAAGATCAGGATCAGCCATCCGTGAACTTCTATCGTGTCCTGGGTGCCTGCGGCGGCGAGGACCAAACCGCAAAAGGCGACAGCAACAGAAATTGCGAGCGCGATCTGCCGCTCGGCCTCGGTCAAACTTTTAACCATGCCCGATCAATATCCCCCTTTGGTCGCTGCCACGCGGCTTTTTTTCAGCGCAGCACTGACTCCGGGGAGCGGGCCACGGAACTTGCGCATAAGCTGCAACACCTTAGTCCGCTCCGGGTTCCCGCCACGCCCGCTTTCCGACAAGTCATACGGCACAATTGGGGTCACCAATCAATGCCCTCACAACAATCCGTGACTGCCTGCCACGGCGCCGAGAAGCGTGATCACCGCAAACCCCAGAAGCCCGCGATGAACGACCTCCATGCGATCGAAGTCGGCGGCGGGCTGCGATGAATCCTCCATGCGTCGATGAAGAAATAACGGCTCAATCACGAACAGCATGGCAGCGAAAATCGCCCAGAGGCCAACCATCGCATGCATCCACCAGAAACGCAGGTCGGCGAACCGATCCCACATCTGCCCGCGCTCAACCATCCAAAAGCCGCTGACGCCGGCAAGCAGCACCCAGATGCGCGCTTGCGCCGCGAAACGGCCTTCGAGCTTGTGGAAAGCCGCGAGCCTGTCAGCTGGCGGATGCGCGGCGCGAATGGACGGCATCACCACGAGTGTCACAAACGCCACGCCGCCGATCCAGAGCAGAACCGCGAGAACATGGATCGCCCGAGCTATGGTGATGTCGTCCATAACGTCTCCCGTCAGGCTGCCAGAAGTTCGTCCGCCGGGCCGAAGAACTCGTAGTGAATTCGGTCGGACGGCACACCGGCGAGCGACAAGGTCGAAACCGCGTGACGCAGGAACGGGCGCGGTCCGCAAATATAGTAGTCGGCCTCACCGACCGGCGTGTTGGCGACGAGCCACTCATCGGTGATGATGCCGGAGACATCATAGTCCTGGCCCTGCGCTTCGCCTTCCAGCGGAGTTTGATGGAAATCGGTAACCGACACCGCGCTGCCCTGCCCAGCTACGGTGCGGACATGATCGCGCATCGCATGCGTGTCGCGATCATGGGTTCCGTGAATATAGTGAACGGGCACATCGGCGCCGCTCTGCGCAAGCGCCTCGAGCATCGCCACCATTGGCGTCAGGCCCACACCGCCGGAGAGGAGGACCACGGGACGTTCGACGTGCTCGGAAAGGAAGAACTCGCCCGCCGGCGCGGCGACCTTCAACACGGTTCCGGGCTTCACCTCGTCATGAAGCCATCCCGAAGCCAGGCCCTGCGATTCGCGTTTCACCGAAATGCGATAGGTTTCGCCATTGGCAGCCGCCGAAATCGAGTAGTTGCGCTTGACCGGCGGATGACCGGGAATCTCCAGCCAGAAAGTCAGATACTGCCCCGGCTTGTGCTGCATGACGGGTCCGCCATCGACCGGGCGGAGAATGTAGGAATTGATGACGCTGCTCTCGCGCAAGACGTCTTCGACGCGGAAGTCACGCCAGCCATTCCATCCGCCCGCCGCGTCCTTCTGCTCTGTGTAGACCCGCTGCTCGCGTGCGATCAGGATATTGGCGAGGAACCAGTAGGCCTCGCCCCATGCCGCAAGGATTTCCTCCGTTGCTGCATCTCCCAGCACCGCCTTGATCGCGCCAAGGAGCGCCTCGGCAACGTGCGGATAGTGCTCGGGCAAAATCTGAAGGCCCACATGCTTTTGCGCGATCCGCTCAACAGCAGGCGCAAGCGCACCGAGATTTTCAATATTGCTGGCATAGGCGAGAATGGCGCCCGTGAGCGCACGCGGCTGCGATCCGGAGTCGCCATGATGCGACTGATTGAAAAGGTCGCGGATTTCCGGGTTCTGGAACATCCGGGAATACATTTCGTGTACGATGTCCAGACCATGCGCTTCCAGCGCGGGAACGGTCGCCTTGACGAGCGCGATCGTCTGATCGCTAAGAGGTTGCGACATGAACTTCTCCTTCTGAAATGCGTTGAAATTTCCGGCAATGTCAGCGCGCGGGCGGCTGATCGTAGAAATCGACCTGCATCTTCATTGACCCCATCGGCGTCACGAAATGCGGCTGCTGCGGCAGAACCAATCCTGGCTGGTTCGGTGTCAGCACGATCTCCGAAGGCGGATCGAGATAGGTGAGCTTAAGCTCGCCTTCCAAAACGCGGATCAGGCCCCAGACACCGGCCTTGGTATCGTGTCGCGCCCGCAAGGCAGCCGGTAGTGTATCCTGATCAAACACCGGTGTGGAACGATAGGGAAGGATGTCAGGCATGGCTTTGCACTCTCCGCCTTGGGCAATCCAGCGTATCGGAATTGATTGCCGAGCCTTCCGCGCGTTGCCGATCGAGCCGAAAAAACACGGCGAGCTGCAGGCTTTCGGCGATCCGCTTCGCTTTCGCTTGCAAAGCGGCGGCGGCTTCGGGCGACATCATTTCGTTGGTCGCCTCAGCCCAAAGCGTTAGCCATCGGTCGAATAGCGCCGGCGTAATTCGTGATTTGTGCTTCAAATGAGCCGGCACCGGTTGACCCTTGTATCGACCACTGGTGAGCATCACCGATGACCAGAATGCCGCCAGCTTTTCGAGATGTTCCGGCCAATCGGCGATCGCGTCGTTGAAGATCGGCCCCAGCTCGGCATCCTCGCGGACCCGCGCATAGAACAGCGTCACGAGACGGCTTAGCCCTTCCTCGTCAACCTGCGTATCGTCATCCATTGACCGACTCCGAAATCATGTATCTACGCTACATGTATCACCGGGTTGGAAACATGCAACAAGAATGCATATATATTAGTGCAGCGTCGATTGGGCGCTGTGACCGGGAAGCGACATGAAGCTGACGCGCTACACCGACTATGCCCTTAGGGTGCTGCTTTACCTTGGAGCGCGGCCTGATCGGCTATGCTCGATTTCCGAGATGGCGGGTGCCTATGCGATCTCGCAAAACCATTTGATGAAGGTGGTTCACGACCTCGGAAAAGCGGGCTTTGTGGCGAGCGCTCGGGGGCGTCTTGGCGGAATTCGCCTCGCGCGACCGCCGGGTGAGATTATCATCGGATCGGTCGTGCGGCACACGGAGGATGGGTTCGATCTGGTCGATTGCGGAAGCTGCATCATCGCGCCGGCGTGCGGAGCGACGGGCGTTCTTCGCGAGGCGCTTGCCGCATTCATGGCCGTGCTCGACAGCTACACGCTCGACGACCTGTTGGCGAGGCGGGTCGATATGCTCAGTCTCTTTGCACCCGAAGCGGCATAGAGGCTCTGCCGATGGAGGAGGAATGCGCGCGCTATCGTTGTGAGGGAGAAGATGGCTCGCCGATCACCGTTTTGGAGTTTCAATACTTCGGTCAAGCTGAAACGAAACCCGGCCGACGCCGTTACCCAGGTGCGCAGCGCCTAGAGTCTGTCCTGGCTGATTTGAATCGGTTGCGGGATTCCCAAGCGGGGTAAGATGTGATTCATGTGTGGACGGCCCCTGTTGGGCAAGGGGGAAATTGACGCGTTGATCTGAGCCGGGTCAGGTTCATTCATGTGTCCGGCCTGTTTGCGCGGCGTGAAAGGCCGCTGGCCATGATGGTGTCGGTGGATGGGATCCTCATCAAGCTGGCGCGCTGTGATGCGCGTTGAATCACTCAGGTTGTTTCCATCCCCGGCAAGCCCCGGATCGGCATCACGCGTGTCGTTCTCTCCTGCCCAAAGTGGTTGGCGCCAGGTCAGGCGGTTACCGGACCGGCGCGGTAATTTTCATCGCGCGCCATCACGGCCCAGGCGATCCGGGCCATCTTGTTGGCGACCGCGACGGTCACCAGCCTTGCGGGCTTGCGCTCGAGCAGCTGGTTCGCCCAGATGCTGACGGTCGTCTGCTTGCGCCGGGTGTAGCGGACAACGGCGGTTGCGCCGACGACTAGCAAATGGCGCAGATAGCGATCCCCCATCTTCGATATCGCGCCCATTCGCTCCTTCCCGCCGGAGGAATGTTGCTTGGGTACCAACCCCAGCCAGGCGGCAAACTGGCGACCGGAACGGAAGATAGCGGCGTCGCCGACGGTCGCAACGAGCGCGGTGGCGGTGATAAACCCGATGCCGGGGATCGTCTCCAAACGCTTGCACGCGGCATTGGCGCGATGCCAAGCCATCAACTCGATCTCGATCTGACGGATCTGTTGGCTCAAGCCATCAATCATGCCGGCGATCAGCAGCAATGTCTGCCGCGCCAGTTCCGGGATCGCTGCTTCGCCCGCGTTGAGAACGCCGACGAGCTCGCGGACATGGGCGCGGCCTCTGGGTGCCACAATCCCATATTCGGCCAGATGCGCGCGCAGCGCACTAACCTGCGCGGTCCGCTGCCGGACCAGCAGGTGACGGGCGCGATGCAACATCAGCACGCTCTGCGCGTCGGCCGACTTGATCGCCACAAAGCGCATCGTCGGTCGCCTCACCGCCTCGCAGATCGCTTCGGCATCGGCTGCATCATTTTTGTTCCGCTTCACATAAGCCTTCACGTAGGCAGGCGGCATCAGCTTCACCTCATGGCCCAGGCATTGGAGCTGCCGCGCCCAGTAATGCGCTGTCGCGCAGGCTTCGATGCCGATCAGGCACGGCTCAAAGCCGCCGAGAACCGCCAGCAACTGATCCCGTCGAACTTTCCGACGCAACACCGGCTGCCCTGCATCATCGACGCCATGAAGCTGAAAAACGTTCTTGGCGATGTCGAGGCCAATCGTGGTAATCTGCATCCGGACGGCTCCTTCCCGTTGATGGTCGCTGACAGCATCATCCTGGCACGAATCGATGCCGCTGGGTCAGGGGCCGTCCACCTCATCAAGCTTCCTGCTGGAGTGGAGGCTAGCAGGAATGGCCAGACCTTATTCAAACGACTTGCGGGAGCGTGTGGCGAAGTTCGTCGCGTCAGGCCGAACGGTTCGTGAGGCGGCTGGTGTCTTTCGGGTAAGCGTGTCGAGCGCGGTGAGATGGTCTCAGCGTTGGCGCGGGACGGGCACCGCGGCATCGCGGCCGAGGATTGGCCGACCAGGTCGGCTGCTAGCATCCGAGCAGTCATGGCTTTTGGGCCGACTGGCCGAGCAGCCGGACCTGACGGTACGGGCATTGGCGATCGAGCTGCGCGAGCGGGGATACCGCACGATCAGTCACAACACGGTTTGGGCGCTGCTGCACTCGGCCGGTTTCAGCTTAAAAAAAAACGCTATTCGCCGACGAGCAGTTGAGGCCGTCGATCGCCCGACGGCGCGAGCAGTGGAAGAAGTATCAGCACCTGCTTGAAGCCAAACGACTCGTTTTCATCGACGAGACTTGGGCCAAGACGAACATGACGCCGATCCGGGGCTGGTGCCGGCGCGGCCAGAAGCTGGTGGCGCGGGCGCCCTTCGGCAAATGGCGCACCCTCACCTTCATCGCGGCGCTTCGGCATGACCGGATCGATGCACCCTGCGTTCTCGATGGGCCGATAAACGGGGAGATCTTTACCGCTTGGGTCGAGCAGTTCCTGGTGCCGACACTTAAGCCTGGCGACATCGTCATCATGGACAATCTGGGCAGCCACAAAGGCGCTGCAGTCCGCAAGGCGCTCCGCTCCGCTGGGGCCAAGCTGTTCTTCCTGCCAGCCTACAGCCCGGACCTGAACCCGATCGAGCAGGTCTTCGCGAAGCTCAAGCTCCTGCTCCGCAAGGCCGCTGAGCGATCGGTCGAAGCCACATGGCGTCGGATCGGATCCCTCCTCGACGCATTCCCTCCAGCCGAATGCGCAAGCTACCTGCGAAACTCCGGATATGCTTCAATATGAGCAGGACAGACTCTAGCTCTCTCCACCGGACAGCCTGTCCGGTATATCGACCCCGCCACTTTTGAGGTTATCGGCACCGGCGAGTTGCTCAAGCGCTGCGACCGCAGCTGAGCTGCGCGCCGCCCTTTGCCGGTTTTCTCGGCGAACCAACTCTTCATAGCGACAGAGCGGGACCGAATCCGAGGCCTCGCTCATGCGCCGAACCCCTTCTCCAGACCAGCAATCAGATCGTCTAAATGCTCAAGCCCAATTGAAAGCCGTAGCAGGCCATCGTTGATGCCGGCCATTTGTCGCGCCTCAACGCCCATGTCGGCATGCGTCATCGTCGCCGGATGAGAGATGAGGCTTTCGACGCCTCCCAGCGATTCTGCGAGCGTAAAGGTGCCGATCGCGGTGATAAAGCGGCCCACCGCCTCGACCCCGCCTTCGAGCTCAAAGCTCAACATGGCGCCGAAACCGTGCTGTTGAGATGTGGCAATGACATGGCCTGGGTGGGAGGCGAGGCCGGGATAGTGCACAGCGCACACTCGGGCGTGCTGCTCCAGATATTTGGCAATCATGCCTGCGGTCCGCTGCTGCCGCTCAATACGTGGGAACAGCGTCCTCAATCCTCGTAACGTCAGCCACGCATCAAAGGGGGCGCCCGTCACCCCTACGACGTTCGCCCAGACAGCGAGCTTCAGGTATTCGTCGGCATCGGCCGTGATGACAGCGCCGCCGATCACGTCCGAATGGCCGTTGAGATACTTGGTGGTGGAGTGGATTACATAATCCGCCCCGAGTGTGAGCGGCCGTTGCAGCGCTGGCGAGAGGAAGGTGTTATCGACTGCAACTCGCGCGCCGGCGGCCTTGGCGAGCGCGCAGATCCCGCGAATATCGACAACGCGCATCAGCGGATTGCTCGGGGTCTCCACCAAGACTAGCGCCGGCTTGTCGGAGAAGGCAACGGCGAGCGCATCCCCATCCGATTGATCGATAAATGTTACCCGGAATTGCCGTTTTGCGGCTCGCGCCAGCAGGAGGCGGCGGGTTCCGCCGTAGCAGTCGTGAGGTGCCAACACGAGATCGTCGGAATCAATCTGCGCCAGAAGCAGATCGACAGCGGCCATGCCGCTTGCCGTAATGACCGCACCCGCGCCATGTTCGAGGCGAGCAAGCGCTTCGGCGAGCATCGCCCGCGTCGGGTTTCCCGCGCGACCATAATCAAATTCGCGCGGCTGCTCAAAGCCCTCGAAAGTGAAGGTGCTTGTCAGATAGATCGGCGGAGCCACCGCCCCAAATGCCGCATCGGTTGCCACGCCGTACGTTGCGGCAATCGTCTCGGGTGCTTGTTCTTTCGTCATCAGGGCCTCTTATACGCCGCGGATCGCACGATAAAGCCAATCAACGATCCAGGCTGTGGGCTTGCGCCACCGATGGGCCCGCTACCGGAATTTGGCCATCAGCCGTCCAACTGCGCCGGCTTCAGCTGTAAGATTGCGATTGTACGCGAGCGGCATGCGCGGGCTTTTCCAGCGCAGCGCGTCCATGATCCCGGCCAGATCCTCGCCGCTCGCGAACAGATCCTGGTTGAGCCCGATCCGCGTCGAATGCGCGCTGATCCCCTTGAGCAGCCGCGCCAGATCATCCGCGGTCAGATCGGGCAGAGCGCCACGATCGAACGCCCGCTGGATCATCGATCGATAGATTGGGCCGATGGACGCGGGATGAAGCGCCACGGTGCCGAGGTCATACTCGACCCGTGCCGGTAGCGCCGGCTTCGACAGGGTCTTGCGCAGATCCCACGTCTCTCGCCCTGAGATGCTGTCGATCGGCCGACCCCGCACGGCAGCGCGGGCCTTGTAGCGCCGCACCTGCACCCGCCGGAACAGCGGCCCTGCGGTGATCCCGGCCGCCTCGGTCCAGGCCGCGATCGCCGCGACGGTGCGCGGGCTCAGAAACGCGGTTGCCCCCTCCCCGTCCTGATCGCCTTTGCTGCGCAAGATCTGCAGCAGACGCGCCTCGGGGTCGATCGCCTCCTCGATATGTTCGACCGCGACCGCCACCAGCTCGGAGGCCCGCAGCCCGGTGTCGTAAGCCGTCGACAGCAGCGCCCGATCACGCAGGCCCGGCAGATCGTCTCCGCAACTCTCGAGCAAGGCGCGGATGTTGAGCCCGCGCGCCTTGTCGCGCTCGACGTCGCGTACCGGACCTTTGAACCGTAAGGGCCGCGCCTGCTTTTGTGCCGCCCCCTTCTCGCGGCGGACCGCCTGCAGCCGCAGCTTGACCAATGGGGCGGGCGTCGGATCCTTCAGATCGAGCAGCTGGTGGATCTTGGCGATCGACGCCTTGTAGCGGGAGAGCGACGCTGGCCGGCTCCCCTTCCCCGCCCGGGCATCGAGATAATCGGCCACGGTCTCGGCCGTTGCCGGCAGCGCAATCCGGTTGGAGCGCCGGCACCAGGCATCGAATGCTTCGACATCGGATTTTAGAGCGCGGATGCTGTGCGGCGACGAGGCGGCTTGGTACGCTGCGATCAGCGCCTCGTTGACGGTGATACGCTCGCCGGCGCGCATCTGCACGATCGTCCAGGCAAGGTCGACCGGGGCCCTGACAGCCGGCAGGTCCGCCTCCGACGGCGCTACAGCGGTTTTCGGCCCTCCCCGGGCAGTTTCGGTGCCCATGATGCGCCACGCTCCTCAACGTCGCTTGTAGCTTATCTTATAAAGAGGCGTCAATTCCGCTTATATGATAACTGCAATTATCGCATGTCCATAATCTGGCAGCAACAGGCGGGGAAACCAACTGCAGACTTTGGTTTCTCTTTCTGGCATGCTCGGACCGATGGAAAATCACGGCCTTCCCGAACTTGCGCTGGCAATGCTATTGCTCGGTCGCCTGGACGGACGGCTCCAGAACAGTCCGGCCACGGACATTTTCCTCGCGCGCGCGCGGCTAAACGGCGCCGTGGCGCTGGCCGGCCTCGCCGGCGTCCCCATTGATGTCCGGTCACTCCAAGACTGGATCGCGGGCAGGAGCCCCCCTCCCCGCGCCTCCGAGGGCCTCAACGATCCCATCTCGGTCGCCGCGGTCTTCCATCTCGCGCTAACCCGCGACGAAGATGTGATGGACCCCATCAGCCTGGCCACGCTCCACATGTTGCGCTCGGTTCTCGACGATCGTGACGAGGCTGCGACCTATGCCAGTGACGACCTCGCCCACTTCGGTCCATTGTGGCGCCAGATCAAAGCTTCCGCTGACGAGCCGTTTCCGTCGGCGAACCTCTTGTCCATTGCGGAGCGCGTCTTCACGCTCGCCGCCGTCACCGAACCTGCGCCAGCGGCGTCGGCTGACGTCGTCAGCTTCGACGGCCGGTCGCTCGAACTTCCACCACGTCAGCGCGACCGACTTTGGCTGATCGCCGTTGCCGTACCACGGATGCTTTATCGCGCCGGCTTCACCTCGCGGGTCATCCCGTCTCTGGTCTTGTTGCCCAAGTTTCTACCGCCGTCCCCTGCCGAGCTGGCGGAGTCTCTAGCGGTCGCGATTGGCCGCGCAGCCCGCACCAGCCTTCGCGAGCTCGATGCGATCGAACGTGCCGCCTCGAGAACATTGTCGGATCTCGCCGTCACGAAGAGGAGCAAGGCTCCTCTCCTCGCCCGGCTTCAGTTATCCTATCCCGGCCTGCAGCCTGCAGCTGTCGCACGTCTCCTTGGCGTGACGCCCCAAGGCGCCCGCAAGCTCCTTGCTACGTTGGGTAGTAGCGCTGCGCATGGCGAGCGACTTCGGCAGCCGTCAACTTTGACCTGAGCTCTTTACGGAACTCGTGCCGACCAGGCTTCAGCCATTCGGCCTCATCATCGGCCACGCTGGACGGCGAATATTGATGCCAGAGGAGATAACGCGCGGCGATGACCTGCGGATCGTGACGGATTTCCAGGTTGGGGTCGCCAAGCTTTAGAGCCTGGCCGCAGCGACCGATCGCACTGTTCGCGACCCAGATGAGCAAGTCTGGATTTACCCACGTGATGGTCTCGCGACAGACATCGTCAGGCTTCCCGTTCCAGTCCCGGACTGGCAGCACCACCATCTTTTCCATGCGTATGTCGTGCCGAAAGATCATGCTGCGCTTCTGGCCAGCGCGCTCGATCGACGAGAACGCCGCGTCATGCATCAGTCCATTGCGCATCATGTAGAGCGCATGCATCTCATCGGCTGACAGGGTTCCCCACGGCAGCGGAAAGTGATGTAGCGCTCGCTTTATTGGGGCGTTCGCCGGCGGCTCTCCAGGGAGCGTTTCACTGAACCCATAGCACTCGCCGACCTGGTCGAGGATGGCGAAGGCCGCGAGGAGCGGCACGATCATTTGTGTGTTGCTCTGCTCCCGCGCACTGTTCATCTCCCGCTGCGCTCTGAGCAACGTCGAGATGTACAGAAAGGGGGGCGCTCCCTGCGCGATCGTTCCATCGCCCCCGACCTCCAGCAAATGGAGCCAGGCAACCTTGGCGTCCGGCAGCAACGTGGGATTATGCATCGTGTCGGGGCCGGGAGCGGTCATGTGGTTCCTAACTGGTATCGTCCCAAGGGAGTACGATGGCGGCTAGCCAAGCAACCCTTCGATCGCCTTCAGAAGCTCGGCCGGAGTTGCATCGGCCTTGGGCGGAACCTTGATCGTCAATCCCCCTCCCCTCGCCTTCGAGTAGCGCAGGATGACTTTGCCGCCTTTTCCAGTGATCTCCTTTTCAGCCACGCCTTTTGCGGCAGGGGCGACGGTAGCCTTGACGAGCCGCTTCGCAACTTCCGGCCCGCTGATCTTCACGCCTTCACGCGCACGATCTGCCTCAATGCGCTCCGCCTCTTCACGCATCTTGGCGAGCGCCTTCGCGTCGCCCGAAAGCGGCTTGATGTCGCGGGCAACCCGAACGGTGATGTCATGCGTATCGGAGAATGCAGCGACCAATTCCTCAGGTAGCCGCGCTACGTCCAGGAGGCGGCTCAGCCAGGATTTCGACAGGTTGAGATGCTCGGCCATCTGCGACTGCGAGCCTTCGTAGAACTCAGCGAGCGCGATCGTGTATTCCTTCGCCCGTTCCCAATCCGAGATGTCTTTACGCGAGCGATTCTCGACGTCTGAAACGCGGAAGGCTTCCTCGTCCGTGACGGTCTGGATCGTCACCAGATACTCGTACTCGGGATGGTGATGCGCGCGGAGCCACTTCACCGTCCACCAGCGCCGCACGCCGGCGATGATCTCGTAATCGAACTCGGGATCGTCCTTTAGCCTGCGGACGATTGCTGGAATCCGCTGCTTCTTGGCCGAGAGAAAAGAGTCGATCAGGTCGCGGCAGCTGTCCTCGGATAAATGATCGAGGTCGCGGTTGTGCATCCGCCAGGGACGACATTTCGCAGGGTCTACCCATTCGGTCCGGTCCGCCACAGACTTGCCCGTGGCAAGACGCGCCAGCGTCTGGCTGCGGCTTGCCATGATACCCTCTGCGGGGTTCGCCTTATCGAGGTTTTCCTCGTCGTCGAGGCCATCCGTGAACTGCGAGCCGAAGCCCTTGTTTCCCTTGCTCATCGGCTCATTCCTTCTTCATTCTTGTCGACCGCATACCCCGCCCCGAGGCCAGAGTTGCCACGTGGCAACTCGCTCGCTTTTGCTATGCTTGAGTGGGGTATTTCCGTCCGATTGTATCGCATCATTGTCTCGCCTAGTCGCTTGTTTTAGCTTGTTTTTGTCTCAAGTTGCCACGTGGCAACAAATCCGAATCCGGCTGCCGGCGCTCCTTGATCTAACTGAGCAATTCGTTCCGGATTTCCACGCGGTTGCCACGTGGCAACCGGCCTCAAATCCCCTGCCCTGCCCTGCTTGCCCAGGTCCGCAAAACGTCTTGCTCGATGTCGTGGCAGACCTCCGTCAGATGCTTCATGCAGCGGTTATAAACTTCGTGCGAAGTGACTGGCTTCTCGAGCTCGAACACCGTCTTCATGCGTGAGCTCGCATTGTCGATCTCGGCGCTCGTCACCATCACGGACTGGGTCATTGAACCGCCGAAAACCTGCCGCATCATCGACAGCACCTCGCGGTGCATCGACTTGCTTTCATCTACGCGGCTCCCCACCAGTTTGATGAAATTATATGCGGGCCGACCGCGGCCACCAATCTCTTCCAGCTGCTTCATCGTCGTTCGCGTCATGTCGATGAAGGACACGGTAGACGCGAAATCGACCAAGCTCGGCGGTACAGGGATCACCATACAGTTCGCGGCCTGAAGGACGGCCATCGACACCATGCCCAGTGCGGGCGGCGGGTCCATAATGACGATGTCGTAGTCGTCGACAACCGTATCGATCGCCTCCGCTATGAGGTCGATGATCTCCATATTCTGGTTCTTCGCCATATACCCGGCGATCTCGTATTCCAAATTGTAGAGCCGCAGGTTTGACGGGATCAGATCGAGGTTGTGGAAGTGCGTCTTACGGATGATCTTCCTAACCCCAAGCAGCTCCGGGTTATGGAAATGCCCGTAAAGGGTATCCTCCTCCTCGAGATCGACGTCAGGCCGATAGCCAAACATCATCGTCGACGATGCCTGGCTGTCGCAATCTATGAACAACACGCGATAGCCGTGGATTGCGAAATGCTGCGCCAGGTGAAGCGCGATCGTCGACTTGCCCACGCCGCCTTTGAAGTTGCACACCGAGATGATCGCCGGCGTGTCCGTCCGCTCCCGCCACGGCCGCGTTCCAAACACTTCGCGCATATGGTCGAGCTCTTCCAGGGTGTATTGGACCCTGTGACCCGAGCCAGTCCGATCGCGCTCGGGGAGACGGCCGTCACGCTCGGCCTCTCGAACTGCCGAGGCGGTTCTCCCCACCAAAGCGGCTGCCTTGGAGATAGGGAAGGTGGGTCCTCGCTTCTGACCGGTCTCGGGATCCAGCGCACTATCGCGGATCCGCTTGAGGATCGTCAGCGACTTCCTGTGCAGGACGTCGAGCCCGCCCTCGATCAGGTCATCGGGCTGGGCTAAGGAGGGATCTGTGGCCATGTTTGTCCGCTTCTGTGGGTTTGATAGCCCATAGTAGCGTCCTTGGCAGTTTCGAGCAACAAAATGGCCATCAAACTTACAACTAGACCGATGATCTCCGAGCCATTGGCGAATCGACCAGTCGTGCAGGGCCCTTCAAAAGATTCAGACCGATGATCTCGGTGCCGGCTCGATGCAGCTCTCAGTCGCTCGAGCGAAAAAGCGCGCTGAATGACCGCCTGTGGATAACTACCGATGATCTCGGTACTTTCCGATGATCTCGGTGCAAGAAATCGATGATCTCGGTGCAGGGCGACCGATGATGTCGGAGCGCATACCTATTACTAGAATCAACCTAAGAAAAACCGATTCGCGAATCGTTTTGATTTTTCAGTTTTGAAGAGTGAAAAGACCGGGAAGCGCCGAAAGGGCACCGACATCATCGGTCGTTTTGCAGGTTTGGAGGCCATTTCCCCTCCCAAACTGCCAACAGGGTTGATTTCGCTGCTCAAACCTGTTGAGACATGCCCATCAAAACCTCCGGCAGATTCGGAGGGAAGGGCAGACTATGAATGGGGATCAACATAAGCCGCTTGGGCACCAGTACGCACTAGCCATGCTCAACGGTGGCGAAGATAGCGTGCGCCGACTCGCAACAACCGCAGGCACGCAACTCACTCTGGATGCCTTCCTCAGGGTCCAGGACGAAGAACCGGTCCCCGCATTTCTCCATTCAGCCCTCTGTGCCATGTCGCTGCCGACCAAGCGACCGAAAGACGACACGCAGCCGATCGTTCGTGAAGACGGCAAATACGCGCTCGCAATCAACCCAAGGCCGGTCCTGCAAAATGTCGATGGCAAGTCGGTTATGCGAAGCCTTGGCGTGCCGTACGGTGCTTACCCCCGCGTCGCGCTGATCTATCTCCTTTCGCAAGCCGTGATGAAGCAATCGCGTGATGTTTATCTCGGTCGCAACTTCACCGAATGGATGCGGCGACTGGGCTATCAGACTGTCTCCTACGGCCCCCGCGGTACTGCCAACCTTATGCGGGAGCAGGTCGATCGGCTGCTCGCCTGTGAGTGGCAGATCCGGTGGGATGGTACCGATACCGACGACAACGCCTTCGCGGTTCGCGACGTGAAAATCTCGAACGAATATGCAGGATCGCTCGACAAGAACGGCTCATTTGCGCGCGAAATCCGTATGTCGGAGGCCTTTTACAGCCACCTCGTCGATCACGCCGTTCCTCTGAACGAAGTCGCTATCCGGGAACTAAAGGGCACGCCTACCGCGCTCGACCTCTACACATACCTTGCATATCGGCTTCCGCGAATCGGCTCGGACAAAGGGCAGGTCATTTCTTGGGACCAGCTCGCCAAGCATCTGGGCAACGAGGCCGACAGCAAGCGTTTCCGCCAGACCGTCCGGGAGACGATGCAGATCGTGTCCGCCGTCTATCCGAACGCAAATGTGGATCTCTCGGGCCGGAAAGTGGTGTTGCACCCATCGCCCGCGCCGATGGAGCGCAAGCTCGTCGGGCCTCACCTCCGATTGGTTGGACCCGCCGCATCAGAAACGGCACCGAGATCATCGGTCAAAGAGCGCCGCGTGGTGCCGGTTGTGCCCTCCAAGGATGCTGAGCCGCTCCTCGCGTTCCCGACGGGTTCATTGGCCTATGGCACTCGCGAGGCCGTGTTTCGTCATATTGGTCTCACCAAGGGAAAACCCTGGGCGGTCGACGATATGGCCACAGCTTTTCGCAAGGGATGTCCAAATTTCGCCAAGGAGCGCACCGACAGCGAGTGGCTCCGTGTCTGGGAAGCTTTTGTCATCAGCTACGCCGAGCGCAGAGCGAATCGGCCTGACGACTGACCGATGATCTCCGAGCCGTTCTTGCGAACGCGCCGGCGAGGGAGTCTGTCCGCAAAGATCGACGGGGGAAAAGGGGAGGGGGCCCGAGCTGGTAAGCAGGAGGTAGAATTATGCCGCTTACAGCCAAACGGCCCTCTCAAGAGCTTGTCGACATCGTCGGTGCGCTAGGCGGGACCTGGAGTGGTCATGTCGCGATGTGCCGGTGCCCAGCGCACGCCGATAGCGATCCAAGCCTTTCCATCCGCCAAGGCGACAGAGGCATCCTCGTCACCTGTTTTGCCGGATGCTCCCGAGAAGATGTGCTACGCGAACTTCGCCGTGTTCGCCCCGGCCAGCATTATGCGCTCCCTGATCCCGCACGCGCTCCGCGCCCTGCCAACATCGAGCGTATTTGGAACCAAGCCGTCGACGTCCGCGGTACGCTCGCTGAGCGATACCTTGAGCGGCGCCACCTCATACCGGTTCCCCCCGACGTAAGATATCACCCGCGATGTCCCTACTTGCCTAAGCCCAAGACGGTATTCTTGCCCGCTCTGCTTGTCGCCGTCCGCGAAACCCGAAGGCTGGTTGCGATCCAGCGTATTTTTCTCGACGAGGCCACCGGCAACTACGTCCGCAAGGTCATGCTCGGAACGCCGCTGAGTGGCGTATGGCGTGGAAGGGAAGGGGGCACCCAACTCGCGATTGCGGAAGGGTTCGAGACAGCAGCCGCTTTCACGCTGCTAAACAACATCTCCTGCTCTGCAGCGCTAGGGGCTCGGCGCCTCGATAAGCTCGCCATCCCGGCAAACGTCACGTCCCTGCTGATCGCCGAGGACAACGACATCGAAGGGCGCCGCGCTGGGATGCAGGCCGAACAACATTATGTGCGACCTGGCCTTTCCATTCATCGTTTCCCACCCCCTGCTCAATTCAAAGATTGGGCGCAAATGCTTGACCGACGAGCTTAAGATCGCTGCGCGATGAGTTCCTGTTAGGACGGATACAGACCCCAGGAATATATTCCGGTCGTGCCGTCGCGTTGCAGCGTGTCGATCGGGACGTCATGCCCGCTCGAATAAGCGACGAGACCAGCGATTCCGGCCGGAAGGGCATATTTAAAGCCAAGTTCTGTCCCGAGATCGGGAACGCCGCCAGCGAAATAATGCGGATTGAACGCCTCACAATGTAATTCGAATGCCGCGCGATCCTCTACGTCCATATCGAGATAACCGACGATTTTCGGGTGAGTTTCGATGCGGATTTTAAGCGTCAAGCCGCCATCAATCCGACTGGACCCTTTGATAATTTGTGGCATGAGCCGCCTCATCGTGAGAGCCGTATCTGGCCAGCACCCACCGATCAGCCAAGGAGACCGCACCAGTTCGTCGGTCAGCAGCAGCTTCGCTGCCATCTCCGCCTTACGCATCTTGGGCGCAAAATACGCGAGCATTTCTCGCAGCTTCGAGCGCTCCCGGCGCGCTTCAGCATCCAGTACCCCAGTCGCCTCGATTGCTGCGATCATAGCAATGATGCGCTGCTCATCAGCCTGATCGACCGCGAAGATCGCGTCAGATTCGTTTTTGAGGGCCCAGCTAGCCTCGGAGCAGAAAAGAGCGAGCTCCTCATCCGAGAGGCCGATGTTGAGATCGCTATCTAATGGCAGCCTGAACGCGTTCGCCAACGGCATCGCGGGCTCGTTCGGTGCCCGGAAAAATTCGGGAAAATGCTTATGCACGACCCACTGGTGATCCTCGAGCATGCGTAGGAGATCATCCCAACCGTGATAGGCAACTTCGAACAGCTTTGCCTTCTTGTGATCCAGCGTCACGATTTCGGCATAGCTCACCAGCTTGGCATCGTGCGGCGCGGTGGTCACCACGATCAACTCGGTCAGTGCGGGTTCGAACCCTTTTGCACGTTCGACCTCCGCTGCGATGATTTTATCGTCGAGTGTCGTCACTGCTTTGCACTGGATGCCGATCAGCCGATCGTCGGCGCGGATTAAAACGTCGACGCCGAACTGCGCCTGCCCGTTACGACCGTAAAGCGTGGAGTGAGCGCCGTCGTGTTGGCTGACCCAGAGGTCCAGTGCGAATTTCTCGAACAGCTTATCGTCCGAGATTTCTGGAAGCCGTTTGCCCTTAAAGCTGCTCATGTGTCGTCTTTACTCATCGCTCATTATCCGGACGCCTCTGATAGCGGACGTAGGGGCAAACCGGTGCAAATATTGGGGCTTCGAGATGGCGACAATTCAGCGCGGCAAGTGAGCATAAACGCCGAAGCGCACAGGGGCGGTTCGAGGTCACCGTTGCACCACCAACTCCTCGCCTCGTGGTTCGGCGGGTAAAGAGCCACGTTTGAGGAGGGGAGGGGGGTCGAGAGCGTGATGCTGCCGAGGGTGCAGCCACGCAGGAGACCCCAGATGACCGACCTTTTTCATGCGGCCAAGCAGTCCGATCGCCAAGCCGCGCGCCTGCTTCTTCCCCTACTGTGCTCCGGCGAGACGATCACACGACGGGACCTCAACCAAGCGATGATCGCAGCCTATGGCGGCTCCGACGCCGAGGGCCGGTGGACTCAGCGCGAAAGCTTCGAAATCCTTGAGCACGCGCTTTCCCTCCATATCCGCTCTTCGGACCTGACGCTCACTACCTTCGACGATGTCCGCCCGATCATCGACCTGGTGACCCGCCTGCCAACCCAGACCGTTCGCAGCGAAGAGCAGATCGAGTGGCAGCAATTCTCGACCCCGGCTGATGTCGCCGCCGTTGCGGTGCTGCTGGCGAACGTTCAGCCCGACGACGTGATCCTGGAGCCGAGCGCCGGAAATGGCCTTCTGGTCGCGCAGCTTGGCGCCCACCTGGTGCTCCACCTCAATGAGCTCGATCCTGCGCGCCGCGGCCGACTTGCGGATGTCTTCCCGGACGCGATCGTTACCGGCCACGACGGTGCGACGCTCAATTCCTCCCTCGCCACGATCGAACGCCCAACACTGATCATCATGAACCCCCCGTTCTCGCGCTCGCTTGGACGTGGGGCTGACGATTTTGCCGCAGTTCGCCATCTCCAGGCGGCGCTCCGCCGCTTGCGCCCCGGCGGCCGTCTCGTCGCGATCATGCCTGACTGGTTTGGACCGAGTGCCAGGATGCGTGATCAGTACGAGACGGTACTCCGCGACGTCACCGTTCGAACGGCGATCCGTCTTGAGAAATGCTATCTAAAGCATGGCACATCGATCGCGGTTCGCTTATTCGTGATCGACAAGCTGCCGGGTGTCAACGCCGGTATAAAATGGGGCCAGGCACCGGTTTAAAAAGGGGCCAGT
>CAZLSU010000032.1:0-31138 GCA_964562225.1 uncultured Sphingobium sp.
TCTGGGTCTGCTGGCGTTCGTTATCGCCATGATCCTGGTGTTCGTGGCCTGACATTCCTGAATGGGCCGGGTGGCGTAGAACGCTGCCTGGCCCATTCGACCTGACGTCCAACGGAAGCGACCCATGCCTCAAATCGCGCAAATTGCCGACACCTATGCCAGCCAGATTTTCTGGTTGCTGTTGACGTTCGGCTTCGTCTTCGTCGTCGTCGGCCTGGGGCTGGTCCCCAAGGTGCAGGCCACGGTCGAGGCGCGCGACGGCAAGATTTCGGGCGACCTGGCAGCGGCAAAATCCGCCTTTGCCAGGGCGGACGAGGTCGAGGCGGACTATCGCGCCGGTGAAGCCAAAAGCCGGACCGAGGCCCAGGTCAAAATCGCCCAGGCCAAGGTGCAGGCCGCCAAGGCTTCGGAAACGAAGCTGGCAGCGGCGGACGCCGAAAACGCATCGGTCATCGCCGCAGCGGAGGCGCGCATCAAGGCGTCCACCGACGCCGCGATGGGTGAGATTGAAACGGTCGCAGCGCAGGCAGCGCGCGATCTGGTCGCCAAGATATCGGGGCTAGACGCTTCCGAAGACGCGGCGCGCAACGCAGTAAAGGCGGCACTGGCCCATGGCTGAGGCAGCAGCACAGACGAACGCAGCAGGGACGGGCGAGAGCGGCCCGCCGCACCTCAATCAGGCGATCCATGCGGAGGGCCTGGCGCCCACGGGGACCGCTGAGCATGAAGGTGTCGCCCCGCATACCGATCCGCGCGCGGTCGGCATGGACGCGACCGCCTGGGTCAGCCTGGCGATGGCGATCTTTATCGCTATCCTCCTGTTCAAGAAAGTGCCCGCGCTGATCGGCGGCGTGCTCGATGGGCGGATCGCGGCGATCAAGGCGCAGTTGGAAGAGGCGTCGCAATTGCGCGCCGAGGCCGAGGCGCTGAAGGCCGAATATGAGGCAAAGCTGGCGGCCGCTGCCGGAGAGGCCGAAGCGATGCGCAAACATGCCGAGCATGAGGCCGAAACGCTGCTGGATGACGCGAAGGCGAATGCCGCCGCGCTGGTGATCCGCCGTCAGAAAATGGCCGAGGACAAGATCGGTGCCGCCGAACGCACCGCCATCGCCGCCATTCGCGCCAAGGCGGTCAACGCGGCCACCAGCGCCGCCGCGACGCTGATCGCCGAAGGTCATAATGCCAAAGCGGACAAGGCGCTGGTCGACAGCGCGATCAAGGGGCTGGCACCTACGGTCTGACCCTTACGTCAATGGACATGAAAAAGCCGGGCTGGCGACAGTCCGGCTTTTTGTTTTGTGCCTGCGCCTACCTCCTGACCCGTTCGTCCTGAGTTTGTCGAAGGACTTTGCTTCCGCGCAAACGAAGGAAGAAAGGCCAAGGCTTCGACAGGCTCAGCCCGAACGGATGCGGCTATATCGGCTAAAGCACATAGCGACTCAAATCCGTGTCTCGCGATATCCCGCCCAGTTGTGCCTCCACATAGTCCGCATCCACCAACAGCGTCTCGCCGCGCCGGTCCTCCGCGTCGAAGCTCACATCCTCCAGCAGCTTTTCCATCACTGTCTGGAGCCTCCGCGCGCCGATATTTTCGACCTGCTCATTCACTTCGGCCGCGATACGCGCGATCGCCTGGATGCCCTCGGGCGTCAGGTCGATCGTCACGCCTTCGGTCGCCAGCAGCGCCTTATATTGCGCGACCAGGCTGGCCTTGGTGTCGGACAGGATTGCGATGAAGTCCGCCTGCGTTAGGGCCTTCAACTCGACGCGGATCGGCAGGCGGCCCTGCAATTCGGGCAGCAGGTCGCTGGGCTTGGCAACATGGAACGCGCCCGAAGCGATGAACAGGATATGGTCGGTCTTGAGCGGCCCATATTTGGTCGCGACCGTCGTGCCTTCGATCAGCGGCAGCAGGTCGCGTTGCACGCCCTCGCGGCTGACTGATCCACCGCGCACGTCGCTGACCGCGATCTTGTCGATCTCGTCGAGGAAGACGATGCCATTCTGCTCGGCGCTGCTGATCGCGGCGCGGGCGACATCGTCCTGGTCCAGCCGTTTGTCCTGCTCCTCCTCGACCAGCTTGTCCCATGCCTGCGCCACCGTCATCTTGCGCCGCTTCTTCTGTTGCTGGCCGAACGCCTTGGACATCATGTCGGAAATATTGATCATCCCGATGCCGCCACCCATGCCGGGGATTTCCATCGGCGCTGTGGGGGTGTCGGCGACTTCCACCTCGACCTCGACCTCGTTCATCTGGTCGCCTTCGATTTTCTGGCGGAAGGAAAGGCGGGTCGCCTCGCTCGCCTCTTTGCCGGTCAGCGCGTCGAGCAGGCGGGCCATCGCCGCCTCTGATGCGGCCTCGCGCACCGAATCGCGCCGCCGGTCGCGCTCCAGCCGCACCGCTTCCTCGACCAGATCGCGGACAATCTGTTCGACGTCGCGACCGACATAGCCGACCTCGGTAAATTTGGTCGCCTCGACCTTGACGAAGGGCGCGTCGGCCAGCTTCGCCAGCCGCCGGCTGATCTCGGTCTTGCCGCAGCCCGTTGGGCCGATCATCAGGATATTCTTGGGCGTCACCTCGTCGCGCAGGTCGGCGGACAGTTTCTGGCGGCGCCAGCGGTTGCGCAGTGCTACGGCAACCGCGCGCTTGGCATCGCGCTGGCCGATGATATGCGCGTCGAGCGCGGCGACGATGGCTTTGGGGGTCAGATTGTCGTTCATGGGTTCCACGTCGCCCCGGCGGAGGCCGGGGCCGCTAGAAGGGGACGCGCGCGCCTGTGGGCGGCCCCGGCCTCCGCCGGGACGACGCGCTTCAATGCTTCAATTCACGCTATCCAGCGTCTCGATCGTCAGTTGATCGTTGGTATACACACAGATATCCGCTGCCACCGCCATCGCCTTGCGCGACAGGGTTTCGGCGTCTTCCTCATATTCCAGCAATGCCCGCGCGGCCGCGAGCGCGAAATTGCCGCCAGAACCGATCGCCGCGACGCCGTTCAACGGCTCCAGCACGTCGCCGTTTCCGGTCAGGATCAGCGTCACTTCCTTGTCGGCCACGATCATCATCGCTTCCAGGTTGCGCAGATATTTGTCGGTGCGCCAGTCCTTCGCCAGTTCCACCGCCGCGCGCATCAACTGGCCATTATGGCGCTCCAGCTTGGCCTCCAGCCGCTCGAACAGGGTGAACGCATCGGCCGTCGCGCCAGCAAAGCCGCCGATCACCGATCCGTCATGCAGGCGGCGGACCTTGCGCGCATTGGGCTTCATGACGGTCTGGCCCATCGAGACCTGACCGTCGCCTGCTATGACGACCTTGCCATTCTTGCGGACCGACATGATGGTGGTGCCGTGCCAGACCGGCATGGCGTGATGGTCTTGTGCGTTCATGGGTCGCCATATGGGATGGACCGGCTGGCGCTGCAAGGCGGTGGTTGTTGCGACCAGACGTTGCTTTGCGAAGACGGGTTTTGTGACAATGGCCGTAATATTGATTGAGGTTCGATTGACATGGTGCGCCGCAGCATAGAGTATCCCGGTTCGCCCGTCGCAGGAAGGACTCTCAATGACGCTGAAGGCCAAGGCCCAGGAAAAGGTCGAACGCGCCGGCATCGCCAACTATTCCTTCGACCATGATATATTGGTGATGTGCGGCATCCGTTATGCGCTGGAAGCCTGTAGTTGCGGCGAAAGTGACTGTGACGGCGTTCGCCTGCGCAAGACCACCGATATGCCAGGCCGGACGATCCAGTAGGATAATCAGGACCGCGCCTTGCTTGACAGCGTTGCGCGGGAATGCCAATGGCCGCTTCCTCCCGCACAGGGGGCGCGTAGCTCAGTGGTAGAGCACACCCTTCACACGGGTGGGGTCGCAGGTTCAATCCCTGCCGCGCCCACCATGCCATGATGGCATGATCCACTTGCTTCGACATTGATCTTTCCGGGTTCCGCGCGTTATGCGGGTCTTATGATGCCGTGCTTCCTGCGCGGCCCGAAAGGATGTCGATGCCCCCCCTTTTGATGCGCGGCGTTTCCCTGGCCGCTCTGCTGCTTGTCCCGATGTCGCCTGCGCTGGCGCAGCAGAAACTGACGCTGGAGCGGGTTTTCGCCAACCCAGACCTTGCAGGCCCGCAGCCCCGTGCGCTCAAATTGTCACCCGATGGCAAGCTGGTCACGCTGCTCAAGCCTCGCCCGGACGAAAAGGAACGTCTGGATCTGTGGGCGATCGACACAGTGACCGGTGCGCAGCGGATGCTGGTGGACTCGAAGAAGACAGGCAGCGGCGCGGCGCTTTCCGAAGCGGAAAAGATGCAGCGGGAGCGCGACCGGACCGTGGCGGGCAGTACGGGTATCACAAGCTATGACTGGTCGCCGGATGGCAAAAGCCTGCTCGTACCGGTGGACGGCGACCTTTATCTGGCCGCGCTCGGCGGCAAGGTGACGCGGCTGACCGATACGCCCGATGGCGAACTTAACGGGGTCGTCAGCCCCAAAGGCGGCTTCGTGTCCTTCGTGCGCGGCGGCAACCTGTTCGTCCAGCCGATCGGCGGCGCGGCGCGGGCGGTCACGCAGGGCGGCAGCGAGACGGTGACCTGGGGCGTTGCCGAATTCGTCGCGCAGGAGGAAATGGACCGCCGCACCGGCTATTGGTGGTCGCCGCAGGATGATCGTATCGCGGTTGCGCGGGTGGACGAAGGCCCGGTGGGGCTGGTCACCCGCACCTCGATCGGCGGGGATGGCGCGAATGTGTACCAGCAACGCTATCCGGCCGCGGGCAAGGCGAACGCGCTGGTCGATCTTTATGTCACAAATCCTGACGGGTCGGGCCAGGTCAAGGTCGACCTGGGCGACAATGCCGATATCTATCTGGCCCGCGTCGCCTGGGCGAAGGACGGGCGGACGCTCTATGTCCAGCGCGAGAGCCGCGACCAGAAGCGGCTCGACCTGCTGGCGGTAGATCCGGCGACGGGTAAGGCGAAGGTCGTGCTGACGGAGACCGCGAAGACATGGATCAACCTGTCGGATAATTTCCATGCCCTTGCCGACGGCAGTTTTCTTTGGTGGTCGGAACGGTCGGGCCATGGTCATCTCTATCGGGTGCGGGGCGGCAAATGGACCGCCCTGACCAGCGGCGAATGGGACGTGCGCAACGTCGTCGGCGTCGATGAGGGCAGGGGCCTTGTCTATTTCGCCGCCAACAAGGACACGCCCGTCGAGCAGCAAATCTATGTCGCATCGTTGAGCAAGGCCGTGCCGCCCCGCGCGCTGACCAGCGCGGGCTGGTGGAACGAAGCGGTGATGGACGGCGCGGCCAGCCGGATCGTCGTCACCCGCAGCAATGGGGACCAGCCGAAACAGGTCTATCTCGCCGACAGCAATGGCAAACAATTGCAATGGCTATCGGAAAATGCGCTGACAGGCACGCATCCCTACGCGCCCTATATTGCGGGCCATGCCAAAACCATATTTGGCAGCGTGAAGGCGGCCGACGGCACCACGCTCTACACGCGGATGCTCACCCCGCCGCTGGAACCGGGCAAGCGTTATCCGGTGTTCATGATCCACTATGGCGGGCCGGGCGGCGGGCGTGTGGCGACCAACCAGTGGGGCGGTGCGCTTAATCAATATCTGGTCGATCAGGGCTGGATCGTCTTCATGATCGACAATCGCGGCACGCCCGACCGGGGCAAGGCGTTTGAAGACCCCATCTATCGCGCGATGGGCACGGTCGAGGTCGACGATCAGCTCAAGGGGCTGGACTGGCTGAAGGCGCAGCCCTTTGTGGACGCTGCGCGGGTCGCAACCTATGGCTGGTCCTATGGCGGCTATATGACGCTCAAGCTGCTGGAAAAAGCGCCGGGCGCTTTTGCCGCGGGGATTGCGGGCGCGCCGGTGACCAAGTGGGAACTTTACGACACCCATTATACCGAACGCTATCTGGGCAAGCCGCAGGACAGGCCGAGCGCCTATCCCAAGTCGGATGCGCTGGAGGATGCGCCCAAGATTCGCGATCCGCTGCTGCTGATCCACGGCATGTCGGACGACAATGTCGTGTTCGACAATTCGACCGCGCTGATGGCGAAGATGCAGGCGAGTGCGACACCGTTCGAGATGATGGTCTATCCGGGGCAGACGCATCGCGTCGGCGGTCCGGGCGTCGGCCTGCATCTATGGGAGACGATATTGTCGTTCCTGGAACGGCACGGGTTGAAGGGTGGGGCGGTAGAGTGAAAGGCGTTTGCTTCAGGTACGGGCAGTTCATCCCCTCATCGTCACCCTGAACTTGTTTCAGGGTCCATTGGGCCGCTCATGCCGCCGCTCGTGGGGCACGATGGATGCTGAAACAAGTTCAGCATGACGATGATTGTTAGTTGCAGGTCATGTAAGATTTCACGGCCCCGAGCAGGGGATTACCGCTCCATCAACCGCGGCATCAGTTCCACGAAATTGCACGGACGGAATCGGCTGTCGAGCTGATGCGCGAGGATACCGTCCCAGCCATCCTTCACCGCGCCGGTCGATCCGGGCAGCGCGAAGATATAGGTGCCGCGCGCGACGCAGGCGGTGGCACGGGATTGGATGGTGGACGTACCGATCGACTGATAGCTGAGCCAGCGGAACAGTTCGCCGAACCCCGGAATCTCCTTGTCCTGCACCTGGGCCAGCGCTTCGGGCGTGATGTCGCGGCCGGTGACGCCGGTGCCGCCAGTGGTGATGATGCAGTCGACCTGTTCGTCGTCGATCCAGGCGTGGAGGCGCGCGACGATCGCGGACTTTTCGTCGCGCTCGATATAACGGTCGGCCAGGATATGGCCCGCCGCCTCTATCCGCTCGACCAGCGCGTCGCCCGATCGGTCATCCGCCAGGGTGCGGCTGTCCGATATCGTCAGGACGGCGATGCGGACGGGCAGGAACGTCCGGCTTTCGTCCACTGGCATATCAGTCCGTACCGCCCGAAAAACCGCCGCCCGGCGCGGCATTCTGCGTGATGCGGACCAGCTTTGTGCCTTTGGTGCCGGGGAACATCGGCCACAGGCCCTGCGCCATGCCGGTCAGGCAGTCGGCCTCGCCCTTCGCCTGGATCTGGTACATCCAGTAATTGCGCATCACGATGTTCACATAGGCGCGGGTCTCATAATAGGGCAGGCTTTCGATGAAGAGCAGCGGGTCGCCGCCGTCCTTCACCTCATATTTCCAGCGTTCGACAGGTGTCGGCCCGGCATTATAGGCGGCCATCACCTTGGGCAGCAGCCCGCCGGTCGCGCTCATGTCGCGCAGCGATTCAAGGTAGCGCTGGCCTGCCTCCATATTGGTGGACGGCGTGAACAGTTGGTCGGCGGAGGTCAGCCCCATGTCGCCGCCGGTGCGCGGCATCACCTGCATCAGGCCGCGCGCACCCGCCGGGCTGACGACATTGGCGCGGAAACCCGATTCCTGAAGCGTATGCGCATAGATTAGCGCGGGGTCGACCCGCCAGCCGCCATCGGGCCGCCAGTTGCCGGGGGCGGGGAAACGCGCGAAACTCTCGGGCACCCGACCAGCGGGGCCGTTATGCGCCAGCCAGAGCTGGGTTTCGGGCATGCTGAGCGCATTGGCGAGGCGCAGCAGCGCATTATATTGCGCCGTCCCGCCGATTTTCGCCTGATAGCGGATCAGTTCGTCCGCGCGTCCGATCTCGCCGATTGTCGCCATCGCGATCGCGGCGCGCGCATTGGGACTGTCCTTGAGAGCCTGCCATTCCGGCCCGGCGAATTTCGCCGCGATCGGCGTCGCGCCCAGCGGCATGCCCAGCGTCTCGCGCGCCAGCAGGCCATAAAATGTCTCGTCGGATCGCGCGGCGGTGCGCAGCAGATTTTCGACCTTGGCCGGATCGCCGCATGCCATATAGGCACGCGCCGCCCAATAGGCACCGGCGGCGCGCATGTCGTCATTGACGCCCAGCGCCGCGACATTGGCGAAGGCGGGCGCGGCGGCGCGGCAATCCTGTTGCCGCCATGCGGCCAGCCCCATGGTCCAGTGCGCCTGGACCGACCATTGGCCACCGGCCCGGCCTTCCAGCGCGCGCGCCGCCATGCGGCGGGCGGACATATCGTCATTCTCGATATAATAGGACCAGGCGATACGCTGGCGCAATTCGGTCAGCCCCTCGACTGACAGGCCCGCTTCGGATGATGCCAGCAGCGATTCGGCCCCGGCGGGATTGTCCGCCTTGATGAAGGGCAGGATGCGCGCAACCAGCGATTGGGCGATCGGATCGGCCTTGATCGTCGCGATATATTCGCGGCGCGGGGCGGCGCCCAGCCACACCATCTTCTGCACCTGCGGCAGTTCGGGCAGCAGGGTCGCGCCGCGCTTTTCCGCCAGGCGGGAAAGCTGTTCGGCCTTGGGCAGCCAGGCGGCCTTGTTGATCAGGGCCAGCAGGTCGAACAGTTCGACCTTGGGTGATCCCTTGGCCAGATAAAGTTCGGACAGCGCCACCGGCCGCACCGCATCCTTTTCGTCCAGCGCCAGCGTCAGCGCCTTGGCTTCGTCCCAGCGCTGGCCCTTGAGTGCGGCGAACAAGGCGGTGTAGCGGGCGCGGTCATTGTCGCCGATCAGCAGGGGCGATGTATCGAGCGCAGCCTGGCTGGCGACGGGAACGCTGGGCAGGCTTTCATTGGGGGCGGCGAAAGCCGGCGTAGCCAGACCGATCGTAAGAGACAGGACAATAGTGCGAGTCACTGGGGCATTTCCTCGATCAGGCTTTGCAACGTCCGCCAGCATTCCGCCTTGGCCGCCGGTTGCTGGAGCAGCAGGCGCGGATGAAATGTGGCGACAGCGGGCACAGTGCCGCCATCATGATTAAAGGCGCGTAAACTATGGCCCGGTACGGCACCGTCGGTCGTCCAAAGCGCACGGATCGTCCGATCGCCCAGCAGCAGCAGGCGGCGCGGCGCGGCCAGCGCGATCTGCATCCGCATCCGCGTCGCCAGCGTCTCCATATCCTGCGTGTCCAGCATGCCGCCCGGCGGACGTGTGAGCGCCAGCGAGGCAAGATAGATGTCCGCGCGGACCAGGCCGATGGCGCGCAGCATTGCGTCGAACAACGCCCCGGCGCTATCGGACAGGATTTGCCCAGCACGCATGTCGGCTGGATCGGGCAGGTCCGTCACAACCATCAAGGATGCCTTGGTCGGTCCGACCGGCAGGATGCGGCTGCCAGGCCAGGCCGCTTCGACAAGCCCCTGATCTTCAGCGAGCCAAGCGTGAAACGCATCGAGCGTCCGTGGTTTCGCTGGAGTCTGCCCGGCAGGCGCTGATTCGACTGATCCTTGGGGGGGGTGAGGCGGCACGGCGCTGGCAGGACGCAGCCAGTTGACCGGGGCTTCCCCCACGGCGCAATCCACCCCGGCCAGCGCCCACCACGCCATAAAGGCGTCGGCAGACGCTGCCGCATCATTCTGCACTGAACCCCGCATCATGTTCCTCTGGGCCAGAGGTTGACGAGGGGGTCAAGAATCTTCATCGCCTTACCTGTCAAAGCGTTTGGGTAATGCGGCGATCGGATGGGTGGGGAAGCCTGCCGGTCGTTGCGATGGAGGATATATGAACGAACGGGAATCGATGCCCTATGACATCGTCATCGTCGGTGGTGGACCGGCGGGGCTGTCTGCGGCGATCCGGCTGAAGCAACTGGCAAACGATGCTGGCAGCGAACTGGCCGTCTGCGTGCTGGAAAAGGGATCGGAGATCGGCGCGCATATCCTGTCCGGCGCGGTCATTGATCCCAGGGCGCTCGACGAACTGATCCCGCAATGGAAAGAATTGGGCTGCTCCTTGGCGGATGTGCCCGTCACCGACAACCAGCACTGGTTCCTGACCAAGAGTGGCAAGATGGGCATGCCGCACATCATGACGCCGGGCTTCATGCACAATAAGGGCACCTATACCGGATCGCTTGGCAACCTCTGCCGCTGGCTGGCGGAACAGGCCGAGGGTCTGGGCGTGGAAATCTTCCCCGGCTTCGCCGCCGCCGAAATCCTCTATAATGAGGATGGATCGGTAAAGGGCGTCGCGACCGGCGACATGGGCGTCGACCGTGAAGGCGTGAAGAAGGGCGATTATCAGCCGGGCCTCGAACTGCACGCCAAATATACCTTCTTCGCAGAAGGCGCGCGCGGGCACCTGACCAAGATATTGAAGCGCCAGTTTGATCTGGACGCCGACTGCGAGCCGCAGGTCTATGGCCTGGGCATGAAGGAATTGTGGGATATTGATCCCGAACTGCACCAGCCCGGCCTTGTCATCCATACGCAGGGATGGCCGCTAACCGACGCATATGGCGGCGGTTTTCTCTATCATCAGGCCAATGGCCAGGTCGCGCTCGGCTTCGTGGTCGGGCTGGGCTATCGCAACCCGCACCTTTACCCGTTCGAGGAATTCCAGCGCTGGAAACAGCATCCAGCGATCCGCAAATATCTGGAGGGCGGCCGTCGCGTTTCCTACGGCGCGCGCGCGATCAACGAAGGCGGCTGGCAGTCGGTGCCCAAGCTGGTCTTCCCCGGCGGCGCGCTGATCGGCTGTTCGGCGGGCTTTGTCAACGTGCCCCGGATCAAGGGCACGCACACTGCGATGAAGTCCGGCATGCTGGCCGCCGAAGCCGCGTTCGATGCGATCCAGAATGAACGCGCGCGCGACGTGCTGACCGACTATGATGATCGCCTGCGCACGAGCTGGATCGCGGACGAGCTGAAGCTGGTCAAGAATGCCGAGCCTGCTCTGAGCAAATTTGGCGGCACCATCGGCACGTTGATCGCGGGCGTCGACATGTGGATGCGGACGCTCAAGATCGGCCTGCCGATCACGATGAAGCATAAGAGCGACGCGTCGAAACTGTGGCGCAAGGATGCGTGCGAGAAGATCGTCTATCCCAAGCCCGACGGTAAGATCAGCTTCGACCGGCTGTCTTCGGTGTTCCTGTCGAACACCAATCATGAGGAAGACCAGCCGGTTCACCTCCAGTTGAAAGACCCGGCGGTTCCGATCGCCTATAATCTGCCCCTTTATGACGAACCGGCGCAACGCTATTGTCCGGCAGGCGTCTATGAAGTGGTCGGGGAGGAAGAAGGCAATCCCCGTTTCCAGATCAACGCGCAGAATTGCGTCCACTGCAAGACGTGCGATATCAAAGACCCGACCCAGAATATCAACTGGGTCGTGCCGGAGGGCGGCGGAGGACCGAATTATCCCAATATGTAAGCGCCAGATACTGTTACCGCTCCTGCTGACCATGCTGATGCTCCCGCAGGTCGCGGCCGCGTCGGTCGACAAGGTGCCCGCCCTGCACGATTATGTGCGCGGGCGGCTGGCGGACAGCGAAGGCGCGCTGGGGCTGGCGGCCCGCAGCTATAGCGCGGCGCTGGCGCAAGACCCGACGAGTATGGAGATTGCCCGGCGCTCCTATTTCCAGGCGCTGGAAAGCGGCGACATGGCGCTGGCCTTGAGTTCGGCCAGGCTGCTCGATGCCCAAAGCTTGTTGCCGCGCGACGGTACGCTGCTGATGATCGGCGACGCGCTGGGCCGCAAGGATTGGGTGTCGGCGCGCACATGGACGGACCGGCTGGAGGCGGAGGTCAATTTCGCCTTCCTCGCCCCGATCGTGCGGAGCTGGATATCGCTGGGCGAAGGCCGCTATGCCGCCCCGGTCATCGACCCGAACGATCGTTTTGCAACGCTGGCGAACCGTTATGTCGACGAACATGTCGCGCTACAGGCGCTGGCCCGGCGGGATGCTGTCACGGCCGTCCCGGCGATGCGACGGGCGCTATCCTTCCGCACGATCGACCTTGCGGGCATGCGGCTGACCTTCGCGGCGCAACTGGCGGGCGCCGGGGACAGGGCGTCGGCCCTCGCCTTGCTGCCCGTGGGGGAGGCGGGTTTCGCCCGCGCCCGCGCCGACGTTCAGGCAGGCAAGGGCAAGGGCGCATCTCTGATACCGCGCCAGGGCTATGCGCGGCTGATCGCACGATTGGCGGGCGATATCGGGACGGAGGACAGCACGGCGGCGCTCGGCGTGCGGCTCGCGCGGATCGCGAGCTTCGCTGATCCGGCGTCGGCCGAACTGCGGATCGCAGCGGCACAGCGCCTGACCTATGGCGGCTACCCGGCCTTCGCAGCGGACGAGGCGCGCCAAGTGCCAGCTTCAAGCTGGTATGCGACACAGGCGCAGGTCGAACTGGTCGATGCGCTGGCGGAATCCGGCGATCTGCCCGGCGCGCTGGCGTTGGCACGGACGCTGGCGTCAATGCCGGGGGCGGAGAGCGCCCGCCATGTCCGGCTGGGCCGCCTGCTGTCGGAGACGAAGGATTTCGCAGGCGCGGCGGCCGCCTTTCACGCGGCGCAGGCGAGCTATCCCGACGACGCCGTGCCGTGGGCGCTATTGCTGTTCGAGGGAAGCGCGCTGGAGCAGGGCGGGCGTTGGGAAGAGGCGCGCGCGGTGCTGGAGCGCGCGGCGGCGCTGGCACCCGAAGAGCCGGTTATCCTCAACTATCTTGGCTATGCGCAGGTCGAACGGCGGCAGAATGTGGACGCCGCGCTGGCGCTGATCACCAAGGCGAGCAGCCTCAGGCCGCAGGATGCTTCGATCAGCGATTCGCTCGGCTGGGCGCGCTTCGTGGCGGGCGATGCGGACGGCGCGGTGCCGGTGCTGGAGCGCGCGGTCGCAGGCGCGCCGGACGATGCGACGATCAACGAGCATCTGGGCGACGCCCTGTGGAAGGTCGGCCGCCGTTACGAGGCGCGCTACGCCTGGGAGGCCGCATCGACCTTTGCGCAGGGCAAGGTCGCGCAGCGGCTCGCGGGCAAGAAGCGCGAAGGGATGAAGCCCGAATATGCCGCCCCCTGAAACGGTGCCGCTGACGGAGATCGCTTATGCCAAGATCAACCTCGCCCTGCATGTCCGGGCGCGGCGCGATGACGGCTATCATGAACTGGAGAGCCTGTTCGCATTCGCGCAGGATGGCGACCTGTTGCGCGCCGAACCAAGGCCCGATGGCGTCATCGGATTGACGATCGACGGGCCGTTCGGCGACGGGCTGGGGACCGGGGTGGACAATCTGGTGATGCAAGCGGCGCTCGCTTTGGCGGTCTTGTCGGGGCAGCCACGCGGCGCGGCTTTGCACCTGACGAAATATCTGCCGGTCGCCTCGGGCATCGGCGGCGGATCGGCGGATGCGGCGGCCGCGCTGCGGCTGCTGTGTCGGCTATGGGAAATCACGCCGGACCCGGCTGTGCTTGACGATCTGGCGCTGTCGCTGGGGTCGGACGTGCCCGCCTGCCTTGCCAGTCATACCCTGTTCGTCGGCGGGCGCGGCGAACAACTGGAAACGGTGACGATCGACGGCCTGGCAGGCACGCCGATGCTGCTGGTCAATCCCCGCATGCCGCTCTCCACCGGCCCGGTGTTCGCCGGATGGGACCAGGTGGATCGCGGCGCATTGGCAATCGCCGATCTGGCATCCGCCCGCAACGATCTGGAGCCGTCCGCGATCGCGCTGGTGCCCGCCATCGCGGAGATTCTCGCCGCCTTGCGCGCACAGCCCGGCGTCACGCTGGCGCGCATGTCCGGCTCGGGCGCAACCTGCTTCGCGCTGTTCCAGGATGCGGCGGCGCGCGATGCCGCGGCCGCTGCGATGTCCCCCGGCTGGTGGACCATGGCGACAGGGGTCAGGACGGTATGAGCGAAGCCTTCACCATCTTGCGCGGTGGCGATCTTAATCTCCTGATCGTCGGCGATCATGCCAGCGCGCATGTGCCGAGCGACATCGACCTGGGCATCGACCGGGCGCTGCTCGCCAACCATATCGCCATCGACATCGGCGTGGCGCAGGTCGCAGCGTTACTGGTCGAACAACTGGGATGCAGCGCTATATTGGGCGGGGTTTCCCGATTGGTGATCGACCTCAACCGTGAAGAGGATGCACCCGGCCTGCTGCCGGTGATGAGCGACGGCCACGCCATCCCCGGCAATCGCAGCGCCGATCTGCCCGACCGGATGCTCCGCTTCCACCACCCCTATCATCATGAAGTCGCACGATTGCTGGACGCCATGACCGCGCCCTTCATCTTCTCGCTACACAGCTTCACCCCCAGCCTCGCCAGCGATCCGGGCCAGCAACGCCCCTGGGACATAGGCGTCCTCTATAATCAGGACGATCGCGCCGCGCGCATCGCCATTCCCCTGCTGGAGGCGGCAGGGTTGATCGTCGGCGACCAGCTTCCCTATTCGGGGCAGCTACTGAACGCGACGATGAACCGCCATGCCGAGGGCAATGGCATTGCCTATCTGGGGGTAGAGATGCGGCAGGACCGGGTCGGCGACGCGGCGGGTCAGGCGCGCTATGCCGCGATATTGGGACCGATCCTGCTCGCCTGCCATGCCGCGCTCGCCTGAAGGTTCGACAAGCAGGCGGGGGTTGCGCTAAGGGGCTTTCATGCCTCCTATCCTCCGTCCTGCCGCGCTTCTCATCCTCTTTGGTCTTGGCGCCTGCGATGCGGCAGCCCCGGTGAACCAGTCGGTCCAGGCTGATCCGAAACAGGTGGTCGATGACAGCCGCGCCGAATGCGCGATCGGGCCGGGTGCGCAATGGACGCGCGATTGCCTGATCGAGCGCGGCGATGACCAGGAAATCCTTACCCTGCGGCATCCGGGCGGCGGATTTCGCCGCCTCAGGATCGTCACGGACGGGCGCGGCGTCGTGCCCGCTGACGGCTCAGAAGATGCAGACGTGACGATCGCGGGCGACCGCTCGATCGAGGTCAGCATCGGCGAAGATCGCTATCGCCTGCCCGCAACGGTCGCAGCGCCGGCCCGCTGATGCACGCAGATGCGGTCCTGACGGCGGCGGAGATGCGCGCCGCCGAACAGGCGATGTTCGACGCGGGCATGGACGAATATGCGCTGATGGAGCGCGCGGGCGCGGCGGCGGCGGACCGCATCTGGCGCGCGGGGGGCAGGCGGGACACGCTGCTGCTCTGCGGGCCGGGCAATAATGGCGGCGACGGCTATGTCATTGCGCGGCTACTGGCCGCGCGCGGCGTGGCGGTGCGCGTCGCCGCGCTGGGCGAAAGCCGCACGGCCTCGTCGCAGCGCGCGCGGTCGCTCTGGGCGGGACCGGTCGAAACGCTCACGGACGCCGCGCCCGCCGCGCAACTGGTCGACGCGCTGTTCGGCACCGGCCTGACGCGCGGGCTTGATCCGGCTGTGGCTGCGCGCTTATGCGTCCTTGGCGAAGCGGCGCAGCTTTGCCACGCCATCGACCTGCCGAGCGGGGTGGCGACGGATAGCGGGGCCATCCTCTCGCCCATTCCCAATTACCGCCTGACCATCGCACTGGGCGCGCTGAAGCCCGCGCATCTTTTGCAACCGGCCGCGGCGCAGATGGGGCAGGTCGTGCTGGCCGATATCGGCATCCTGGCGTCGGACCGGGTGGTGCGTCTCGCACCGCCGGTGATCGAGGCACCCACTTCCGACGCGCATAAATATCGTCGCGGGCTGGTCGCTGTGGTCGCTGGCACCATGCCGGGGGCCGCGATTCTTTCTGCGGAGGCATCGGCGCGATCCGGGGCGGGCTATGTGCGGTTATTTGCCGACCAGACGCTTCCCGGCGTGAGCCATGCGATCGTACAGGGTCAATCCCTCGAATTCGATCGCGCGAAGGCGGTTCTCGTCGGACCGGGCCTAGGTCGCGATGTTGAAGCATGGGAGCGGCTCATTCGGGCATTGAAATCGGGAATCCCTATTGTGGCCGATGCCGACGCACTGTGGCTGTTGGCTGAAATGGGGTGCGCCGATCTGCCCGCGCCCGCCATCATCACACCCCATGAAGGCGAGTTTGCGCACATGTTCGGCGACCTGCCGGGCAGCAAGATCGACCGGGCGATCAAGGCGGCGCACCTGTCCCGCTCGGTCCTCGTCTACAAGGGGCCGGACACGGTCATCGCTGCGCCCGATGGCCGGGTAATGATCGCAGGCGGCGCGTCGCCCTGGCTCTCGACGGCAGGCACGGGCGACGTGCTGGCGGGGATCATCGCCGCGCGACTGGCGGTCACGGGCGATCCCTTCCGCGCGGCATGTGAAGGCGCCTGGCTGCATGGCGAAGCCGCGCGGCGGGCAGGGGCGGCCTTCATCGCCGACGATCTGATCGCGCACATCGCCCCCGCGCTGGCATCACGCCTGTGAGCGCCGATATCATCGTCCGTATCGCTGCAAAGGGCGACGGCATCACTGGCGATGGTCGCCATGTTGCGCTCAGCGCACCGGGTGACCGGATCGACGCGGGCGGCGCGCTGGTGCCAGGGCCGCATCATGTCGCGCCGCCCTGCATCCATTTCCCGACCTGCGGCGGATGCCAGCTTCAGCAGATCGACGAAGCCAGCCTCGCCGATTTCGTGACCCAGCGCGTGACCGGCGCACTGGCGGGGCAGGGGGTCGTGCCGGACACCGTGCTGCCAGCGCATCTTTCCCCGCCCAAGACCCGCCGCCGCGCGTCCTTGCGGGCATTGCGGCAGGGCAAGCGCATCGCGATCGGTTTCGCCGAGTCGGGCACCAACAGCCTGGTCGACCTTTCGATGTGCGAAGTGCTCGACCCGCGCCTGTTCGCTCTGCTCGCGCCGCTGCGGGCCTTGCTCCCCGCGATCCTGCCCGACAAGCGCGCCGCCCATATCCGCATGTCGTTGACCGATCAGGGCGTGGACCTGTTGCTGGAAGGCGTCACCGTCGATGGCCTCGCCGCCGATGAAGGTCTGGGCCATTTCGCACGCGCTCACAATCTGGCCCGGTTGAGCGTCGATGAGGGCGAAGGCCCGCAAACTCGCTGGGAGCCGGAGCCGGTCACGGTCAGCTTCGGCGGCGTCGCGGTGCCCTTTCCGCCCTTCGCTTTCCTTCAGGCGACTCCCGATGGCGAGGCGGCGCTGGTAGCGGCGGCACGGGGGGCATTGGGGCAGGGCGGTAGGCTGGCCGATCTTTTCTGTGGCCTTGGCACCTTTGCCCTCGCACTGGGCGACGGACGGACGGTCTATGCGGCGGAGGGCGCGCGCGATCTGACCCTGGCGCTCAAGAGCGCGGGCGGTCGTGCGGGGCGGCGCATCGGGGTCGAGCATCGCGACCTGTTCCGCCGACCGCTCGAACCCGCCGAACTCAACCGTTTCGACACCGTGCTGATCGACCCGCCCCGCGCCGGCGCGCGCGAACAGGTGATGCAGATCGTCATGTGCAAGGTGGGGACGTTGATCTATGTCTCGTGCAATCCCGCCAGCTTCGCGCGCGACGCGGCGCATCTCGTCGCGGGCGGTTATATGCTGGAAAGCGTCAAGCCGGTCGGCCAGTTCCGCTGGTCCACCCATGTCGAACTGGTCGGCATTTTCCGGCGCAACTGATCGCGTGCTCCTGCGAAAGCAGGAGCATAGGGTAGACGGGAGTGACCTTGAACCCTTGGCTCCTGCGTTCGCAGGAGCACGGCGATCAGACAAAAAAAGTCCTCCGTCACTTGCATGACGGAGGTTTGAGGCACCCTCTCCCAAGGGGAGCTTGGACTTTCTAGCCCAGCTTTATGACAGTCGCGCTGCGGCGAACCGGTATCTGCTCGACATAGAGGCTGGCCATCGGCTCATCCTCAACCTCGACCAGGGCTTCCGATGAAAACCCGTTAAAGCCGGTCCGCATCGCGCAGCCATAGGCACCCAGCATCCCGATTTCGATATAGTCGCCGGTCTTCACGTCCGCAGGCAGCATGAACGGGCCGACCATATGGTCCATGTCGTCGCAGGTCGGGCCGTAGAAGGAAAAGCCCTTCATCTCGGCTTCGCTTTCCGCCTCGCGCAGCAACGCGACGGGGAAACGCCAGCCGATATGCGCCGCATCAAACAGCGCGCCATAGGCTCCGTCGTTGATGTAAAGCTCGTCGCCACGGCGACGCTCGACCCGCACGATAAGCGAACTATATTCGGCGGACAGCGCCCGGCCGGGTTCGCACCATAGCTCGGACGAATAGCTGACCGGCAGGCTCTCGAACCCGCGTTCGATCGCGTCGAAATACAGCTCCAGCGCAGGCGGCTCCATGCCCGGATAGACCGATGGAAAGCCGCCGCCGACATCGACGATATCGACCGTAACCGACGCCTCGACGATGGCGGCGCGGACGCGCTCGATCGCCTGGGTATAGGCCAGCGGAGACATAGCCTGGCTGCCGACATGGAAGCAGATGCCCAGCGCATCGGCCGCCTGGCGGGTCGCCATCAGCAATTCCTTGGTCTCGCCCAGTTCGACGCCGAATTTCGACGCCAGCGAGAGTTCGCTATGTTCGGACGACACGCGCAAACGGACGCACAATTCCAGGTCGGTCGCGTCATGCGTGGCGCGCATGATCTTTTCCAGCTCGTCCATCGTATCGAGCGAAAAGGTGCGCACGCCATGCGTGTGATACGCCTCGAAAATCGCTTCCTCGGCCTTGACCGGGTGCATGAAGCACAGCTTGGCGTCCGGCAGGGTGCGCGCGACGAGGCGAACCTCGGCGATCGACGCGACGTCATAATGCGTGATTCCGCTATCCCACAGCGTCTGAAGCAGGTCAGGCGACGGGTTGGCCTTTACGGCATACAGCGAGCGCCCCGGAAACTTCTCAGAGAAGAATCGGGCGGCGCGGGCGGCTGCCTGCGGGCGAATAAGCGTTACCGGAGCTGCCGGTTTGAGGGCGGTTGCTACCCCCAGCGCGCTAGGATGCTTGTGCAATTCAAGGGACCTCCAGTGTAGTCAAGGTGAAAGAAGCTGCCTTGCGGTGGAAGTCCCATGGGGCAGCGGACGGCCGATATAGTCGGGGGGTCCCCCCCTGTAAAGCGCATATGAAAATTTTGTTGCGCGGCGTCGCACGAAGCGTGCGTCAGGAGAGACGAGCCTTGAAGTCCTGATAGGAAAAGGCCCGGATTTGCTGGAGATCATCGGTGGCAGAGTTCCACAACCAGATGGCTGGCAGAGGCACACCGTTGAAGGTGTTGGTCTTGACCATCGAATAATGGGCCTGATCAAGGAAGGCGATGCGCGCGCCCGGTTCCGCGCCGCCGGGGATTCGATAGTCACCGATGATGTCACCCGCCAGACAGGAGGGGCCACCGAGTCGGACCAGCGGTCCTTCGCTCGGCTCATGCAGCATCGCGGGGCGATAGGGTGCTTCGATCACGTCGGGCATATGGCAGGTGGCGGAAATGTCGGTGATCGCGACAGCCATGCCATTGTCGATCACGTCCAGAATTTCACCGACCAATATGCCCGCGTCGAGCGCCATCGCTTCGCCCGGTTCCAGATAGAGAGTTAGCCCGGTCTGGGCCTTTACGTTTTGCAGGAAGGCGACGAGATCGTCGCGCTGATAATCGGCGCGGGTGATGTGGTGACCGCCGCCGAAGTTCAGCCATTTGAGGCGAGGCAGATGCGGCAGGATATGCGGCTCGACCGCCGCCCAGGTGCGTTTCAGGGGCGCAAGATCCTGTTCGCACAGGTTATGGAAGTGGATGCCGTCGACGCCGACCAGATGATCGGGCGTGAGCTGGCTGACCGGGAAGCCCAGGCGGCTGTGCGGCTGCGACGGATCATATTTGGCGGTTTCGCCCTCCGGGTTTTGCGGGTTGATGCGCAGGCCGATGTCGAAATCATGCCCAGCGGCGCGGGCGGCGTCGATCTGCGGCTTGAAGCGGGTGATCTGGCCGGGGCTGTTGAAGATGACATGGTCGGAAATCTTGAGGATTTCGGCCAGGTCGTCGGGCTTGTAGGCGGCGCAATAGGTGGCGACTTCGCCGTTATATTCCTCGCGGCCAAGGCGCGCTTCGTACAGGCCCGACGCGCAGACGCCGTCGAGATATTCGCCCACGACGCTGCCCAGCGACCACATGGAAAAGGCCTTGAGCGCGCCCAGCACTTTGATGCCCGCGCGGTCGCGAACATCGGCGAGGATCGCCAGATTGCGCCGGATCGCGGCCTCATCCACCACGAAGGCGGGCGAAGGCACGCGATACAGATCGAAATGCGCGAAGGCGGCGGGATCGCCGGCTTTGGTTTCCATGGTAGAACCTCGTCATTCCCGCGAAGGCGGGAATCCATTTCCCGACGTCACATCTAGGGCTTAGGCAGGAGATGGATCCCCGCCTGCGCGGGGATGACGGAGTCAGGCTGGGATGCCCGCGCGTTAGAAGTTAAGCGGCGCGTCCAGTTCCTTCACCTGCCAGGGCAGGCCATGTTTGTTGAGCATGTCCATGAACGGATCGGGATCGAACTGTTCGATGTTGAACACGCCTTCGCCCTTCCACGCCCCGGTCAGCATCATCGCCGCGCCGATCATCGCGGGGACGCCGGTGGTATAGCTCACCGCCTGATTGCCGGTCTCGGCATAGGCGTCCTCATGGTCGCAGATGTTGAGGACATAGACAGTCTTCGCCTCGCCATCCTTGGTGCCCGTCGCGATATTGCCGATATTGGTCTTGCCCTTGGTGGTCGAACCCAGGCTCGACGGTTCGGGCAGCACGGCTTTGAGGAACTGGAGCGGGATGATCTCCTTGCCCTCATAGATCACCGGGTCGATCCGCGTCATGCCGACATTCTGGAGCACCTCCAGATGCTTGAGATAAGCATCGCCAAAGGTCATCCAGAAGCGGATGCGCTTGATCTCGGGATAGAATTTGGCAAGGCTCTCCAGTTCCTCATGATACATGAGGTACATATTCTTTTCGCCGACAGCCTCGAAATCGAACCTCTGCTTGTGGCTGAGCGCAGGCCCTTCGACCCATTGCCCACCCTCCCAGTGGCGCGACGGCGCGGTCACTTCGCGGATATTGATCTCGGGATTGAAATTGGTCGCGAAATGCTGGCCATGGTCGCCGCCATTGCAGTCCAGAATGTCGAGCGTGTCGATCGTATCGAGCAGATGCTTCTTGATATAGGATGCGAATACGCTGGTCACGCCGGGGTCGAAGCCCGATCCCAGCAGAGCCATGATCCCGGCCTGCTTGAACCGCTCATGATAGGCCCATTGCCAGCCATATTCAAATTTGGGCGTATCGCGCGGTTCGTAATTGGCGGTGTCGAGATAGTCGGTCTTGGTCGCCAGGCACGCGTCCATGATGTTGAGATCCTGATAGGGCAGCGCCAGGTTCACCACCAGCTTGGGCTGCACCCGCTCGATCAGCGCGATCGTCGCGGCGACGTCATCGGCATCGACCTGCGCGACGTCGATGGTGACGCCGGTCCGCGCCTTCACCGATTCGGCGACCGTCTCGCAACTCACGATACGGCGGCTGGCCAGCGTGATATGGCTGAAGATATCGGCGTTCATCGCCATCTTGTGCACCGCGACCGACCCGACGCCACCTGCGCCGATGACCAGAATCTTGCTCAAACCCGTCTCCATATCCTGCCCGCGGACCCCGCGCGAAAGCGCCCATATAGGGGCTGGGCATGACAGCGCAAAGTCAGCCGCGCTAAAACCAGAAACGAATGCCCACCACCGGCCCGATGGAGGATGCACGCTCCCCGGCGCGCCGCGTATAATCGGCACTGCGGCCGAAGCGCCGCTCCCAGTTGATCCCCACATAGGGCGCAAACTCGCGCGCAATCTCGTAGCGCAGGCGCAGGCCGAGTTCGATATCGGACAGCCCCGAACCCACGCCGATCGCCGGGACATCCTGCGCTGAAAAATTCAGCTCGGCCTGCGGTTGCAGGATCAGACGCTGCGTGATCCGCTGATCGTAGCTCGCCTCGATCCGCGCATGCACGTCGCCCTTGTCCGAAACGAACAGGGTCGCCCCCACGTCGAACCAGTATGGCGCAAGCCCGTCGATACCGACCACCGCATAGCTGCGCTGCGGGCCGGGGCGCATGTCGTGACGCACACCGGCCTGCACATTGAAATAAGGGCCAATCGCATGGCTGTAGAGCGCCTGCACCTCGGCGCGCTCCACCCCGCCCCCATTGTTGTTGGCGATATCGCCTTCCCCCTCGGTCTTCAGAACGAAGCGGTCGATATCGCCGCCGACGAACGCCTGCCCTTCCCAATGATAGCCGTCCGCCCCGCGCCGCGATCGGTATTCCAGGCGGTCGAGCATGACCATCGACACCGGCATGCCGCCGCTTTCCCGCGCCAGCGCCGCGCGCGCCGCGCGCATCTGCGCGGGGTCGTAGAAGGCATCCGCCGCATGATCGGCCGGGGGGGCGGGGGCGACGCCCTGCGGAGCAGGCGCGCCTGTGACGGCGACGTCCGGCATGACATGCCCGGCATGGGCGTCATGGGACATCTGCGCCGCGACGGACCATGGCAGACACGCCAGCAGGACAAGGCCATGGCGCAACGCCATCATGCTGCGCCTTCCTCATGCCGGACGGTGACGACACGGAACATCCCCGCATGCATGTGCAGCAGCATATGGCAATGAAAGGCCCAGTCGCCCGGCGCATCGGCGGTCAGATCGAACGCTATCTTGCCGCCGGGCAGCACATTGACCGTATGCTTGCGCGGATGCGGCCCGTCCCGCGTGGTGATCAGGTCGAAGAAATGGCCGTGCAGATGGATCGGGTGCGGCATCATCGTGTCGTTGATCAGGTTGACCCTGACCCTTTCGCCATGGCGAAACGCCAGCGGCTGCGCGCCGTCGCTAAATTTCACGCCATCGAACGACCACATATAGCGTTCCATGTTCGCGGTCAGATGAATGTCCAGCGTCCGCGTCGGCGCGGGGTCGGCGGGGCGGGGCGTCAACGCTTTCAGGTCGGCATAGGTCAGCACCCGATGGTCGACATCCTCCAGCCCGGTCGGCCGGTCGGCGGTGCGATCGACCGGCATCGGCGCCAGCGTGGCGACGCCCGGTCCCATCTTCACCTGCGGCGCAACCTTTGGGTCGCGCATCGCCATCGAATGGCCCATCGCGCCATGATCCATGCCCCCCATATCCATGCCCATATCGCGCATCGTCAGCAGCGGGCGCGCACGGCGCTCGGGAACCGGTGCCACCATGCCCATCTGCGGTGCCAGTGTCGCCCGGCACAGCCCCGACCGGTCGATTGCTTCGGCGATCAGCCCATAGGCCAATGCTTCGCTCGGGCGGACGATAACATCATAGGTTTCGGCGATGCCGATCTGGAATTCGTCGATCTCGACCGGCTGCACATCCTGCCCGTCGGCCTGCACCACCAGCATCGACAGGCCCGGCACCCGCACGTTGAAATTGGTCATGGCGGACGCATTGATGATGCGCAGCCGCATCCGCTCACCCGGTACGAACAGCCCCGTCCAATTCTCCCCGCTGCCATGGCCGTTGATCAGATAGTGATAGGTGGAACCCGTGACGTCCGAAATATCGGTCGGGTCCATCCGCATCCGCCCCCAGGCCAGCCGCTCCGCCGCGCTCTGATCGCGGCCTTCCACCAGCCCGCCCAGCGTCTGCTTCTGCCGGTTGAAATAGCCGCCGCTCTGCTTGAGTTTTTGCAGCAGCCTGTGCGGATGCAGAAAGCTCCAGTCCGACAATATGATGATATGCTCTCGGTCGTACGCGATGGGATCGGCGCCTGCCGGATCGATGACGATCGGCCCATATAGCCCCATCGCCTCCTGCATGTTGGAATGGCTGTGATACCAGTAGGTGCCCGATTGCCGGACCGGAAATTCATAGACGAAGCGGCTGCGCGGTTTGATGCCGGGAAAGCTGATGCCGGGCACGCCGTCCATCTGAAAGGGCACGATCAGGCCGTGCCAGTGGATCGAACTATCCTCGTCCAGCATGTTATCCACGGCGATCCGCACCGTCTGCCCCTCGCGCAGCCGGATCAGCGGGGCGGGCAGGGTGCCGTTGACGGTCGCCGCATGGCCGGTGCGCCCGCCCACCGTGAAAGGGCTGTGGCCGATCCGCAGGTCGATGGTCTCGCCCGTCAGCGCGCCGACATCCGCCGCCATGCCATGCGTGCCGCTACGCGCCCAGGCGGGCAGAAACCCGCTGAACGCCGCCATACCGGCGATCGTGCCGACACCGCGCAGCATCGTGCGCCGATCAACCGGGGGAACCATCATTTTCCTTAAAATACCTTCGTTCGACAGCCGCCTAAGTGGCGCTTCGGCCCGCCGCCTTCAATATGGACGTGGGGGGCACGGCCCAGCAATGACGATATCCGCAGCCCGGCGCAGCGCCGCCTTTCCTACATCTTTCAAGGCTATTATGATGCGCAAAAGCAAGCCATTGAAATCCCGATATATTATAGAAATTTCCATGCGCAACATGCGCGAACTTGGTGAAGTTCGACGATAATAGTCGCGGGCGACCGACTTGCAAAAGGACGATTCCGCCGCCATTTCGGCGGCCATAGATATGGCACGGGGACAGGCATCATGACCATCGACACGCAAACGGCACCGGAAACCCACGCCTTTGAGGCCGACGTATCCAAATTGCTGCACATGATGGTGCATTCGGTCTATTCGGACCGCGACGTCTTTCTGCGCGAACTCATCTCCAACGCCGCCGACGCCTGCGAGAAACTGCGGTATGATGGTATCGCGACCCCCGCGCTGCTCGGCGACGATCCGCAGCCGCGCATCAGCCTGATCCTTGACCCCGACCAGGGCCGCTTGACGATCGAGGATAATGGCATCGGCATGACCGCCGCCGATATGGGCGAAACGCTGGGCACGATTGCCCGGTCGGGGACCAAGGCGTTCATGGACAGGCTTGCGGCTGACGCAGGCAAGCAAGGGTCGCAACTGATCGGCCAGTTCGGCGTCGGCTTTTATTCCGCCTTCATGGTCGCGCGCGAGGTAGAGGTATTTTCCCGCCGCGCCGGTTCGGATGCGGCCGCACGCTGGCATTCGGACGGGCAGGGCACCTACACCATCGCGCCGGTCGACCTTGCCGATGCCCCTGTGCGGGGCACGCGCGTTGTCCTCCATCTGCTCGACGATGCCAAATCCTATGCCGAACGCTTCACCGTCGAGCGCATCGTCAAGGCGCAGTCGGGTCATGTGCCGGTGGCGATTACCCTGTTTGAAAAGCCCGATGCGGAAGGCGTGGCCGTTGCTGACGGCGCGGCCCTGTGGCTGAAACCCAGGTCGGACATCAGCGAAGAGGATTATGCCGACTTCTACCGCAGCGTCGCGGGGCAATATGATGCGCCGGCGCGGACGATCCATTACCGGGCGGAGGGGCGGCATGAATATTCGGTGCTCACCTTCATTCCGGGGACCAAGCCGTTCGACCTGTTCGACCCGGACCGCAAGGGGCATATCAAACTCTATGTCCGCCGCGTGTTCATCACCGACGAGGCGCAGATCCTGCCGCGCTACCTGCGCTTTGTGAAGGGGCTGGTGGATTCGGCCGATCTGCCGCTCAACATGTCGCGCGAAATGATCCAGGACAGCCCGGTACTCGCGGCGATCCAGAAGGGCGTGACCGGCCGCATACTCACCGAATTGCAGAAGCTGGCCGACAGCGACGCGGATGCCTATGCCCGCGTCTGGGACAATTTCGGACCGGTCCTGAAGGAAGGTCTTTACGAGGATTTTGAACGGCGCGACCTGTTGCTGGGCCTCGCCCGGTTCAAAAGCACGGCCTCACAGGATGGCTGGCGTTCGCTGAAAGACTATGCCGCAGACCTCAAGGACAATCAGACCGCCATCTATTACGCCACCGGCAGCGATCTCGACCGGCTCGCCACGTCGCCGCAACTGGAAGGGTTCCGCGCGCGCGGCATCGAAGTGCTCCTGCTGCCCGATCAGGTAGATAATTTCTGGACCACGGTGGGCGTGGATTATGAAGGCAAGCCGTTCAAATCGGTGACGCAGGGCGGCGCGGACCTCGGCCTCATCCCGTTGCTGGAAGACGCGAAAAAGCCGGAGCAGGCGCAAACCAGCGAAGTCGACGGCTTTCTCGCCTTCGCAAAGGATGTGCTGGCTGGGGCGGTATCGGACGTGCGGGCATCGGAACGGCTGACGAGTAGCGCGGTCTGTCTGGTCGCACCGGAAAGCGGCATGGACCGGCAGCTCGAAAAGCTGCTCGCCAGTGCCGGACAGTTGCCGCAGGCGGCGCTCCCCGTGCTGGAGATCAATCCGGGCCATGCGCTGATCCGCACATTGGCGGCGACCGATCAATCGGACGGGCTGAAAACAGATTTGGCGCATCTGCTGCTGGATCAGGCACGGATCGCCGATGGTGAGCAACCGACCGACGCCCGCGCTTTTGCGGAACGGCTGGACAGGCTCATGCGCCGCGCCCTGGATCAGGGCTGACGGCGCGGACTGACGGCGGGGGGCGGATGAAACGGCGCGGCTAGGCTTTCACCATCAAACCTTCGACAATGCCCTGGAACAGCCTGCGCCCGTCCGTCCCGCCATGGGCGGGTTCGATAACCCGCTCAGGGTGGGGCATCATGCCCAGCACATTGCCCGCTTCGTTCAGGATGCCCGCAATGTTGCGCGCGGAACCGTTGACGCTTTCGGCGTATCGCAGCGCGACCCTGCCTTCGCCCTCCAGCCGGTCGAGCGTTGTAGCGTCGGCGAAATAATTGCCGTCATGATGCGCGACCGGATAGTTGATCGCCTCGCCCATCACATAGCGGCTCGTGAAGGCGCTCTGCGCATTCTCTACCGTCAGCGCGACATCGCGGCAAATGAAATGCCCGCCCGCATTGCGCAGCAGCGCGCCGGGCAACAGGCCGCTTTCGGTCAGCACCTGGAACCCGTTGCAGATGCCCAGCACGAACCGGCCACGCTCTGCCGCGCGCGCGACCGCCTGCATCACCGGCGAACGCGCGGCCATCGCGCCGGACCGCAGATAATCGCCATAGGAAAAGCCGCCGGGCACGCCGATCAGGTCGATATCGTCGGGCAGTTCGGTCTCGCGGTGCCAGATCATGACAGGCTTCACGCCGCCGACCGCCTCGAACGCCACGGCCAGGTCGCGGTCGCAATTGCTGCCGGGGAAGACGATGACCGCGCTCTTCATGGCTCAGGCCACCTTTTCGATGCGGTAGTTTTCGATCACTATGTTGGCGAGCAGCTTGTTGCACATCGCGTCGATATCCGCGTCGCTGGTGCCGTCCGCCAGATCCAGTTCGATCAGCTTGCCCGCACGCACGTCATTGACGCCGCCAAAGCCCAATCCCTCCAGCGCATGATGGATGGCCCGGCCCTGCGGATCGAGTACACCGCCCTTGAGCGTGACGAAGATGCGGGCTTTCATGGGGGGCTGCTCCTGGCTGGTCGGGCTTTGCGGCACCCTTTAGGCGGCAGGCGGCGCGGGTTCAAGTCCTACGCCGCCGCCGATGTGCGGACGGGCCATTATAGATTTGTCAGGCGGCGGAATATGGCGCACGCCTTCAAGCTATCGATTGGCGACCGAACACATGGTTGAGCACCTTTCAGGCTAACCTCCATCCCTTCGGTTCGAGCCTGTCGAGAACTGCGCACGGCGTTCTAGACAGGCTCGAACCGAACGGCGGTAGCATTATTCCTTACTGCGCTTCTTCCTGTGCGTATCCAGGTCCAGCACCGTCGTATCCGCACCTTCGGGCAGCAGGCCAAGACGCCGTGCAACCTCCTGATAGGCTTCCACTTCGCCGCCCAGATCGCGACGGAAACGGTCCTTGTCCAGCTTTTCGTTGGTGACCATGTCCCACAGGCGGCAGCCGTCCGGGCTGATCTCGTCGGCCAGGATGACGCGGCTATAATCGCCGTCGAACAGGCGGCCGAATTCCAGCTTGAAATCGACCAGTCGGATGCCGATGCCCGCAAACAGTCCGCACATGAAGTCGTTTACGCGGATCGCCATGTCGGCGATGTCGTGCATCTCTTCCTGCGTCGCCCAGCCAAAGCAGGCGATATGCTCTTCGGAGATCAGCGGGTCGCCCAGCGCATCATCCTTGTAGCAATATTCGATCAGCGTGCGGGGAAGCTGCGTGCCTTCCTCGATACCCAGCTTCTTGCTGAGCGATCCGGCGGCGACGTTGCGCACCACGACCTCGATCGGGATGATCTCGACCTGGCGCACCAGCTGCTCACGCATGTTGAGGCGACGGATGAAATGCGTCGGAATGCCGATCTGGCCGAGCAGGGTGAAGATATGCTCGGAGATCCGGTTGTTGAGCACCCCCTTGCCGGAAATCGTGCCCTTTTTCTGCGCATTGAAAGCGGTGGCGTCATCCTTGAAATATTGGATGATCGTCCCCGGCTCGGGGCCTTCATAAAGGATCTTTGCCTTGCCTTCGTAGATCTGGCGGCGACGGGCCATGCGCGTTCCTGACTTTGCTTCAAAAACAATGCGCCCCGGCGAACGCGAATCGAAAAGGATCAGCGGGCGCCGGGGCTGCTTGGGGTGGCCTTTAGAGCAAAGTGTGCGGGGGTGCAATTATTCCTCCCCGTGCCTCGTAGGATCACCCAATCCCCTTCATCTTCCTGAATTCATCGAACAGCCCCAGGAACCTGTCGATATCGGCCTTCGACAGGAAATAGGGCGTCGCCAGCCGCAATTTGCTCGGTTCGCCGCCGCGGACGCGGACCTTGTGGTTGGACCACAGCCAGTTCTGCAATTCCATCCGCGCGACCGGCGGCACGTTCACGGTCGCGATGGCGCAGCGCAGCGCCGGATCGGGCGAGGTCCAGCTTATAGCGCCGCGTTCCATCATCTGCGCATGGATATAGTCGGCCAGCATGCGGTGACGCTTTTCGATGCGGTCGATGCCGATCATGTTTGCGTGCGCGATCGCGGCGTTCAGGCCCATGAGCGTCGGGATGCAGGACGATCCGATCTGCATGTACCGGTCCGCCTTGCGCGTGGGGTCGTCATAGCCGCCGGTGACGGTGACCGGCCATACCCGGTCCATGATGCTTTCATCCCGCAGGTAGAGAAAGCCCGTGCCCTTCGTCGCGAACAGCCATTTGTGCATCGACCCGGTATAGATGTCGCAACCCAGATCGCTAAGGTCGACCTTCATCATGCCGGGCGCATGCGCGCCGTCCACGGCGGTGACGATCCCCTTCGACCGGGCCAGTGCGGCGATCTCCTTCACCGGCATCACAACGCCGGTGGCCGTGCTGATATGGCTGATGAAGATGATCTTCGTCCTGGGCGTGATGGCGTCGCTGATCCGGCTCAGGATTTCCGCCGCATCCTTGGGCGGCTTGGGCATGACGAACTTCTTGACGACGATGCCGTAACGCCGCGCGCGCAGGTTCCAGGGCTGTTCGCCCGACCCATGTTCCTCGTCCGACATCAGCACTTCGTCGCCCGCCTTCATATCGAAACCGTTGGCGACGATACTGTTGGCTTCGGTGCAGTTGCGCAGGATCGCCATCTGGTCGACGCTCGCGCCCATCAGGTCGGCGAAGGGCTTGCGATATTCCACCCACGGGCCATAGCCCCAGATCGGATAGTCGTCCGATCCTTTTTGCGTCATCTGCTCGGTCGACTCGAAACCATCGAAAATCGCCTTCAGCACTGGGCGCGGTGAGGAACCCACCGTGCCGACATTCAGGTTGGTGACGTCGGCGGGGATCAGGAATTGTTTGCGTAAACTCGCCCAATAGGCGTCCTCATCCTTGCCCTAGAGATCGGTCGATGGCAGCGCGACGGGCTTGACCGCCTGCGCCATGCCCTCGCTGCCTAGCGGGGCAAGCATCCCGGCGAGCGCGGCGCGGCTGACAAAGGTTCGACGGTCGAGCATGGGCACCCCTCGGCAATGTGAAGCGCGCCTTTGAACGAGGGCGCTATTACCAGAGAAACGAGAGAGGGTGGAGAAACCCGCAGCGGGTCGTTACAGAACATCCCCGAACATCGCCCAGACCAGCCCGAACCAGGCGAACAGCCCGATAATGCCGATGATCACCCCGGCGCGATTGCGCAGTGCGGCGGTGAAAGTGCGGGGTTCCTCCTCATCCATGCCAGCGGCCTTAGCCGTCTGCGGACTCCGGTTCAACGCCGCGCGTCGCCATCAGGCGACCGGTAAAGCAGGTGCGCCACCAGTCGATATCCTGCCCCTCCACGCTGTCCATCATCGCGCGCCAGCGGCGTTTGCGTTCGTCGATCGGCATGGCGAGCGCACGCAGGATGGCGTCGGACATTTCCTCCGGGCTATAGGGGTTGATCAGCAGCGCATCCTTGAGCTGGATCGCCGCGCCCGCGAAGCGCGAGAGGATGAGGACGCCGGGATCATCCGGGTCTTGCGCCGCGACATATTCCTTGGCGACCAGGTTCATGCCGTCGCGCAATGGCGTGACGAGGCCGATCTTCGCCGCGCGATAGATGCCCGCCAACTTGTCGCGCGGATAGCCCTGGTTGACGTAACGGATCGGCGTCCAGTCGACATCGCTATATTCGCCATTCAGCCGACCTGCGAGGGCATCGAGCGTCGCGCGGATCTGCTGATAACTTCCCACTTCGCCGCGCGAGGGCGGGGCTATCTGCGTCAGCACGACCTTGCGGTGGTGGTCGGGATTGTCGCGCAGAAAGCGGGCATAGCCGTTGAAACGCTCCTCCAGCCCCTTGCTATAGTCGAGCCGATCGACGCCGATGATCATCGCGCGATCCTGCATTGATGCAGCGACGAGATGCTGCATTTCCTGTGCTTCCGCACTATTGGCAGCCTCCGCAAACTCGCGGGCGTTGATGCCGATCGGGCAGGCGACCGCCTGGATCGTGCGCTCGCCCAGCGTCACGAAATCACCCTCGACTGTCCCGCCCATCTCGCGCTCGACATAGTGGCGGAAGGATTCGAGCCATTCCTCGGTATGAAAACCGACCACGTCATAGGCGAACAGGCTTTGCACGAGCCGGGTGTGATGCGGCAGCGACACCAGTAGCCGCGTCGGCGGCCAGGGGATATGCAGGAAAAAGCCGATCCGATTGTCATGCCCGCGCCTGCGGAGCATCTCGCCCAGCGGAATCAGGTGATAATCATGGACCCAGACGATGTCTTCCGGCTCGATCAGCGGGCTGGCGGTGTCGGCGAACCGCTGGTTGACGCGATTATAGCCGCCCTCGAAATCGCGGGCATATTCGGCCAGGTCGATGCGGAAATGGAATAACGGCCACAGCGTCTTGTTGGCATAGCCGTTATAATATTCGTCGACATCCTGTTCTTCCAGGT
>CAZLSU010000033.1:0-30186 GCA_964562225.1 uncultured Sphingobium sp.
GGGGCATCAAACTGCTCAGCCTGCCGCGCGAAGTCGGTTTGCATCCCGAAACCGGACTGCCGATCATGGCGAATATCGGCCGCTTTGGTCCCTATCTGCTGCATGACGGCAAATATGGGCGGCTGTCATCCACATCGGAGATTTTCGAGGTCGGCATGAACAGCGCGGTCGTGAAGCTGGCCGAAGCCGCGAATCGTGGTCCGCGCAGCGCCGGGCGCGAGCCGTTGAAGGTGCTGGGCGCGCATCCGCGCACCGAACTGGAAATCAAGCTGATGGAAGGGCGCTATGGCGTCTACGTCACCGACGGCACCACCAATGCGACCCTGCCCAAGACGGTGGATAAGGACGCCCTGACGCTGGAGGAAGCCGCCCAGTTGATCGATGCCCGCGCGGCGGCGGCACCGGCCAAGAAGGGCAAGAAAAAGGCCGCGCCCAAGAAGGCCGCTGCGAAGAAACCTGGTGCGAAAAAGGATGGGGCGGCGAAGAAGCCGGCTGCGAAGAAGGCGGCGGCGGAGTAGGAAACTGCCTGTCCGGGGGAATAGGTCGTTCGATCCGAAATGGTTCCGACGGCCACAAGCCTGCCCTAGCAAAGTATGTCAGGAGTGCACCATTACGGTTGCGTTTCATATTTTTCTTTTCCGAAAATTGTATAGCCTATTGCCGGGTCGCATTTTTGGGGAAAGCGTATGACGTATTGCCAACTATCGTGGATCAAATTGGCCGTCCTGTCCTCATCCACTTTGTTGTCTGGGTGTATCGGTGCGGGGTCAGCGCGGGTCGAACCTGTGACGATGGCAGTGCACAGAGCGGCTCCAAGCTGCAAAATGGTCCGGACGCCTGACCCTATCGGACTGAGCAAGCGAACCCCCGCCGATGCGCGACCCGGCGCACTGGATTTGTCCTGCTTCTATTTCCCGGAGGATCAGGAGCCTGCGTCCCCGCCATATCCTTCGACGGCCTATGCAAAATCTGTATCCGACCGGGAGGGGTTAAACCGCAATCGCCTGGCCGCAATCCTGTTGAAACAGGCAGATGACATATGCACTTCTGAAAAGGCGCTGCTGCTGATGCGTCAGGCCGAAGTCAATGGCTGGTTGAGCATCGCCACGACGGGCCTGTCGACGGCATCGACCATCGTGGGCGGCGACCTTGCAAAGTCTATTTTGTCCGGTGGCGCAGCACTGACCAGCGGTAGCCGTGATCATGTGAATACTCATGTCTACCGCAACCAGATGATCCAGACTGTCACGAAGGCGATCGACACGGAGAGAATACGCCTGCTCGAAAAGATGGAGCTAAACTTCAAGCACAACACCGATATCTATTCGGTCGATGACATGATCCGGCAGGTCAATGTCTATCACCAAGCATGTTCATTCGGCACTGGCCTGCAAATCGTCATGGATTCGGTTGAAAAGCGGCAGGAGTTCGACCGAATGGACAAGATGCAGCGATTGGACGATCAGATCAGGCAGTTGCAAGACGATCAGCTTCGCGGCGTCGCGATAGCTGATATCGACACGGAAATCGCTACCCTGCGAAAGGAACGCATACGCTCGGCCACCGGCGTGACGGTCGATTAGGCTGAGCTACTCTACCCAGTCCAGCCCGATATCGCGGTAGATGCCGCGATCATCCTCCCAGTCTTCCTTCACCTTGACGTGGAGGTAAAGATGCACCTTTACCCCCAGCAGATTGGCGAGTTCAGCGCGCGCCTTCGATCCGATTTCCTTGAGCCGCTGCCCGCCCTTGCCCAGTACGATCGCGCGTTGCGTGGGGCGGCCGACCAGGATCTGCTGGTGGATTTCGACCGACCCGTCCTGCCGTTCCTTATATTGTTCGGTATCCACCGCGGTCGCGTAGGGCAGTTCGGCGTGAAGCTGGTGATAAAGTTGTTCGCGGGTGATTTCCGCCGCCAGCATCCGGTCGGTCGCGTCCGACACCTGGTCCGCCGGGAAATGCCATGGTCCCTGCGGCATCGCGGCGGCGAAGGCGGTCTTGAGTTCGGTGAGGCCATCGCCGGTGGTTGCCGACACGAAATAGGTTTCGGCGATATCCAGCTTCTCGGTCAGCCGCTGGGTGTGGAGCAGCAGCTTCTCCTTGATGGCGATATCGACCTTGTTGAGGATCAGCCATTTGCGCTCCTTGCGCGCGGCCAACGACTCCAGGATCGGCTCCATCTTGGTGCCAAAGCCGGCCTTGCCATCGACCACCAGCGCGATCAGATCCGCGCCCTGCGCCCCGCCCCAGGCGGCCTGCACCATCGCCCGGTCCAGCCGCCGCTTGGGCGCGAAGATGCCGGGCGTATCGACCAGCACCATCTGCGCGTCACCCTCGATCGCGACGCCCATCACGCGGGTCCGCGTCGTCTGCGCCTTGGGGCTGGTGATCGCCACCTTCTGGCCGACCAGCGCATTGACCATGGTGGACTTGCCCGCATTGGGCGCGCCGACGATGGCAATGATGCCGCAGCGTTGCTGTTCTGATGGAGAAGACACGTCTTGCAAAATAATTCCGTTCGCCCTGAGCTTGTCGAAGGGCCTTACTTCTCTTTGCGGCTGCGCGCCAATGTTGAAATGAGGGACCAATCCTCGCGGATCAGGGCCAGCTTCTTGGCCCGGCTCCAGCCCTTGATCTGGCGCTCTGCCTCCAGTGCTTCGATACGGGTGCCGAAGGCTTGCGACCAGACCAGTTTTACCGGGAGGCGGGTTTGGGTGTAGCCAGCGATTTGACCAGCGTCATGCTGGCCGATGCGCATTTCCAGATTGTCGGTATGGCCAACGTAGAAGCTGCGGTCGTCGCAATGGAGGAGGTAGGTCCAGAAGGGCATGTTGGCAGTTTAAGAAGAAGTAGTGTCCTTCGACAAGCTCAGGAGGAACGGCGTTTGGGGCTATCGCGCCAGCTTCTCCAGCAGCGCCAAAGCCGCCGCCGTTTCCGCTTCCTGCTTCGATCCGCCTTCCGCGCTCGCCTCGCCCGCGCCGCGGATCGACACCGTCACGGTGAAGCGCAGCGCATGGTGCGGGCCGGATCGGTCGGTCAGGACATAGTCGGGCGGCTTGCGCTTGTTGGCGGCCGCCCATTCCTGCAGGGCCGATTTGGGATGGCGCGGCGCGGCGCTTTGCGCATCGACGCGGTCGGCCCAGAGGCGACGCACGAAGTCGCGCGCGATGTCCATGCCATATTCCAGGAACAGCGCGCCGATGATCGCTTCCATGACGTCGCCGAGCACATTGTCGCTATCGGTCGCGCCATCGTCGCGCGCCTGTTTGCCCAGGATCAGATGTTTGGGGACGCCCACGGTCCGCGCCACCGCCGCGCAGGTTTCTCCCGACACCAGCGCATTGAAGCGGCGGGACAGCTTGCCCTCCGGCTCGTCAGGGAAATGCTCGAACAGCCATTGCGCGATGGACAGCCCCAGAACCCGGTCGCCCAGAAATTCCAGCCGCTCATAGGTGTTGGCGCCCGCGCTGCCATGGGTCAGCGCCTGGGTGTAGCGTGCAGGATCGACCGGCGTCCGCGCGATCAGCGCGGCCAGCCAGTCGGCCGTCTCGGGCTTCATCAGAAACCTTCCCCGATCCGGTCGAAGCGCGCGGCGGAGAACCAGGTCCAGGGCAGCAGCCAGTTCGCGCTGCCGTCTGTCGAGAATACGGACACCAGCGCGCGGCCGACCAGATTTTCCTGCGGCAGCATGCCCACGCCGCCGTGCGAAACGGGGACGCGGCTGTCCGCGCTGCGATCCCGATTGTCGCCCATCACGAACACATGGCCTTCGGGCACCATCACCGTATCGAAATTGTCGGTCGGGCCGTCGGGCAGGACATCCAGCACATTATAGCTTTTGGCGGGATAATCCTTCCCTGCTGGCAGCGTCTCGCGAAATTGCGGGTAGCGGCACTGCCGCCCGCCACCAGGCGCTGCCTCCTCGAACTGCGGGCGATAGCAGGGTGACGGATTACCCTCCGCCAGCGACGCGGCGATCATATTGGGGGATGCCGGGATGACCAGATCGGCGACCTTTTGCTTGGGGATCGCCTGACCGTTCAGATAGACGGTGCCCTCACGCACCTGGACCAGATCCCCCGGCAGGCCGATGACCCGCTTGATCCAGTCCTGGCTGGTGTTGAGCGGCGCCTTGAACACCACGACATCGCCGCGCTTGGGGGGCGACGCCAGGACACGGCCGGGGATCAGCGGCACGCCGAACGGCAGCGAATAGCGCGAATAGCCATAGGGCCATTTGGCGACGAGCAGATAGTCGCCGATCAGGAGGCGCGGCTGCATCGATTCCGACGGAATGTTGAACGGCGACACGATGAAGCTGCGCAGCACGAAGACGAAGACCGCCAGTTTCGCGAGGAACCAGAGGAAGTCCCGCGTTTCCGATTTTGCGCTCATGCCCGTGTCGTCTTCCTGTTAGAAAGGCCCGCTATTGCGGCCGTCGCGGCTTTTGCGGCCAGACTGGGACAAGGTCAAGCGCGGGAGCCTATGCACAGGGCCTAGGATTTGGCTAAGGAAGGGGAGAATCGACCATTGCAGCGTCGATCCTCAACCCGTGTTGAAGGATATGAACATGACGAATGCCGTGCGCGACGCGCTGGCGGGACTTGCGCCCACCGAACTCAAGACAATGTTCGCGGCGGACCCGACACGTCTGTCCAAATATGTGATGAGCCTGGGGCCGATCCGCTTCGACTGGTCCAAGACCCATCTGACCGATGATATGCTGACCGCATTTCTGGGCCTGGCAGAGGCCAAGGGGTTCGCCGCGCGCCGCGACGCGCTGTTCGCGGGTGAGGCGGTCAACATCACCGAAGGCCGCGCCGCCGAGCATCCCGCCGAGCGCGGCGAGGGCCATGCGATGAGCGTGGCCCATGCCAAGGGGCTGCACAGCCGGATGCGCGCGCTGATCGACGCGATCGAGGGGGATGCGCTGGGACCGGTGAAGCATATCTTGCACATCGGCATCGGCGGGTCGGCGCTTGGTCCCGACCTGATTGTCGATGCGCTGGGCGGCGACGGGGCGCGTTACGATGTGGCGATCGTCTCCAATGTCGATGGCACAGCGCTGGAACGGGCGATGGACCGGTTCGATCCGACGGCCACGCTGATCGCGGTCGCCTCCAAGACCTTCACCACGACCGAGACGCTCCTCAATGCCGCCAGCGCGATCAACTGGATGGTCGAGGCGGGGGTGGACGATCCCTATGGCCGGGTGATCGGCCTGACCGCCGCGCCGGACAAGGCGATCGAATGGGGAGTCGATGAAACCCGCATCCTGCCGTTCAGCGATACGGTGGGCGGGCGCTATTCGCTCTGGTCGTCGATCGGTTTCCCCGCCGCGCTGGCGCTGGGATGGGATGCGTTTGAGAGCCTGCTGGAGGGCGCGGCGACGATGGACCGGCATTTCCGGTTGGCCGATCCGCGTGAGAATGCGCCGCTGATCGCGGCCTTTGTCGATCAATATTATACCCAGATCATGGGCTGCCAGACCCGCGCTGTGTTCGCCTATGATGAGCGGCTGCGGCTGCTGCCATCCTATCTTCAGCAACTGGAGATGGAGAGCAACGGCAAGGGCGTGACGCTGGCGGGGGAGCCGGTGGAGGGTATGACCGCGCCGGTGACATGGGGCGGGGTGGGGACGGATGCGCAGCATGCGGTATTCCAGTTGCTGCACCAGGGCACGGTCCTGACGCCGGTGGAGTTCATCGCGTCGATCGAGCCGGGCGATGTGCTGGACCCGGCGCATCATCGCGCGCTGCTGGTCAACTGCTTTGCGCAGGGGGCCGCGTTGATGCAGGGCAAGGCCAACCCGCAAGATCCGGCACGGGCCTATCCCGGCAACCGGCCTTCGACGACCCTATTGCTCGACGATGTGACGCCGCATGTGCTGGGGGCGCTGATCGCCTTTTACGAGCATCGCACCTTTGCCAATGCGGTGCTGATGGGGATCAATCCGTTCGACCAGTTCGGCGTGGAACTGGGCAAGGAGATCGCCCGGTCGATCGAGACCGAGGGGGCCAAGGGGTTCGATCCTTCGACCATGGCGCTGATCGGACTCGCGCTGGGCGAATAATCCTTCGACGGCTTAACTTCGCATAATTCCCGCAGGATGCGACATAATATGTCGTGAGTTGGAAATGATGTGCCGGGACGACCAAGCCTATCGCCCTGCCTAGCACAAGCGGGGCCTGTAGGACAGGCTTTGCCGTGCCGGGACGAACGGATTGCAACCCGGCACCGCAACCGCCATATCCGCCGCACATCCGGAGGCCAGCATGACCAGAACCTACGACTTCGACCTTTTCGTCATCGGCGCGGGATCGGGCGGGGTGCGCGCATCCCGCATCGCGGCTGCGCATGGCGCGAAGGTTGCGGTGGCGGAGGAGTTCCGGGTCGGCGGCACCTGCGTCATTCGCGGCTGCGTGCCCAAGAAGCTGCTGATCTACGGCGCGCATTTCGCCGAGGATCTGGCCGATGCGCGGCGCTTCGGCTGGAATGTGCCCGACTGCGCGTTCGAGTGGACGACGCTGCGCGACAATGTGCTGGGCGAGGTCGACCGGCTGGAGGGGCTGTACAAAAATACGCTGGACAGCCACCAGGTCGAGATGATCCCCGAGCGCGCCACCGTCGCCGGGCCGCACGAGGTCAGGCTGGCGAGCGGAAAGACGCTTACCGCTAAATATATATTGGTCGCGACCGGAGCCTGGCCGATCCTGCCCGATGTCGAGGGGGCGGAGCATGGCATTACATCCAACGAGGTGTTCCACCTGGACGAATGCCCCAAGCGCATCATGATCGTCGGCGGCGGCTATATCGCCAATGAATTTGCCGGGATTTTCCACCAGTTCGGCAGCCATGTGACGATGGTCAATCGCGGCAGCGACCTGCTGCGCGGTTATGACGAACAGATTCGCGACCGCCTGCTCCAGATTTCCCTGACCAAGGGCATCAACTTCCGTTTCAACGCGCAGATCGACCGGATCGAAAAGAATGAGGACGGGACCAAATGCGTCCATTTCAAGAATGGCGACCCGGTGACGGCGGACGTCATCCTGTTCGCCACCGGTCGGCGGCCGCATAGCGAGGGGCTGGGGCTGGAGACGGCTGGTGTCGAACTGAACGAAAAAGGCGCGATCAAGGTCGACGAGTATAGCAAGACCAATTGCGAGAGCATCTATGCCGTGGGCGATGTGACCGACCGGTTGCAACTGACCCCCGTTGCGATCCGCGAAGGCCATGCCTTTGCCGATACCGTGTTCGGCGACAATCCGCGCACGGTGGATTACAGCTTCGTGCCCTCCGCCGTGTTCAGCCATCCGCCGCTTGCCGGCGTCGGCATGACCGAGGCGCAGGCGAAGAACAAGCTGGGCACGGTCAAGGTCTATACGTCCGATTTCCGGCCGATGAAGAATGTGCTGGCGGGGCGCGACGAGCGCGCGCTTTACAAGATGATCGTGGATGCGACGACCAACAAGGTGGTCGGGCTGCATATGATCGGCCCGGACGCGCCGGAAATATTGCAGGCGGCGGCGATCGCGGTGAAGGCGGGCCTGACCAAGCAGGATTTCGACGACACGGTCGCGCTGCATCCCAGCATGGCGGAGGAGCTGGTGCTGTTGAAGTGATGACCGGCGCGGTCCGTTATAGGGCGTTCCCCGGCGCAGGCCGGGGTCCAGTCCTGCCGTTGGAACTGGACCCCGGCCTGCGCCGGGGAACGGCTTGCCGAGATTCGCTGGCACCAGACCTATAATCAGATGCCTGCCAGGCCATAACAGGCATCAACCATAGGCCATTACCGAAATATTCAGCATTTCCGGGCACAAAGCCGGGCAAATCACGATTGCCCCGAAGGATTTGCCCGCCGATGCCCGTCGATACCAAGCAGAAGGTTTCCGTCATTGGCCTGGGCTATATCGGCCTGCCGACCGCCGCGCTGATCGCGCGCGGGGGCGCGCAGGTGGTCGGGGTGGACGTGTCGCCCCATGTCGTCGAGACGGTCAATAGCGGGCGGGTGCATATCGAGGAGGTCGATCTGGACGGGCTGGTGCAGGGCGTGGTGGCACGCGGCAATCTGCGCGCCAGTCTGACGGTCGAGGAAAGCGACGTGTTCATCATCGCGGTGCCGACCCCGGTGTCGGAGGATCGCGCGCCCGACATTTCCTACGTCCTTAAAGCCGCCCGCACGGTCGCGCCGGTCCTGAAGGCTGGCGATACCGTCATCCTGGAATCGACATCGCCCGTCGGCACGACCGAGGCGATGCGTGATCTGTTTGCCCAGTTGCGGCCTGACCTCAAGATGCCTGGTAAGGGCGTCGCAGGCGACATTGCCATTTCCTATTGTCCCGAGCGGGTGCTGCCCGGCCGCATCCTGGTCGAACTGATCGACAATGACCGTTGCATCGGCGGGATCACGCCGCGTTGCGCGCGCAAGGCGCTGGGCTTTTACCGCCAGTTCGTGCGCGGCCAGTGCATCACGACCACCGCGCGCGCCGCAGAGATGGTCAAGCTGGTCGAAAACAGCTTCCGCGACGTCAACATCGCCTTTGCCAATGAATTGTCGGTGATCGCGGAGAATATGGACATCGACGTGTGGGAGGTGATCCGGCTGGCCAACCGCCATCCGCGCGTCAATATTTTGCAACCTGGCCCCGGCGTCGGCGGCCATTGCATCGCGGTGGACCCGTGGTTCATCGTCCATGGCGACCCGGAAAATGCCCGCATCATCCGCACCGCGCGCGAAGTGAACGACGCCAAGACCGACCATGTCGTCGCCAAGGCGTCCGATCTGGTCGACGCATTCGCCGGGGAGACGATCGCCTGCCTTGGGCTGGCCTTCAAGGCCAATATCGACGATTTCCGCGAAAGCCCGGCGGTCAAGGTCGCGGCGCGGCTGGCGCGGCGTTATGGCCGGCGGGTCAAGCTGGTCGAACCCTATGCCCATGCGCTGCCGATGGAGTTTGCCGGGACCGGCGCGGAACTGATCGACCTCGATACGGCACTGGAACAATGCGGCGTTTTCGTCATTCTAGTCGATCATGACGTCTTCAAATCGGTTCCCCTGGACGAGCGTGCCGCCAAGGTCGTGTACGACACGCGGGGCATCTGGCCCGACCAGCCCGCGCCCCAGCGTGCGCCCGCGCCATCCCGCCTGGCGGTCTGATTACCGCGCGCGTCATTGCCAAGTGCCGGTGGCCGCTCTAGGCCGCAGTGCAACAGGCATGATGCGCGGAGTTTCTGGCGGATGACGGCCCATTTCGGGCATATGACAGCGAAGGACAGGGACCGGGCGCGTGCAATCGCGTTGTCGGCGCTGATGGTGCTTGCCGCCTGTTCGACCGTGCCCGACGCGCACAGGGGTGAAGCGGCCTATCAACTGATGCCCGCGCCCGCTGCGGTCGGGGCGGACTATGTCATCGCACCCGACGATGTGATGCGCATCAGCGTCTATCGTGAACCTGGCCTGTCGCTGGAGGATGCCCGTGTGGATGCGACCGGCCATGTCCGCCTGCCGTTGGTCGGCGACATATCGGTGGCCGGTCTGACAGCGAACGAAGCGTCGGATGCGATCGCGGGTCGGCTGGGCGAGCGTTATCTGGTGTCGCCGCAGGTCACGATCTTCGTCAAGCAGGCGGTGGCGCGCCGGATCACGCTGGACGGGCAAGTGCGGCGGCCGGGCATCTATCCGATCGACGGGCGCATCACGCTGCAACAGGCGGTGGCGATGGGGCAGGGGCCAAGCGACGATGCCAGCCTGGGCCAAATCGTCGTCGTCCGGTCCGTGCAGGGCGAGCGCCAGGCCGCGATGTTCGATCTGGGTGCGATCCGTGCCGGGCGCGCCGACAATCCCGAAATCCTGCCGGGCGACACGATCATCATCGGTCTGTCGCGCGCAAAGGCGCTGGTCAATGACCTGTTGGGTGGATCGCTGCCGCTGACGTCCGCCTTCGTCGCGGTGGAGGCGGGATCATGAACATGCCGCCACGCCACGGCCTGACCCCGGCGCACGGAGGATCGGACGAACTGGCCGATGGCGGGCGCGCCGCGCGTTTCGTCGCTGCGGCCGCCGCGATCGGGCTGGTGGTGCGCCGTCATCGCATCATCCTGTTCGTGACCATGGCGCTGTGCATGCTGGCCGGGGTGTGCATCATCCTGCTGTCCACGCCCGACTATCAGGCGACCGCATCGGTCGAGGTGGAGGATGTGCCCGCGGGCGCGGCGGGTACGGGAGCGAACGCGCGCATCAACGTGTCGCCGCCCGACACCGAATCGCTGATGCAGACCCAGTTGGAGGTGCTGCGCAGCCGCGCGCTGGCGCAGGATGTGGCGCGCGAGCTGAAACTGGCGGGCAATGATCGTTTCTTCGCCGCGATGGACAGGAAGCGCCCGCAACAGGGACTGGGCGCGCTCGGCCAGAAGCAGGTCGAGGCCGAACTGGTGGAACAGATGCTGCGGGGCAATCTGGTGTCGGACCTTCCGGGCAAGTCGCGGATCATCTCGATCGGCTTCGTCAGCGCCGATCCGGTCATGTCCGCCCGGATCGCCAATGCCTATGCGGCGATGCTGATTCGCGCGGACCTGAGGCGCGGTTTTGAATCGGGTGTGCAGGCCCGGCGGTTCCTGCTGGGCGAACTGGACGGCGCGCGCCGCGATCTGGAACGGGCCGAGCGCGACCTGGCGACTTATGCGGCCCAACTGGCACCGGCGGCCGATCCGCAGGCCGATGGCGCGACCCTGGAAACCCGGCTGGCGCAACTCAACGCGTTTCGCGCGCAGGCCGTGTCGGACCGCATTGCGGCGCAGAAGCGGTGGGAAAGTGCGCGCGGGGCGAGTGCGACGACCTTGCCCGATGTGCTGGCAAACGGCGCGATCCAGCAATTGATGCAGCAGCGCGCGCAGGCGCAGGCCGCGCTGGTCGAGCAGCGCCAGTTCCGCAAGGACGCGCATCCCGAGGTGCGCGAAGCGCGCGCCAAGGTCGCGGCGCTGGACGATCAGATCGAACGGCTGGGCCAGACGATCCGCACGTCGATGCACGAACAGTTTACGATCGCGCAGCGCGGCGAAAAGCAGATCGCGCAGGAAATCGCCGATGTCGAGCGGGCCGCCGGGGTCGGGCGCGGGCGCGACATGCAGATCGGCATGCTGGAAAGGCAGGTCGATACGTTCCGCACGCTGCACGACAGCCTGCTCCAGCGCTATCGCGACATGGCGTCGCAAGCCGGTTTTCAGGCCGGGCGCATCCAGCCGCTGGACCATGCCGCCGTTCCGGCCCGTCCGACATCGCCCAATATCGGCACCACCATGTTGCTGGCGTCCTTCGGCGGGCTGGCGCTGGGGCTGATGCTGGTGGCGGCGCGGCATATTTTCGACGATGCCGTGACGTCCGCCGAAACGCTGGCCGAACGGATCGACCTGCCGCTGCTGGGCACCGCGCCGATGCTGAACGATGGAGAGGCGTTGCCGCCCGGCGCGATGCGGTCGATCGCGCAATCGCTGCTGCTCGCGTCGGTGGACGGCCTGCCCAAATCCATCCTGATCACCAGCGCCCAGGCGAACGAGGGTAAATCGACCATCGTGCATGCGCTGGCGCTTTCGCTCGGGGAACTGGGCAAGCGTGTGCTGGTGGTCGATTGCGACATGCGTCATCCAGCACAGCATGTGCATTTCCGGCTGGGCAGCGGCGCGGGGATCAGCGCGGTGATGACGGGGCAGGCGGTGGCGCAGGATGTGATAGTGGCAACGGCGGTGCCCGAAATATCGGTGCTGCCGGGCGGCGCGGTGCCGCCCAATCCGGCGGAACTCCTTTCCACCCGTGCGTTCGATACGCTGCTGGGCGATTTCGCGACGCGATATGACACGGTGCTGATCGACGCGCCGCCCATTCTGGGGCTGACCGATGCGCCGCTGATCGCCGCCAAGGCGCAGGCGACTCTGCTCGTGATCGAATCGGGGCGCAACCATCATGGCGGGCTGCGCGTGGCGGTGGACCGGTTGCGCCGTGCGGGCGGCGCGCCGATCGGCGCGATCCTGACGCGGCATCAGGGCCGGTCGCAGGGCTATGACTATCATCGCGACGGTTAGCCGGACGCTGCGCTGATCGCGCATGCCGCAACGCGAGGGGGCGTTTAATTCCGCCATGTGAACGAACGGCAAAGGATGTTTCCCGAAAATTTACCCTTCGCGGCTAGGGCAGGGGTATGAAGCCCACCGTCGCGCGTCCCAGGACCAGTGAAATGTTGCGCCAGGAAGGTGATTCCCCGGCCGATGTCGCACGTCATGGAGGGGTGGCTTGTCCCGCAGACTGGCTGGCCGCCCTGTCGCAGGCGGCGGCGATACTGGTGCATGATGCCGACGGTCTGGCGGTATGGAAGGCCAATGAGGGTTTTGCCCGGCGATTCCTGACGACCACCGAAGAGGATGCGACCTGGCATCTGACCAGCCCGTCATGGCGCGAGCGGGTCACGCGCTTTCTACAGAGCGACATTATCTCCGAAAGCTTTGAACTGCGCTGCGACGGCAAGCTGGGGCCTGAATATTTCTTTTGCACGATCGGTCGCCTGCCTGCAACCAAAGACCGGTTGGAGCAGTTGCTGCTGACCGCGATCGACCGCACCAGCGAGCGCACGATCGAGAAGAATCTGCGCCGCGAACTCCTGTCCGACAGCCTGACCGCGCTGCCCAACCGGACCGGTTTCGGCGAGGAGATAGACGACCGGTTGAACAATGCGCCCTGGCCCGACAATGTCAGCTTCGGGATCATCGCGATTGATCTCAGCCGGTTCAGCCGGGTCAACGAATCGCTCGGCCCGATGGCGGGCGACGAACTGCTGATCACGGTCGCCAAGCGGTTGAAATCCGCACTACGGCAGGGGGATGTGCTGGCGCGCATCGGCGGTAATGACTTTGCGATCTTTGCGCGTTTGAACAATGGCCTGTCGGATGCGCTGCACATCGTCCAGCGGATCAAGGACGCGCTGAATTCGCCGATTCGCCTGACCAATTTGCAGATCCGCGTCGATTGCGCCATCGGCTGCGCCCTGTCCGCGGGACTTAAGGAAGATCCCGACGATGTCGTCCGCAAGGCGCAGGCGGCGGTCAAGATTGCCAAGCGCAGCGGCAAGGTGGAAATCTATCGCAACGGCGTACTCAAGGAATCGATGCGCCGTTTCTCCATGGAAAGCCGATTGCGCGATGCGCTGGCCCATGGCGATCTGACGCTCGCCTTTCAGCCGCTCATCCATTTGAACAGCGGCGAGATTACCGGTTTCGAGGCGCTTGCGCGCTGGAACGATGCCGAACTTGGCAATGTGCCGCCGGTGGAATTCATCGCGGTGGCCGAGGAGAGCGGGCTGATTACGCCGCTGGGGCGCTGGGCAGCCTATGAGGCGGCGCAGGCCCTGTCGCGCTGGGATGCGAAATTCGGCACGCCGTTGCCGGTCGGCATCAACGTCAACCTGTCGCCGATCCAGATGGCGCGCGACGACATTGCGTCGATGTTCGAGGAGGCGCTGCGCTTTTCCGGCGTCGAGGGGCATCGGCTGACGGCGGAAATCACCGAAAGTGCGATCATCGCGGACCCGGACAAAGCCCGCAAGCTGTTGATCGCGCTGAAGGATTTGCAGATGCCGATCGCGATGGACGATTTCGGCACCGGCTATTCCAATCTGGCGAGCCTGCACAGCCTGCCCATCGACATATTGAAGATCGACCGCAGTTTCGTGACGAACATGCTGGCCGACCATGACAAGGAAGTCATCGTCCGCACCATCCTGTCGCTGGCCGAATCGCTCAATTTGCGGGTCACGGCCGAGGGTGTCGAGAATCAGGCGCTGGCGAACCGGTTGCAGGAACTGGGTTGCTGGCAGGGGCAGGGCTATTATTTCGCCAGGCCGATGGCCGAGGCGGATGCCTATGATTATTGGCGCGCGCGCTGGAATTTTGAAACGGTCTGATCGGCGAGCAGGGCGGTACGCTCGGGGCCGGGGAAGCCTTCGCCGATCCAGAGATCCTCGACGGTGTGGAGCGCCCTGGCAACGTCCGGTCCCGGCGTCAGGCCGCGCGCGATCAAGGCCCCGCCGCCGATCGACAGGATCGGCCTTTGCCATGTCTGATAGTCGGCAAGTCCGGCAAGGTCACAGTCCGGGTCGAGCAGGCAACGATCCGTCGCGCCTTCCAGACCCAGGCGATAGGCGCTTTCGGCAAAGGAGCGGGGTGGGGCCGGGGTAAGCGCCGTCGCGATGCGTTTGCGTGCCTTGTTGGACAGTTTCAGTCGCGTGGCGATCCTGTCGGCGGTCGCAGCGTCGGGCGGCATCAGCGCGATCAGCCGCCGGGTCGGATGGCGCGCAATGCCGGACCTTGCTTCACGGTCGACCAGCATGGCGAGGCGATCCACGCCTGTCAGGTCGATTTCCGGCAGGATGGCCGACAGGATGCCGCCATCGACCATCAGTCGCAGTGCATGGGCGGGCGCGTCCACCAGCATGAGTTTGAGCAGCTCGTCGGCGATCCGCTCCCGCGAGAGCGCCATCAGGCTGCTGGCACCCTCCCGACAGGCGGCATAGGCCGCCACGTCAGGCGCGCCCTGGCCATAGCGGGCGAAAAAGCGGAAATAGCGCAATATCCTTAGATGATCTTCGGCGATCCGGTCTCGCGCACTGCCGATGAAGCGAACGGTGCGCGATTCCAGATCGGCCACGCCATCGAAATAGTCGGTGATCGCGCCGCTGACCGGATCGGCATAAAGCGCGTTGATCGTGAAATCGCGGCGCGCCGCATCTTCGCGCCAGTCGTCGGTATAGGCGATCGTCGCGCGACGCCCGTCGGTGCTGACGTCGCGCCGCAATGTCGTGATCTCGACCGGCGCGCCGGCGATGACGGCGGTGACCGTGCCATGGTCGATGCCGGTCGGGACGACCTTTATCCCTGCGGCCTTCAACCGGTCGATGACCTGTTGTGGGGTAAGGGCGGTCGCGACGTCGATATCATGGACGGGGAGGCCCAGCAGGCTGTCCCGCACCGCGCCGCCGACGAACCGGGCCAGCCCTTCATGCGCGCCAAGGGTGTCGAGCAGCGCGTCAAGCCCCGGCCGATGCCGCCACGGTGCGTCAGGCAGCGAGGCGGTCATGGCCCAGCCTTCGCGACAGATTGACCAGGATGGCAGCGGTGATTCCCCATATGCGGCGGTCATTCCACATGATTTCGTAATAATGGCGTTCGCGGCCTTCATGGATCATGCTGTGGCGGACCCGGTTGCGGGGATCGAGCAGATAGGCGAGGGGCGGCTCAAACCAGTCGTCCACTTCGCTGGCCTGGGCACGCAGGGGCAGGTCCGGGGGAATGACGCCGAGCACCGGTATGATGTCGAAGCCGGTGAAGGTATGATAGCGATCGGTCGTGCCGATCACCTGCACCTGGTGACCGGGCAGGCCGATTTCCTCTTCGGCTTCGCGCAGGGCGGCCGCGATCTCGTCCGCGTCGCCTGTGTCCACCCGGCCGCCGAGGAAGGCAACCTGGCCTGGATGTTTGCGGAGCGCGGAGGATCGCTGGGTCAGCAGCAGGCCCGGCTCCGGCCGGTCGGTGATCGCCACCAGCACGGCGGCGGGTGCGAGTGTGATCGGACCGTCGATCCGTGGATCGCGGGTGTCGGCGGCGCTGAGGCCGATATCGCGGCTATGTCCGTCAGCCAGCGCGTCGCGCAGCCGCCGCGCGAGCATCATGACTGACCATCCAGCCGAAAGAAGCTGCCTGCGCTCCACAGCCCGATAGGATCGGTGCCATCGTCGATCGCCAGGTTCATCAGTTCATAATAGACGCTGCGCGCGACCAGCGCCTCCAGCCCCGCGCGGACATGCAGATAGGGGTGGGGGCCATTGTCTCCATCGCGCACGGTCAGCGCATTGTCCGCGCCCGCCTGCACGATCTCGCCGGTGTTGAGGCGGAAGGCGAGGGTGCGTTCGCGCCCTTCGCCGTCATATTTGACCTCGACAGCGACGAAGGGGGCATCCTCCACGTCGATCGAGAGCTTTTCCACCGGCGTCACGAGCACGAACGTGCCGTCCGGTTCGCGGCGAAGGATCGTCGAAAAGAGCCGCACCATCGCTTCGCGGCCGATCGGCGACCCCTGATGGAACCATGTGCCGTCCCGCGCGATCCGCATTTCGCTGTCGCCGCAATGGGTGGGGTTCCATTTTTCGACCGGCGGCAGGCGTTTTTCCTGCATCAGCCGGGCGATGTCGGCAAGGGACAGGGTGTCCAGATCGGGGAGCGGCTCCATCGGCATATCCTCCAGATAGGAGCGCCGGGGGGCGAAGGCAATCAGGCCGTGGCGGTGACGCGCGGTCCCAGCATGCCCGATCCGCCAACCGCCCGTCCATCGACCGACAATGCAAGCAGGCGGCGCGGCTCGAACGGGCCGGGCGCGTCCCATCCGGCCGTGCCAGCGGCCGCAAAGCCCCAGAAGCGCCCATAATATTCCGGGTCGCCGATCATCATCAAAGGCTCCGTTGCCAGCGCGCGCGCCGCCGCGACGACAGCATCCATCAGTGCCCGGCCATGACCGCCCCGTTGCAGTGCAGGTTCGACCGCGACCGGCCCGACCATGATGAGCGGCTGTTGCGCGCCATCGCTGTCGGTCAGCGCCACCGGCCAGCTTTGCAGTGTTCCGACCAGGTGCCCGTCCTGTACAGAGGCGAAGGAAAGCGCCGGCAACCAAGACGCCCCCTGCCGGATGGCATAGGCGGTACGCCCCCGTCGTTCCGCGCCGAACGCGGCATCCAGCAGCATGTCGATATGCTGGGGGCTTTGCGAGGCGAGGGGTAGGATGACGGACACGGCTTGCCGATCTGCGATGGATGGCGCATGGAGCGCGCGATGAGCGGCGGGCTTTAGCGCCTGTTCGTGAAATTAAAAGGACATATTGGTCGCTCCCCGGCATCGGCGCGGCCCTGATTTGGCGAGCTATGACTATCCCATCAGAGGACTATCTGACCCTGGCGGTCGACAATCTGCATGTCGACGTGCTGACGGGCATCTATTCGGAAGAAACGCATCTGCCCCAGCCGTTGCGCATATCGGTACGCGCGCTGCTGAAACTGGCGGATCATTATGATCCGGGCACGGCGTTGAGCCATTCCAAAAACTATATGGACCTGAAGCATGCCGCGACCACGGCATTGCCCGAGGGCCTGCATTTCACGCTGATCGAGGCGGTGGCCGACCATATCATCGACACCGTCTTCATGCAGGACGGCAAGGTTCGCCATGTCGAGGTGAAGATCGTCAAGCTGGCGCTCACCGAGCGTGACGAGGAGATCGGCATCACGCTCGCCCGCTGGCGGAAATGATCAGCCTTTCTTGATCAGGCCGATCTCGATCAGGCGCTCGGTCAGATAGTCGTGCGCGCTGATCGGCGGATCGCGGCGCGGATGATCGGCATCGACGCATTGCGGCAGCGCGTCGATGATGACGTCGGGGCGCAGATGCAGGAAGAAGGGCATCGAGTAGCGCGCATGGCCGCGCCGGTCGGGCGGCGGGTTGACGACGCGGTGGCTGGTCGAGGGCAGGCGATGGTTGGTCAGCCGCTGGAGCATGTCGCCGACATTGATCGCCAGCGCGCCGGGCGGCGGCACGACCGGGAGCCAGTGCCCGTCGCGGGTCCGAAGTTCCAGCCCGCCTTCCTCCGCACCCAGCAGCAGCGTGATAAGGTTGATATCCTCATGCGCGCCCGCGCGGACGCCGGGCGCCTGGGGCGAGACGGGGGGATAATGGAGCAGGCGCAGGATGGAATTGCCCTGATCGACCGGCCCGTCGAACCAGCGTTCCTCCAGCCCCAGATAGAGCGCGATCGCGGACAGGAGTTCGGCACCGACCCGGTCGAATTCGGCATAGAGCGGTTCAAAGACGGCGCGAAATTCGGCTATTTCGTCGGGCCATATATTGGCGGGCATCGTGTCCGCCAGCGGATCGCCGGGGGGCAGTTCGCGGCCGACATGCCAGAATTCCTTGAGGTCGTTTTCGCGCGCGCCCTTGGCGATTTCGGTGCCGAACGCGGTATAGCCGCGCTGTCCGCCATTGGAGGCTGCGTCATAACGGCGCTTGGTCGCTTCGGGCAGGGCGAAGAAGCGCCGGGCCAGCGCCCAGCCCGCATCGACCAGCCGCTGATCCATGCCATGATCGCTAACCATCGCGAAACCATATTGCTCGAACGACTGGCCGAATGCCGTCGCGAACTGCGCCTTTGGTAGCTTTGCGAGGGACAGGACGGGCACCTGCTCCAGAACCGATTGTGACACGCTCATACTCTCTTGAAAATGCGGATATGCCGATCCTTGATCGCGCGACGCCGCTGATGCAAGGAGGCGCGATGCAATATTGGCTGATGAAATCTGAACCCGATGTATTTTCCTATGACGATCTGGTCGCCAAAGGGCGCGCCGAATGGGACGGGGTGCGCAATCACAGCGCCAAGCTGAACATGATGGCGATGAAGAAGGGCGACCAGGCATTTTTCTATCACAGCAATATCGGCCTGGAGGTGGTGGCCATCATGACCATCGTCGAGGAAGCCAAGCCCGACAGTACGGACGAGACCGGCAAATGGGTGGCGGTGCATGTCGCGCCCAAGAAGAAGCTGGCCAATCCCGTTACGCTCAAGACGATGAAAGCGGACCCGGCGCTGGCGGACATGGTGATGCTGCGCCAGTCGCGATTGTCGATCGCCCCGCTGACCAAGGCGGAGTTCGATCATATCGTGACGCTGTCCAAAGGGTGAAACGGTGCGCATGAACGACCGGTGGATTGCGTGTGATGCAATCGCTTCGTCGCGCTTTGCGATTGTCCCCGGCCGCGTCGCAACATAGATCAACCCCAACAGAACATAAGATTTCGAGGTGTTTGATCGGCATTCACAAGGAGTTACCCTATGCGAATGCTGTCCAAGTTCATTGTTGCCGGCGTTTTGAGCGCCATCGCCGCCGTCACCCCCGCCGCAGCGGAAGAAGCCGCCAAGCAGCGCTTCACCCATGAAGGCTACACCTATCTGTATCAGGTGAAGGACACCAAGACCGGCCAGGTCATTTCCGGCCGTCGCTATCCTGACGCGGTCGCGTTCAACCTGGCCGTCAAGAATGGCAAGGTTTCGGGTCAGTCCGGCGGTCAGAATGTCGTGTTCGGCGTTGAAGAAGCGCGCGGCGCGGCCAAGTAAGCAGGCCGTAACGACGCCAAAAGGGGCGGCTCTCCAATGTGAGAGCCGCCCCTTTTCGTTTGGCGATCAGCGGCAGGTGCGCTTGCTGTCGATCGACTTGCCAAGCAGCGCGCCGCCTGCGGCACCCAATATGGTGCCGGTCGCGCGATCGCCGCGCGTATCAATGGCACGGCCAACCAGCGCGCCGCCGACGCCGCCGACGATCAACCCGGTGGTGCCGTTCGACTTGCGGCAATATTGACGGCCATCGCGGCCGCGCCATTCCTTGTAGCGATAATGTTTCCGGGCCTGCGCGCCATCGGTCGGCACGGCCATGGACATGGGGATCGCCAGCGACAGGGCGGCAACGGCTAACAGGGCTTTACGCATGGGATATTTCCTCCAGATGGGCGGTTCGTGGCTAGAACCTCCCAACCTTGATGCAGGTTGCATGAACCTGCGGCAACGGCGCAAAATATTGTAAAATACAGTCTATTTTTTTGCGATTCATATGCGGTGGCGGGGATCGGCCTGTGTGCCGGGCAGTTGTTGACCTCTGCTCAAACAGGTCATGGCTTCCTGCCTGCTGCAACGTCCGGGCGGAACCGCGATAACTCTTGCTCAGCCCGCATCCAGCCCTTCCGTAAGGGCGGCTGAGCGGGCTTCCCGCTGGACAATCGCGCTGGCCGCGCTATGGGGCCTGCTCCCGCATTTCGCGTCTGGAGTGGAGTCTTAGTCATGGGTTACAAGGTCGTCGTCGTCGGAGCCACGGGCAATGTGGGCCGCGAAATGCTGACCATTCTCGCCGAGCGCGAGTTCCCCATCGACGAGATCGCCGTGCTCGCATCGTCGCGCTCGACCGGCACCACGGTCGAATATGGCGACAGCGGCAAGATGCTCAAGGTCAAGAATCTGGAGCATTTCGACTTTGCCGGATGGGACATCGCCCTGTTCGCCGTCGGATCGACCGCGACCGCCATTTATGCGCCCAAGGCGGCGGCGGCCGGTTGCGTCGTGATCGACAATTCGTCGCTCTATCGCATGGACCCGGACGTGCCGCTGATCGTGCCCGAGGTGAACCCGGACGCGATCGACGGGTATAAGAAGAAGAATATCATCGCCAACCCCAACTGCTCGACCGCGCAGATGGTGGTCGCGCTCAAGCCGCTGCATGATTATGCCACGATCAAGCGGGTGGTCGTGTCGACCTATCAGTCCGTGTCCGGCGCGGGCAAGGAAGGCATGGACGAACTGTTCGAGCAGTCGCGCAACATCTTTGTCGGCGATCCGGCCGAGGCGAAGAAATTCACCAAGCAGATCGCCTTCAATGTGATCCCGCATATCGACAGCTTCCTGGACGACGGTTTCACCAAGGAAGAGTGGAAGATGGTCGTGGAGACCAAGAAGATCCTCGACCCCAAGATAAAGGTCGTCGCCACCTGCGTCCGCGTGCCCGTGTTCGTCGGCCATAGCGAGGCGATCAACATCGAATTCGCCGAGGAAATTTCCGCCAAGAAGGCCCAGTCGATCCTGCGCGAGGCCCCCGGCATCATGCTGATCGACAAGCGCGAGGACGGCGGATATGTCACCCCGGTCGAATGCGTCGGCGATTATGCGACCTTCGTCAGCCGCGTGCGCGAAGATCCGACGGTGGACAATGGGCTGGTGATCTGGGTGGTGGCCGACAATCTGCGCAAGGGTGCGGCGCTGAACGCCGTGCAGATCGCCGAATTGCTGGGTCGGCGGCATTTGAAGAAGGGGTGAGGCGCATCATCGGCGCTGTCGCAGTCTGGAAGAGCCTTCCGACAGCGCAGCGCTGGATGATAGTGTCGTTGCTGGTTGCGATTACGGTCGCGAATATCGCGCAGCCCTATCCTGATCTCGCCCCTTTGCAACATGGGCCTACGGTTGCGCTCATGCTTGCCGCGCCTTGGTTGCTATGGCGCTGGCCGATGAGCAATCGGGCCATTTTGTGCGTTTGGCTTTTCCTGCTGCTGCATACGCTCGGCGCGCGGTGGATCTATAGCTATGTGCCTTATGACGAGTGGGTGCGGGCGCTGACTGGATGGCATATCGGAGAGGGGCGGAACGGCTATGACAGGTTCGTGCATTTTGCATGTGGCGCATTATTGACGTTGCCGATCGCCGAAATGGCGCGACGGGAGCGGAGTAGTGGGCTGTTCGTCGCGTTGGCCATGATCGGGTTGGTGAGCGCGGTGTATGAGATTTTCGAGTGGGCACTGACGATCGTCGCTGCCGGCGAGACGGCGGACTATTATAACGGACAGCAGGGTGACGTATGGGACGCCCAGAAAGACATGGCGTTGGCACTGGCCGGTAGTTTGGTGGCTATCACGGTGATGCTGGTCCGGCCCCCTCGACATCCGCGCTGATCGGCCATATTCGGCGCAATACCTAACTTAGGAATGCCGTCTTGACCCACCCGCACATCGAACGCCACGCCATCACTGGCTTTGGGGGACTCCCCATCGCGGTGCATATGATGGGTGAGGGGCGGGACGTGGTGCTGATCCACGGCTATTTTTCCAACGCGCAGACCAACTGGGTGAAATATGGGCATGCGGCGCAGATAGCGGCCAAAGGCTTCCGGGTGATCATGCCCGATTTGCGCGGCCATGGGGACAGCGGCAAGCCGCATGATGCCGCCGCCTATCCGCCCGATGCGCTGATGGCGGACGGGCTGGCGCTGGTCGCGCAGATGGGACTGACCGATTATGATCTGGGCGGCTATTCGCTGGGCGCGCGCACGGTGGTGCGGATGCTGGCCAATGGTGCCGCGCCGCGCCGGGTCGTCATTTCCGGCATGGGTTTGCAGGGACTGACGGATACTGGCGGGCGGGGCACTTATTTCCGGCATGTGCTGGGTAATCTCGGTTCGTTCGCGCGTGGTTCTTCGGAATGGATGACCGAAGCATTCCTGAAGACGACGGGGGGCGATCCGGTCGCTTTGCTGCACATTCTGGATACGTTCGTCGATACGCCGCAGGATATGATCGCGGCGATCGGCCAGCCCACTTTGGTGGCGAGCGGGGCCGAGGACCAGGATAATGGATCGTCGCAGGCGCTGGCCGACCTGATCCCGGATGGTCGCTATGTCGAGGTGCCGGGCAACCATATGAGCGCCGTGGTCCGCAAGGAACTGGGCGCGGCGATCGCGGATTTCCTGGCGGCTTGACCGGATAGGCGGGGGAGGCCACTCTGGCGGGCATAACCGATCCAGAGGGGACATAGACCCATGAAATTCGCCATTTCGCTGGCCGCTATTGCGGCTGCCCTGCTCAGTCCGTCCGTCTGCGCGCAGGAGACCGCCCCGACCGCTGCGGGGGCGGAGGCATTCCTTGCCAAGGCCGAAACGGCGATGTTCGACCATTCGCTCATTTCCAGCCGCGCGGACTGGGTGAACTCCACCTATCTGACCGATGACAGCGATGCGGTGGCGGCCTATTTCGGGGCGATCCGCACGACGATGAACGTCGATTATGCGCTGGAGGCGGCGAAATATGCGACCGCGCCGGGGCTGTCGGTGGAAACGAAGCGGCGGCTCGACCTGCTGCGCGGCGCGCTGGTGCTGCCCGCGCCGACCACGGCGGGCGCGGCGACGCAACTGAATGACCTCGCGACCAGCCTTCAGTCCGCCTATGGCAAGGGCAAGGGGACGCTCAAGGGGCAGCCGATCAACGGCAGCGATATCGAAGAGCAGATGGGCAACAGCCGCAACCCCGAAGAACTGAAGGAAATGTGGGTCAGTTGGCATGACAATGTCGGCGCGCCGATGCGGACCGACTATGCCAGGCTGGTCGAGATTGCCAATGCCGGGGCGAAGGAACTGGGCTATGCCGACACCGGCGCGATGTGGCGGTCCAAATATGACATGCCCGCCGATGATTTCGCCAAGCTGACCGACAAGCTATGGGCGGAGGTGAAGCCGCTCTATGACCAGTTGCATTGCTATACCCGGACCAAACTGAACGAGAAATATGGGCCGGGGGTGCAGCCCGCGGACGGGCCGATCCGTGCCGACCTGCTGGGCAATATGTGGGCGCAGTCCTGGGGCAATATTTATGATGTGGTTGCCCCCCAAGGCGCGGGCGACCTGGGCTATGATGTCGGCGAACTGTTGAAGGCCAAGGGTTTTAAGGAAACGCTGCCCGGCCAGATCGACCTGCCCGATACGCCCGAGACGCAGCAGCGCGGCTATTGGGAGAAGCAGATGTTCAAGATCGGCGAGGGCTTCTATTCCTCGCTTGGTTTCGAGCCGCTGCCTGCAAGTTTCTGGGAACGCACGCAATTCATCAAGCCGCGCGACCGGGAGGTGGTGTGTCATGCGTCCGCCTGGGATCTGGACAATAAGGATGATATCCGGGTCAAGATGTGCACCAAGGTCAATAGCGACGACTTTGTGACGATCCATCACGAGTTGGGGCATAATTATTATCAGCGCGCCTATCAGGGGCAGAAGCCGCTCTATCTGGACGGGGCCAATGACGGTTTCCACGAGGCGATCGGCGATTTCGTCGCGCTGTCGATCACGCCCGACTATCTGGTGAAGATCGGGCTGCTCGATGCGGCCAGGGTGCCGGGACCGGACAAGGATATCGGCCTGCTGCTGCGGCAGGCGCTGGACAAAGTCGCGTTCCTGCCGTTCGGCCTGCTGGTCGACAAATGGCGCTGGGGCGTGTTTGACGGGACGATCCCTGCGACCGGTTATGAAAAGGCGTGGACGGACCTGCGCCAGCAATATCAGGGCATCGTGCCCCCGGTGTCCCGCGATGAAACGAAGTTCGATCCGGGCGCCAAATTCCATGTGCCCGGCAATACGCCCTATACCCGCTATTTCCTGGCCGCCATCCTGCAACAGCAATTCTATCAGGCGGCGTGCAAGCAGGCGGGATGGAAAGGGCCGCTGCACCGCTGTTCCTTCTATGGAAACAAGGCAGTAGGCGCCAAACTTAACGCGATGCTAGAAATGGGTGCGTCCAAGCCATGGCCCGATGCGCTGCAAGCCTTTACCGGTACGCGGGAGATTTCCGGCAAGGCGATGACCGCCTATTTCGCACCGCTGAGCAAATGGCTGGCGACGCAGAACAAGGGCAAGCAATGCGGATGGTAATGGCGGTGGCGAAACGCTAGGGCGCGCAGCGTGAATCCGGCCATTATCCTCCTTTCGCTTTTATTCTTCACCAGCCTGATCATGGCGATCGCGATGGGGGTGGCGTGGGTGCATTTCGGGCGGGAGCGGCATGTTCTGACCTGGGCGGCCTCCTATGGCGTGTCGATGATCCAGTGGATCGCCAATGCGGGTGGCGTGGCATTCAAAAGCCCGGTGTGGATGGGCGTGTCCGCGACCGCCATCGTCATCAGCGGGACATTGGTGGTGATCGGCGTCATTCAGCGGTCCCGGCGGCCGATCCATTGGCCGCTGCTGCTGGGCGGCGGCGCAGTGGCGGCGGTCGGCGGCATCCTGTCGGTCAGCCCCTATGGCAGCATCGCGCTGCGTGGGATGATCGTGCCCGGCTATGTCGCGATCCTGATGGCGGTGTCCGCCGCTGCGCTATGGCCGCGCGATCGGCGCTTTTACGCGCCCGAAATGGCCTTTTTCGTCATGCTGATCCTGTTCGCGCTGTTCGAGGCTACGCTGGCGACGACATCGGCCATGGTGCGCGGCGCGGGGCCGGGCGAGGGGCTGGAACTTTATCGCGCGGTGCTGGGCCTTGGTCTTCCTGCCATCTATGTCGCGACCGGCGTGGCCGCCGTGCTGGTGGTGGCGGGCGACCTGGCGCACCTGCTGCGGCGGCAGGTTGGGCATGATCCGTTGACCGGCATTCTCAACCGCCGGGGGGTGGAGGAAGCCGCCGATCGCGCCATCGCCAACGCGCAGCGCCACAGGCGGCCGCTGGCGATCGTCGCGTGCGATCTCGACCGGTTCAAGGCACTCAATGATGGCCATGGTCATCTGGCGGGCGATGCGGCGCTACGGGCGTTTGCGCAGTTGCTGACTTCCGTGATCCGCCGGGGTGATGTCGTCGGGCGGATGGGCGGCGATGAATTTGGCCTGCTGCTGGTCGATACCGATGCCGGTGCCGCCGCCATGGTGATGGAGCGGGTGCGCGTGGAAATGCTGTGCCTGACGCTGGAACATGCCCCGCTGGCGGCGCTGAGTGCGAGCTTTGGCGTGGCGGAACTGCGCGCGGGTGACGATAGTTTCGACGCGCTGTTCACGCGGGCGGATCAGGCGCTTTATGCGGCCAAAGATGCGGGCAAGGATCGGGTCAAGGTGTGGCGCGAGGCGGCCTGATTTATACGTTCGTTCGATCGACCCGTTGTTGCCATTCCAAGGTCGATGCCTGCCGTTCCAAAGCGGGTATTCCCTTTGTCGTCGCCCCAGCGAAGGCTGGGGCCTCAGGCGGCTATATGATGTTGCTCAATCAAGAGATCGCGCCACTTGGGTCCAGGGGTTGCGCCATGCCTCATCGTTGCGCGAGCACTCCTGAGATGCCAGCCTTCGCTGGCATGACGGATATATGGAAATTCCGCTTCTAGGGTGCATAGTTTCAGAAGCCGGCCGTCCCCAATCCACCTCATCCCGTCCTATCACCGAAATGGCGGCTCGTTGAACGCGCGCAACTTGCGGCTGTGGAGTTTCGCGCCCTGCTCGCGCAATAACTCGCACGTCTGGAGGCCCACTCTTAGATGGCCCGCTATGGCTTCCTCGTAGAAGCGGTTCGCCTGGCCCGGCAGCTTGAGTTCGCCGTGGATGGGTTTGTCGGATACGCAGAGGAGCGTGCCGTAGGGGACGCGGAAGCGGTAGCCTTGCGCGGCGATGGTGGCGGATTCCATGTCGATGCCGACTGCGCGCGAGAGGCTGAAGCGCAGGGCGCTGTGCGAATAGCGTAGTTCCCAGTTGCGGTCGTCTGTGGTGACGACGGTGCCGGTGCGCAGGCGGCGCTTGAAATCCTCAGGGTCGCCGCCCCCCAATACCGCTTCGGCGGCGCTGGCGAGGGCGACCTGGACTTCGGCGATGGCGGGGACGGGGATTTCCGGGGGGAGCATTTCGTCGAGCACATGGTCGTCGCGCAGATAGGCATGGGCGAGGACATAGTCGCCGATCCGCTGGCTGGGGCGCAGGCCGCCGCAATGGCCGATCATCAGCCAGGCTTCGGGGCGGACCACGGCCAGATGATCGCAGATCGTCTTTGCATTGGACGGGCCGACGCCGATATTGACGAGCGTGATGCCGCTGCGGTCCGGCGCGATCAGGTGATAGGCGGGCATCTGATGCTTTCGCCATGCGCTGTCGGCGATCATGCGCGAGGGGTCGGCGGTTTCGGGCGTCACATAAACGCCGCCCGCGCCGGACAGGGCGGTGAAGCGGGTGCCATCCCGTTTCAGCTCCGCGCCCGCCCAGTCAATGAATTCATCAACATAGCGGTGATAGTTGGTAAATAATATGTAGCGCTGCACATGGTCGGCCGGGGTGCCGGTGTAATGTTTGAGCCGCGCCAGAGAAAAATCGGTGCGCAGTCCGTCGAACAGCGCCAGCGGGCGATCCCCCTCCGCATCGGGCATGAACAGGCCGTCGGCGATCTCGTCACCGATCGCGGCGAGTTCGGTCGCGGGAAAATAGCGCGCCAGTTCGGTCGGCGGGATGCCTTCCAGCGCGCTCATGTCCAGCCCGTCGAGCACATAGGGGAAAGGAATGGGCTGATCGCTGAGCGCGGTTTCCACGTCCACGCCATAGTCGCGCACCAGCAGGTCGATCTGTTCGGCGAGATAATCGGCGAACATGGCGGGGCGGGTCACGGTGGTGACATAGCGGCCGGGCTTCGACAGGCGGGCGAAGGAGCGGCCGGGTGGCGGGGCCATACCTTCATTGCGGTAGATGACGCGCAGTTCGGGATAGCAGAACAGGGCCAGCGTGGCCGTGTCGGGGATCGACCCGTCGCTGGCATAGGCGCGCATCGCGTTGCGCAGATGGTCGACGGCGGTGTCGTAAAGATCGTTCAATTGCGCGACGATGGCGCGGCCCATGCTTTGTGTCATGCCGTGGTGGTAGACGGATTGCAGGACGAAAAAAAGACGCGAGAGGCGTGAGATGTGAGGGGAGGGGGCCAGCCCTCACGCTCTGGACTGGACCCCGGCCTGCGCCGGGGAACGGCTTGTGCCATCGTTGAGGTTCGCCATGTGGATCAACCAATGGTTAAACCCGTCCTGTTAAAGGCGGATCATGGTGCGCCTTTACCTGACCATCGATACCGAGCTGTCGGCGGATCATTTCCGGCGCTACGGCCGTGCGGGGCTGGAGGCCAATTTCGCGATCGCCATCACGGGCGAGACGAGGGCCGGGGCCTATGGCATCGACTATCAGATGGACGTGCTGGACGCGCATGGGATGAAAGGCGTGTTCTTCGTCGATCCGCTACCCGCGCTGGTTTTTGGCGGCGATGTGATCAAGCGGATCGTTCAGCCGATTCTGGATCGCGGGCATGACGTTCAACTGCATGCGCACAGCGAATGGCTGGCCTTTGCCGAACGATCGCCGGTGGGGGGGCGAACAGGCGACAATCTGTGCGATTTTCGCCTGGCCGACCAGATCAGCATATTGGGGCTGGCGCGCGACCTGCTGGTCGATGCGGGCGCGCCTGCGCCGGTGGCGTTCCGGGCGGGCAATTATGGCGCGAACGACGATACGCTGCGCGCGCTGGCGGCGATCGGCATCGGTTATGACAGCAGCGCGACGCCGGGGATCGCGCGGTCGCCCTGCCAGGTGTCGCTGCCGTCCGAACGGCTGGAGCCGATCGCGCATATGGGCGTGATCGAGGTGCCGATCGGGGCGATCGGCATGGCGAGGGGCAGGCGGCATGCCCAGCTCACGGCGATTTCGGCGGGCGAGATATTGGCGGCGCTGGACCATGCCGCGCGGCAGGGGCAGCATAGTTTCACGCTGGTGTCGCATGGTTTCGAGCTGCTGAGCCGACAGCGCGGCAAGGCGAACCGGGTGGTCGTCCGCCGGTTCGAGCGGTTATGCGTGGGTGTGGCGCGCCGCGATCATGTCGAGAGTGCGACCTATGCCGCGCATCCGCCGCTGGCCTGTGGCGCGTCGGACGCGACGGTGCTGCCCCATGGCGCATTGCGCACCGGATGGCGCACCGCCGAGCAGTTGCTGTCCAACCTTCTCTACGGCGAACGGCCGATGAGCGGGCCGTGGGCGAGGCGGGTGGCACCGGCCGTCCGCGAAGCGCGCCGGCCGGTGCCTTCGCGTCAGAGCTGACCCAGAAGATAATCCGCCGAGGAGACTTTGAAGTCGCCGGGCGCTTCGACATTGAGTTGCGTGACCACGCCGTCCTTGACGAGCATGGAGAAACGCTGGCCGCGCGCGCCCAGGCCGAATTTGCTGCCGTCCATTTCCAGGCCGACCGCCCTCGCGAAATCGCCATTGCCGTCCGCCAGCATCGTCACTGTGCCGTCCGCGCCTGCGCTCTTGCCCCAGGCACCCATGACGAAAGCGTCGTTGACCGCGGTGCAGGCGATTTCGTCGACGCCCTTGGCCTTGAGCGCGGCAGCCTTGTCGATATAGCCAGGCAGATGCTTGGCCGAGCAGGTCGGCGTGAACGCGCCGGGGACGGAGAAAAGCGCGACCGTCTTGCCCGCGAAATAGTCCGCGCCGACGACCTGCTCGGGTCCGTTTTCGGTCATGATGCTGAAGGTAGTGCCGGGTAGCGTGTCGCCCTTGGCTATGGTCATCTGTCCGCTCCTTGTTGATGTGCGTCGCGCGCCAAGTCGGGACTGGCCCGGCGCGTGTCAAGGTCGGCCGGGCTTTTGTGTTCTTGGATTTGTCCGCCCGATCCCTATAGTTCGGGGATGGATCAACCTCTCTTCTACGCCGGTCGTTTCCTCCTCGCCATGCCGGACATCGGCGACGAGCGGTTCGACCATGCCGTGATCGCGCTGTGCGTGCATGACGAGAATGGCGCGCTGGGGATAGCGGTGGGGGATGAGATAGAGGATCTGACGCTCCACGGCTTGCTCGCCAGCTTCGACATAGACGGCAGCGCGGTGCCCGACCGGCCCGTGCTGCGCGGCGGTCCGGTCGAGCCGCGGCGCGGTTTCGTGCTGCATTCGCTCGACTGGAGCGGGCAGGACATGGTGGAGGTGGCTGGCGGCTGGGGCTTGTCCGGGTCGCTCGACATATTGAAGGCGATCGCGAAGGGCACGGGGCCTAGCCGCTATCTGGTGGCGCTGGGCTATTCGGGATGGGGACCGGGGCAGTTGGAGAATGAGATGCGCGGCAATGGCTGGTTCCTGGCACCTGCCGCCATCGACCTGCTGTTCGACCGGCCCGCGCGGGGCAAATGGGCGGGGGCTTTCGCGGCAGCGGGGATAGATACCGCGATGCTGGTGTCGGGGGCGGGATCAGCCTGAAAACGGCACATAAAGAAATCTTTATATTCTGTTGCGTTCAGGGGCGGCGGTTGGTATTGGCACGCATCGTCGCCGCGCCTGCATGGGCGGGGTCCGCTTTGACACCAGCTAAATGGAGAATATCGTGGCCACAGCTCCCGCCACCGCCGCACAGGATTATGTGATCGCGGACTTGTCCCTTGCTACCTTTGGCCGCAAGGAAATGGATATCGCCGAAACCGAGATGCCCGGCTTGATGGCGCTGCGGGCCGAGTTCGGTCCGTCCCAGCCGCTGAAGGGCGCGCGCATCACCGGGTCGCTGCACATGACGATCCAGACCGCCGTGCTGATCGAGACGCTGACCGCCCTGGGCGCGGAAGTGCGCTGGGCGACGTGCAACATCTATTCGACGCAGGACCATGCCGCCGCCGCGATCGCCGCGTCGGGCGTGCCCGTCTTCGCGATCAAGGGCGAGACGCTCCAGGAATATTGGGATTATGTCGAGCGCATCTTCGACTGGCACGATCATGAATCGGGCGTGTGCAACCTGATCCTGGACGATGGCGGCGACGCCACCATGTTCGCGCTGT
>CAZLSU010000034.1:0-29719 GCA_964562225.1 uncultured Sphingobium sp.
GTTCCCGAAAAAGCATATCAACGATAACCGCTTCTATGGCGAGCTATCCGAACTGCGCTTCAAGCATGTCGTCGTCGGTGTTGACCCTGCTGTGACCGCGCATGAGAATAGCGACTACACGGGCATCGTCGTCGCGGGCATCACCTTTGAAGGCCACGCCTATGTGTTGGCCGACCGATCAGTCCGCAAGCATGATTGGGAACGAGACGTGCTTCAAGCCTATGATGATTTCGAAGCGGACGAGATTGTCGCTGAACGAAACAACGGCGGTGATCTCGTTAAGAAGGTCATCTACCAAGCGCGAAACAATGTGAGCGTCACCCCCGTTTGGGCATCCCGTAGCAAGCAGATGCGCGCCAAGCCGATTGCTGACAAATATCGCGAGGGCCGCGTCCATCACGTTGGTGGCGATATGACGGAATTAGAAACCCAGATGTGCGCTTTCGATCCTGAGAAGAAAGATCGTTCCCCTGACAGATTGGACGCCTTAGTCTGGTCAATCTGGCGATTGTTCGAAATCGGCAATACGTCCGGTCCAGTGACCTACACGAGCGTGCCTCAACAAGGCTACTATCGCTGACCAGATAATCACCTGAACGGTTGATTTCCATTCCATAAGACGCATTGTTTCTGAGTGCCAATTAGTCACAGGAGACAGGCACATTATGGACTATCTGAAACTCATCCGTGAAAAAGACCTCCAACAGCTTGTTATAAATCGACAAGCGCAGCGCCCCGTCCAAGGGACTGCCAAAGAGATCAAATTCAAGCCGGTGGTGAAACTCCATATCCCCTACACATACTGCCTCTGGTTACTCAGTGAACTTGATGAGGATGGCATAGCTTTCGGGCTTTGCCAAATACATTGCGCTGAACTTGGATCGGTCTGGTTAGACGAGCTTCTCGATCTAGACATTGATGGATTGAAGGTCGTTCAGGACATCGCATTCCAACCGACAATGACAATCGGCGATTATGCCAAGAAGGCAAACCGCAACGGTGGATTGCTTCTACTATAAAGGAGAAAGAGCCAGTGGGCTTACGCTGACCCACTGGCTCTCTACTAGGAGTGGCCTAAGCTCTTTGGCCACATCTACTTATCAGTTCCACTGATGCGCTTTCCCGCGCCTACGAGCAGCCCCACATACTCATCGGTAAATACCTGAACAACAATTTCAGGTGCCCGCATGACAGAACAGAACATCCAGAGCGACAGGCTCAGTCGCCACGCTCCACAAGTTAAGAAGGTCCGCGATTTTGTCGGTGGTGAGAACCCTGTCAAAGCCGCTCTCGACCTCTACATGCCTGTTCCCAGTGTCGGCATGGACCCAAGGGGTCAGCCCTTCAAGAACTTCCTACGCAGGACAGCTATGTTCCCTGCTGCTGCTCGCGTCCTAGATGGATGCTTGAGCCTCGTGTTCCAAGAAGACCCAGTGTTGGTAAGCCCCACTGTCAGCGTCATCAAGGACAGCATCACATATGACATGGAGAGCATCGAACTCTACAGTGAGAAGCTAATCAGCGAGACGCTTCAAACCAACTACACTTTCATCGGCGTTGATGCTCCATCAGAAGCAGACAAGCCAGCGAACCTCAACGGAGCGAACGCTATTGATTTGGGTTATCACCCCTTCTTGGTTCTCTACCCCTTCGAAGCCATATTGGATCATGGCGTCGGTCGTGTGGGTGGTAAGCAGGTTTATACCTATATCAAGCTGAGTGATGGCGAAAACGCTTATCGTGAACTGCGCCTAATCAACGGCATCTACACCGTTACGATCTACGAGCGTGAAGATGGCAAGGGTGAATACAAGGTCCGCACTGTCGTTCCGACCCGTGACGGAAAGCCACTGGACTTCATCCCATTCAAGCTGGTGACGACCAAGAAGAAGGATCGCTGGCCCTCTAAATCGTTGCTCGATGACGTAGTGAACGTCAACTGTAACCACTACATTCTAGAGGGCGATCATGCGTCTGCGCTCTTCAACTGCGCTGGCCCACAGAAGGTGGTCGTTAATCCCGCTCAGAGGAAGGACGAACACGGGAATGAAATCCCGAACGTCTATCCAGCGGGTTCAGATCACATCTGGGAAATTCACGGGGCTGGTGGTGAAGGCCAGCAGGCCGGTGTCCACTTCCTCGAATTCTCTGGCACCAGCGTCGTGGCTATCCGCGAGCAATTAAAGGAACTCAAGAGCCAGATGTCGGCACTTGGTTCCCGCATTCTACAGGACGAAAAGGCAGCACCAGAAGCAGCAGAAGCACTGGCGATCCGTCGCACTTCCGAGAACGCGGCAATCGTCACGCTTACTAATTCGGTGGCCAAGGACATGGAAGAAGTCCTGCGCTGGCTGTCGTGGTGGATGGGCGCAGCATCAAAGAATGATCCAGAAACCCGCTTTACCCTGAATGTCGATCTTGTCCCGGCGAAGCTGACACCTCAGGAAGTTACCGAAATTCGTAACTTGAAGGCCGCTGGCCTCTATACCGAGAAAGAGGCTTTCTATGCCCTCCGCGCTGGTGGCTGGCAGGATGATACTCTCAAGTGGGAAGCCCATAAGGCAGAGATTGACGCAGAAGTCATCGACTTGCCCCTAGCCCTACCATCGGCATCCGACACCGGGGCTGAATAATGTCTGTGAATGAGCGGCTACAGGATGCCGCAATTCGCCATGCCGTCGATGCCCAGCGCTACAGCCGTGGGCTTGCTGCCGACATTGTGGCCCTGCTCAACAGCGCCGATCAGGATTTGCTCGATAAGCTGGCCGTCCGCTTAGCACGAATTGCCGAACGCGGCCTTGATACCGGCCCGGCGACGACGAAGCGCATCAAGGAAATGCTGGCCGATCTTCGCGTCATAAACAGCGCGGTTTATCAGAAGGTCGCGAATGCCCTGAATGACGAGCTGGCCGAGTTCGCACTCGTTGAAGCCGACTTCCAAGCATCGACCCTGACCAAGGCGCTACCCATTGAGATAGCTGCCACGGTCCCTGCTCCTGCCCTGCTGCGAAGCCTTGTTACGACCTCGCCCATGGAAGGCCATCTGCTCAAGCATTGGACAGACGGCATGGAAGCTGGCCGCATGGCCCGTATCGAAGGCGAAATTCGCAAAGGCATGGTCGCTGGTGAAGGCACGGACGCCATCGTGCGGCGCATTAGGGGAACCAAGGCCAACGGATATCGCGATGGCATCCTAGATGTTAGCCGCCGATCAGCACAATCGGTAGTGCGAACCGCAACTGCGCACGTCAGCAACGTGGCAGCTCAATCCACATGGGCGGCAAATTCCAACGTGGTCCGTGGCTGGCAGTTTTTGGCCACATTTGACAGCCGCACGACGATTACCTGTGCGGCTTTGTCAGGCCAGGTCTTCCCCGTTGGCGAAGGTCCAATGCCCCCAAGGCATATCGGATGCCGATCTCATTCTCTCCCTGTAACGAAGTCCTACCGCGAAATGGGCTTACACCTCGATGACGTGCCGCCCGGTGATCGTGCGAGCATAGACGGCAAGGTCGCGGGTGATCTGCGCTTTGACGCTTGGCTCACAAAGAAGGGAGGCGCGACACAGGACGACATTCTTGGTCCAGTCCGCGCTCAGATGTTCCGTGATGGTAAATTGAAACTGTCTGACCTGATCCGTGATGACGGCAGTGTCCTGACCTTAGAGCAGCTACGCAAACGCCTCTCCCTCGACTGACAGCGGTAAATAGAAGGCACTGGTTAGGCCAGCGCAGAACGCGGCGAGGCCGCACCCCAAACGGCTAAGGGCCAGAGGATTTACATGACCACAGAAAACACCACCGATACCTCGTCCGAGGACACATCGGGCCTCAAGAACAAGAACGCTGAACTGCTACGAAAGCTCAAGGAAGCTGAAAATCGCGCCGAAGCTGCCGAACGCGAAAAAGCGGAAGCCGAAGAGAACGCCGCAAACGAAAAGCGCAGCGATCTAGAGAAGGCCAACAAGCAGATTGAGAAGCTGACCAAAGACCTAGCTGATGCGAACACCAAAGCATCAGAGGCAACCAAGTCCTTTCATTCATACAAAGCTGACAACGAGATAAGCAATCTGCTGATCGCGCACAAAGTCCAGCCAGACGACGCGCCTATGGTAACTGCCTACTTGAAGAGCCTCAGGACACTAGATGATGATGGTGCTTCCTCCTTTGATGGCAAGACAGGTGAAGAGTTTGCGAAGGCGTATTTCGCAGGCGCAGGTAAGCGCTACACCAGCGCACCAGATAACAGCGGCGGCGGTTCTACTGGCTTTGACGGCACTAAACCACCCCGCATGACAGCAGAGAATTGGAACTGGACTGAGTTCGGCAAAATCCAACTTGAGAACCCCGCAGAGGCAAGAGAAATCGCAGAGAAGGCGGGCAAGAAAATCGGCTGAACCTCGCTCAAATGAGCCAGTCTAGATGACGTGAATAAATACTGGGCGACAGGAAAACAGTTGTCGCCCGGTTCCACTGTTGGGCCGGAAAACCCAATAAGTGGAGACAACACACATGGCATTTACTCGCAATGAGGTATTGACACTAGAAGACTTCGCCAAGCTACCTACCAGCACTGTCTGGGGCGCAATCGACGAAGCCTACAACGCTGGCACAAACCCATTCCGCACCGCTGGCGTTCTGACCAGTTCCCCTTTGATTTCCCGCTCCCTGACAGATGGCGAAGGTATCCGCACTGAAGTTCAGGCATGGAACGACATCGAGTATGTTGAAAGCAACATCTCCAACGATGATCCTGCCGACCACGCCACTCCACTAAAGATGGATACCAAGCTGTGGAGCGCAGTTCGCGCACACCGCAACATGGGCGTTTCCGGTATGAACCTCGTTCAGGACTTCACCGCAACTGACCCACTCGCAGCCCTTTCGGCTCGCGTAGCGAACTACAAGAACACTGACGAAGTTACTCAGTTCTTCGCAGTGCTTGATGGTCTGATCGCTGGTGATGCTGTGGACAAGGATTTCACCTACGAAATGACCACTGACTTTGACATCAAGAATGTCCTCCGTGCGCTACAGGCGGTAAAGGGTGACAATGCTGGTATCATCAAGACCATCGGTATGAACTCCGAGCGTTATCTTGACCTACAGCTTCTGAACCTCGTTGATAAGAACACCACCGATACCGGCGTTGTAATTCCTTCGGTTGCTGGTCTGAACATCGTTGTTGATGACCGCTTTGCTACCCGCATCGTCGGTCTGGGCGACAGCCTGTTCCACGTTGGTAATGCTCCACAGTCGCGCAAGAGCGTTGCTGTAGAGGCAGACGAGAGCGCAGGTAACGGTTCGGGTCAGGAAACCATCTGGTTCCGTTGGAAGAACATCATCCATCCAATGGGCTTCGACTACTCCGGCACCTTCGTTGCCAAGGGTGGCCCTTCGTTCACTGAACTGAGGAACGCGAACGCTTATACCCCTGCGACCGATCCTAAGAAGATCCCGCTCGTGGTCATCAAGCCAGCAGTCGTTTAACTTCTCACACGGGACGGTCCTAGCGCTCTGCGCTGGGGCTTTCCCATGATGTCTCGATAAGTATCTGACGAAACAGTCGAGGTATCCAATGGCCATCACCCTTTTACAGATTAACGCGGTCCTGACCGCTCGTGGAAAGGATGCCGTTGAGGCATCGCAGCTTCACGAAGCCTTGGACTATGCCCTTGGTGTCTATGGCATCCCATATTCGATCCTAAACACCGACGAGCCATCCGAACGCCTGATTGTCGGCATCGCGCTATTAGCGGAACAGGCACCCTTCCCTATCGCCGTGACCGCCGCGCTGACCAGCAGCGAGATTAAGGCCGCGTCCGGCGCAAGCGTGAAGAAGGATTTTGCCGACACCCCGGCTGATCCTTACCCCGTCATCTCCGGCCTCCTAGCCCCATTCAGCGCAACCGCGCAGCCAAGGGGCATCTCGTTCGGAATTAGCGGACGATGAGCTTCTACCAGAACCTGAGGGCCGCTGTAGGGCCAGGTAGCGAGATTGAGGCGACCTTTGGCGTCCCTGCGATCCTTACGCGCACGACTGGCGGCATCAAAGACCCCGATACCGGCAAGGTGTCGAGCAAGACAGTCACTCCACATAATGTGAATGTCGCCAAGCGCACGGTGAAGATCACCGTCGAGGGTGGCGGCAAAGCGGAAGCAACCGCGTTCGATATGTGGTTCGAACCCCTGCCCGGCGATGTCATCACGCTCGCGGGCAAATCATATCGCGTTGGATCAGTTGAAGCCGACGAACCTGATGGCGTCCCGATTGGCTGGATCGCGATAGTGGGGTCAGGATCATGAAAATAGATTTCTCAGATTTGCTCGATGGCTTGGAAGAGGACATTGCTCTGACGGAGCAACAGCTTCTCGAATATGTCCAGAAGACCACCTTAGACGCACAACGCGATCTCATTCTAGCAACACCTGTCAAAGACGGCACTGCTCGTCGTGGCTGGGTATCCACGACACCAACGAAGCCATACGAACCCGGTATAGTCGAAAACAATGTCGAATATATCGGTAAGCTCAATGATGGATCATCGAAGCAGGCACCTGCGAATTTCGTCGAGAATGTAGTCGCGCGCTTCAACAGCACAAAGGACTAACCCATGCTCAATGACGACCGCGTAGCACTCAACAGGAAGATGCGCCTATCACTCGCAGCATCGGCTCCTGACCTCACCTTCTACATCTCAGATGACGACTATGAGATTGATGAAAACTCTATGTCAGCCGTTTTCGCATTCAACCCAGATACCACGACTATCGCGTCCATCGGCCAGACCACCCGCTGGAAGCAAATGGGCATCGCCACACTTCAGATCAATCAGCCCAAAAGCCTCGTCATTCAAGCCGACGAACTGAACGCTTGGGATATAGCCGATTTAGGCATGACCGCATTCAAGGGCTGGCGTAGCGACGACTTCGCAACAGAGGTTTACAAGTTCCATCACCAGCGCGTTCCAGATGACAAGTATCTGCGAATTAATCTGCTGATCTACTGGCGTTCAAATAGGCCATAAAACCACGTCCAAAACGCCACTCAGCACTCCTCACGGTAAATATCAGCGAGGCCATCGCAGCCTCCTGAGAAAACCAATTTGGAGACACGCTGATGGCATATATCAATTCCAATTCCGTCAAGACTACCATCGTCAAGGAAGTGGTTGAAGGCACGGTTCCTACAACTGGCAACCGTCTAGAACTTCCTCGCAAGCAGGGATCGGCTCTACCGACTGTTAGCGGCGGTGACGTAACTTCCGACACAATCCGACCTGGCCTTAATTCCAATGGCTCGCGTCGTGGCAATCAGTCGGTATCTGTTCCCATCGAACTGAACGCTATCACGGCAGATTGTGTGGACCTTCTGATGGAAAGCGCAGTAGGCGGCACTTTTGCCACTAACGTCCTAAAGGCTGGTGCTGTTGGCCCGACTTTCAGCCACATCACTGAACTGGCATCGAATGAGTTTCTGATCACCAGCGGCATTGCGGTCACTGACTTTTCGCTGAATGCGGAAGCTGCTGGCGCTGTCACGTTGTCGTTTAGCGCAACCGGACAGAAGCAGGTTAAGGCTGCTACCGTTGCGGGCACCATGGCCAACGTAGCCGTACCAGACACAGCCTATGAATATCAGGGCGCAGAAGTCCTAAATGTCACCGCTGCTGGATCGACCGCGCTCAACTACAGCAATCTGTCTCTGACTGTTGCCTCGCCTAAGAACCCACGCAATGTGCTTTCGAGCAACACCCCAAAGGGCATGACGGCTTCGGGCCTTCGCTCCACTACTCTGGTCCTCACTTTCTACCGTGAGACTGGTGTAGATTATGCTGCTCTGTTCAGTGGCGCAATTCAGACATTCTCATTCGATCTAGGCCTTGCGACATATGGCCGCAAGTTCACAGTCTATGGCAACGCCTCGATCCCGCAGGACGACACACAGGATGACATGATGGTCACTGTTACCGTCACAGGCGCTTATATGACTTCGGAAGCAACCTCGCTCAAGATCGAGAAGCTCTAAGCTCTGTAGTTCTCCTTCATCAACGGCAGAGCGGTTGGGCAGTCTCGGAAACGGGACTGCTCAATCATGTCTGCTGAATAAATACTGGACCGATGAATGAGGAGAACAACAATATGACAATCACATTCCCAAAGCGCTTTGACGAGAACGAAGCCAAGAAGGGCGTCTGGTTCGACGTTTATGACGAGCATGACAACTTCTACGGCTCTTATCTGTGCCGCCTCTATGACAACCACAACCCAATCACAAAGATGTTGGTTGAGAAGTATAACCGCGTCCACCGCAAGGCATTGAGTGGCAAGGAAGTCAGCGAAGATGAACGCGGCGCACATTTCCTCGTCCACACCATTCTGATGGATTGGAAGTTGAAGGATGACGCTGGTAAGACAGTCCCATATTCAGCCGATAAGGCCGTTGAGGTTCTAGGGACCGCTGACGCCCAGTTCGTCGTTGAATTTCTGTTCAAGTGCGCGAAGAACACGGCTAACTTCCGTGGTGCTGATGACGCAGAAGCTGCTCAGGGTGAAGTAGCAAAAAACTAACCGAGTTCCTGTCTTGGTATCTCAAGGGTGGCGAGCGTCTCATTATCGACGCCGCTACCCAGCCCAATAACACGTTCTTTCAGAACCAGTTAGAGTTAGCACCCAAGCAGGAACATGACCTTTATTGGGATGCTTTTTGGGAACTTCACACCGAACGCAATTTCGGAATGGGCTTTGGTCCTATCCCAGTGAGCATGATGTGGGCTTACACAAAGTCCTATGAGATGTGTCCTATAGAGAGCCGCGCATTCGTCTATATCATGCGCGCACTGGATAACACCTTCTTGTCACATCAGAACGCATCAAAGAGCAAGTCTGCGAAGAAGTAGAGCCGCAGACTTGCCCCTGCCTCATGTCCAAACCCCGTTAAATAACGAAGCGAGGACCATCAGTGAGGCGAAATAATATAAGTGGAAACAGCTAGAACAATTCGTGTCACTATCGACAACTCAGACGCAAAGCGTGGTGCGGCTGAACTTCGTAATGAACTTAAAAGCCTCAGTGGTCAGGCCAGTTCCACTGCTCGCGGCCAGAGCGATCTAACCCGCGCCGCAAACGACAACACCCGCGCATTCAATCAGACTGCCCGTGCCGCCAATGAGAGCGGTCGAGCAATGAATACCCTCAACACCGCGATTAAAGGCTTCGTGGCACTTGGCACGGCCAAGGTCATTATCGGGCTGGCTGATAGCTTCACGCGCTTTACCAACTCCCTCCGCGTTGCTGGCGTAGAAGGTGACAATCAACGTCTCGTCATCGACAAGCTATTCGCGTCCGCACAGAAATACGGTGTCCAGCTTGAAGCCATGAGCGCCCTCTATGGCAAAGCGTCACAGGCTCAGAAAAGCCTCAACGCCAGCCAAGGCGATCTGCTCAAATTCAGCAATGGTGTCGCTGCCGCGCTCAAGGTCCAAGGTGGAACGGTCGAAAGCGCAGCAGGCGCTCTTCACCAGCTTGGTCAGGCTATCACGGGCAATAAGATCCAAGCGGAAGAATATAACTCCATCCTTGATGGCGCTTATCCCATTCTACAAGCCGTTGCCGCAGGATCGGACAAATATAAGGGCAGCGTCGCCGCTCTGACCAAAGAGGTTAAAGCTGGAAACGTCACGTCCAAGCAATTCTTCGAGGATTTCCTAAAGGGTAGCGCCTCGCTTGAAGAGCGCGCTGCCAAGTCCAACTTCACTGTCGCGGCCTCGTGGCAAGTTCTCACCAACGCGGTGACGAAATATCTGGGTGAAGCCGATCAGGCGAATGTCGTATCCGGCACGCTCGGCGGCGCTATTCGCGGCCTTGGCGATAATCTCGGCACCATCGTGCCAATCGTCACCAGCCTCGGCCTGGCGCTCGGTGTGGGCTTTGTTGCTCGTGCTGTCGCTGCCAGCGTAGCTGCTACCGGCGCTGCCACGACCATGGGCGCAATGGCCGTCGCTGCTCGTGGTGCTGGTGCGGCCCTGATGGGCGCATTTGGTGGCCCGATCGGTATGGCAATTACCGGCGTGAGTTTGTTGCTCGTCGGCCTGTTCAACGACAGCCAGAGCGCAACAGCAGCCTTTGAAGCCAATGCCATCGCTGCCGACAAATTCGGCGTGAAGCTGAGTGATGTATCCAAGGCAGCAGCTTCGGCATCGACGGAAACACGAGGCGTAGGTACGGGTGCCGCTGGTGCTGAACCGGCAATCTGGTCGTTCGCCAATGCGTCGGGCAATCTAACCAAACAGCTATGGGAACAGGCAAAAGCCGCTCGTGCTGCCCGTGTAGAATTATTGGGCAAGCAATTAGCCGATGCCAACGGACGCATCGCAACGGGTCAGGACGCAACATGGGAAGGCTCGCGCCGAAATAGCCGCGCGTCATGGGATGCCCTCAAGCAGGGCGATGTCATGGAAGGCGTTTCGCTGGGATGGAAGAGCGTCAAGTCTGATGCCCGCTATGCTCTATCGGGTGGTCGCACTGATCGAGAAGGCCGCGCACTGGTCGCAGATAGCGGTAAGGTCGCTGGTGCGATCCAGAAGCAGATCGACGCCCTGACCAATAGCCCAATCGGCAAATCTGATCTTCCCGGCGGTGGTGGTGCTGTTGCCTCCCCCGCTGGTGGCAAGAAAGATAGCGGCAAATCGAGCGCAGCCACGGAAGCCGAACGCAAAGCAAAGGCACAAACTGAGTTTTGGAAGGGGCTGGAGAAGGAAGTTGAGCTTTCGGCTGTTACGACCCAGCAAGCCGAAGTCCGCCGCAAGGAAATGGAAATTGAGGCTTTAACGGGCAAAAAGATCGCTGACATCGACGCAGAGCGCGTGAAGGCAGGTCAGAAGACTGTTGCGGCACTCGTCCAGCAGCGCGAGATTAATCAAATCGTCGCACAGGCCAATGAACAGCATCGCGTGAAGATGCTCGACTTGGCAGATGAGCAGACACTTCTAGACCTCAAGCGCAACGGCGCAACTGAGGAACAGATTGCCATCGAAAAAACGGCGCTGGAAGTCGCAAATGCGCTCAAGAAGGCCAATCTGGTAATTGACGATGCTACATTAAAGACACTCACAGATCAGGTTCGCGAAGAAGCGAAGCGTAGCGCCGAAATTGCCAAGCAGAATAAATTGCTCACAGATGGAAAAGCAGCGGCAGAAGAATACTCTACCAGCTATGCCGCATCACAACAGGCAAAGAGTTTTGCCGATAAGCGCGCTGGTCTGGACGCCCTTTACAACGGCGGCAGCAATCCTGACTTCACCAAGCAGATGTATGATGCCGCCCTAAAGGGTTTGTCAAAGGCAGTCGATCAGGCAGCGCGACAAGGCTCAACCGCGATGGCGCAGCATTGGGGCGACACGATCTCTGACTTGGGCGATCAAATCAGCGGCAAATGGGGCGCGGCTTTTAACAAAATCGGACAGGCCATTCAGAGCATGGTCGCTGCTACGCAGGGCGACTTCACACAGGGTGGTATCCTTGGCAGCATTGCTCAACTGCTGGGCAAAAAGGTCGGCCCCGGTGGTTCGATCATTAACAATGCTTTCGGTGATGCCGTCCAGGGCGGAGCAACCAATTTCCAAGCCCAGCTATTCGGCGGCAAGGATAGCGATGGAAAGCTCATAAAGTCGGTATTCAGCGATCCGCTGAAATCCCTCTCCACATCTTTTGGCTCATTCAAGGATGCGTTCGACCCGGCAAAGGGCGGCGGCTTCGTGAAAGGCATTGGCAATGCGGTCGGCGGGGCAATGGCAGGCGCTCAAATGGGCGGCGCAATCGCGGGTGTCGGTAAACAGCTTTGGGGCAAGTTCAGCACAACGGGATCGCAGATCGGTGGTGCGCTAGGTAGCTTTGGCGGTCCAATCGGATCGGCAATCGGCTCTTTGCTCGGCGGCACCATCGGCGGCCTGCTGAAAAAGACCAAGTATGGCACAGCCAGCATAGGCCAGCTTGCCGGTGGCGAACTTGGTGTGAGCAGCCTCAAGGGCAACAGCACATCAAGGAAGGATAATGCCAGCGGCGCAGCCGGTTCGGTCATCAACGGCCTACAGAGTATCGCAGCAGAACTGGGCGCAACACTCACCGGCTCTCCATCGGTGTCCATCGGCATGTATAAGAAGGACTGGCGCGTCAGTGACACAGGACGCACCGGAAAGCTGAAGGGCAAATATAGTGACGTAACTGACTTTGGCGATGATGCCGAGGCCGCTATCGCATACGCAATTCAGGTCGCGCTACAGGATGGCATCCTGACCGGTATCAGTGAATTCTCGAAGATGGTCATTAGTGCCAATGGTGATGAGAAGGCACTAAGCCTAGCGAAATCCTACGAGAGCATCCTAGATAGTCTCGCTAAGTTCAACAATCCGATCAAGGGCGCAGTCGATGAAGCTGTCAAAGACATCGACACTCTGACTGAGCAGATGAAAGCCGCTGGTGCTTCGGCGGCAGACTTAGCGAATGTCGAGCAGTATCGCAGCATTAAGCTGAAAGAGATACTTGACGACCAGCTATCTGGCTTCAAAGACACGATGGAGCAGCTTAACGGCAGTGCCAGCGGCAAGTCACCTTATGCTCTGCTTCAAGAGGATATGAAGGAACTGGATGCGTTCAGGTCCACCATCGCAAGCGGCGGCAGCGTCGATAGCAATGAGTTTAACAGTCTCGTTCAGACGATAATGGGCGAACTTGGCGATGTTTATGGCACCAACACAAAGCAATATCAGGACATATTTGCTGACCTGAAAACTCTCACGGAAGCCGCAATGGGCAATGTGACAACCGAGTTCAATAAAGCCAGTGGCGCAGAAGGTACCACGGCAGCGGTTGAGACACAGACAGCAGCGATTGAAACTCAGACGCAGGCCATCAACACGAGCAATCAGTATCTAGAGATCATCGCAAATGCGCTAACGAATGGACGCTACATAGCTCAAACACTAACGGGACAAAACGGCGTCCTGCTTAATGCGAACTGACGTAAATAAAACATAACAGGAGAACCCAATGTCAGTCCAGAATACAGATCATGCGTTGTTCGTCTTACAGGAATATCGCAAAGCCATCGCAACCAATCCCGGCGTTCTCGCGCTCAATGATGGTGCGGGTCATATCGACATCAGCACTTCGCTCAATGAGGCAACAGCCGAAGCGCTTGCGGATAAGATACTGGCCGAAAATGAGCATCCTCGCCTCTTTGAGCATCAGATTGAGGGTTTGCTCTGGCTGGACTTCTTCATTGGTGGCCCTCCTCAATGGCAAGTGATCGCAGACCATGATGCGCTCAACCAATCGATGAAGGGCATCAGTACATCTATTGACTTCAACGATGGCATCTCAACCGTGGAGGTGCGCGGATGATCGACAAAGGCACAGTTTTCGTCCTGCCCAAGAGCGTGTCTATCGCGCCCAGCAGCACGGCCAACGCTACGAGCGCGTCTAACATGCTACATGACGAGAAGGCGCTTGTATGGCGCTCCACGGGGCTGACAGGGACATATCTGGTCGTGACGCAAACCGGCGCGTGGGATACGATTGCGCTTGTGGGAACCAACTTGCGCGCAACGGATACAATCCGAATACGCGCAGCAGCGACGACAACCGCAGTAACGTCCGCGCCCGCTTTGGACCAGACAATCCCTGCTTATTCGGGTGTTCCTAAGGCCACCGGCGGCATGGTTCTATTTCGCCTGAATGCGCCGGTCACTCATGCGGTCATCCGCATTGACATCACATCGACCGGCAACCCAGCGGGTTATGTTCAAGTGAGCAACCTGATCCTTGGCACGGCTGTCGAATGGGATGGCATCGACACAGGAGCGGAGGTCTCATACGAAAACCAAGGCAGCAGCTATCTAAGGAAGTTCCTCACGAAACCGACTTGGAAGATCAAGCTGTCAGGTATGGACACCACTTCATATTATGGGGAGTGGGAAGACTTCTGCCTTGCTGCCAGTGATCGACGTGGCTTTCTGTTCATCCCCATCTATGGCGACACGTTCCAGCAGAAGCGCAGCGCGTTCGTGTCGATGGTTGGGGAGCCAAAGATGACGTTCATCACTGGTGACATCTACACTTTAGAACTGACGGTGACAACGATCCAATAAAGCCCAATTTCCATCTTTACCAAAGTGGTAAGTAATGGATGGGAAAGAATTATCTGATTGAAGTCACCCCGGTTAAACCGGACGGACAACTCGCAACCATTCGTATGTCGCGCCGTGGCGTCAGCAATGCTGGCGTCAACCTCGACAACAAAGCGTGGCTACCACTCTTAGAGACACTGCCGACATTCAGTCTGAACCTAATGTCGAGCGGTCAGCTTCAAATTCCAACGATTAGTTATGGCGACCTAGAGTTCATTTGCTCAAAGGCATATGGCAATGAGGAATGGTCGTCCTATGACTGGTCCAATGCCTTGGCCTCTTGCTGGTATGGCGAAGATGGCGATCCCTTCTCCCAATATACTCAGGTCTTTTCGGGTCGCGTAAGTGGTTTCAATCGGCAAGAAATCTACGCTAGTGTCGCATTGTTGGGCAGCGAAGCCGATCTACAACGCCCTGCCCTATTCGATGAATATGAAGGCACTGGTGGCCTTGAAGGCGGTGCCGGGATCAAAGGCACACTCAAGCCCCGCGCCCATGGTTTCTGTAGGACCGTATCGCCGGTTCAGATCGATACCGTATATCTGGTCTATCAGGTTCACGGCTATGGTCCGATTGCTGGCATTTCAAAAGTCTATGACTTCGCGCAGGAACTCGACCCTGCGATTGCGAACGTCTCCACATATACCGAACTGATCGCGCTCGATCTACAGCCCGGTCAATGGGCGACCTGTAACGCTCATGGTCTGTTCCGACTTGGTGGATCGACGGACAAAAAGCTGACCTGTGATGTCATGGGTGCGCTCTTCAATGGCGTTTATACGAACACCGTCAAGACGATCACCCAGCAGTTAATTCGTGAAGTCCAGCCCACCGCAGTCTTCGGCACCTTCGGGCCGTTCGCAGATGCTGAATGGTGCTTCTACGCCAAGGATGCGACCTCCGTTGCCGATATTGTCTATCGCGCAGTTTATGAAGCCGGTGGCTATCTCATTCCCGATGGCGCTGGCCGTTGGCAGGTTGGTGACTTCTACGCACCTGTAAATCGTGGCCAGCTTCGCAGCGATCGTTCCACCCTCCCCCTCGTCATAAGCCATGAGGAAAAGTCCAGCACAGGCCCGGTCTGGAAAGTCAGCGTCGGTCATAGCCGTTGCTGGTCGAAACACACCGAAAGCGAAATCAGCCCAACGATCTTCGACGCCAGCGGCTTGGCATCAACCGAGGATTTGGAAGATGCGCTGGAAGAACTCGCCAACGTCCGTGCCGACATCACGCTCCAGCTATCTCGCCTCGATGCGATGGCCGCAGATGGCGTTCTGGATCGTGCGGAGAAGAAATACTGGGAACAGGAATACGCACGTCAGATTGCTGACCGCAATAAGCTGGTGGTCGATGGCAGTCAGTTCGACGTGTCGGCGGAAATTGCCGCATATCAGGGCGCAGCCACTTACCTGACCAATTACCTCAACGGCCTCCTCCCTGCTTGGAATGACGGAACGCAGGACACCCCGATTGATCGTGTCGCATTCAAGGCCGCGTGGGAAAGCCTCTACAGCGCCAAACTAGCCCTCACCCAGAAGATGACCGGACAGGCATCTGAAAAAGCAATCTGGGACAAGATCATCGGATCGGGCAAGCCAGAAGATGGTGCTACCGTCGGTGCGCCAATCGGCACGTTCGTTGGGGGAACACCTGCTTCAACGATTGCCGCCGCTACCGTCAATTTCAATACCCGTAACGACCGAAATGGCGCAGCTATCGTCAATCCCACGATTGCGACAAATGGCAGCGCGATTGATCACACTATCAATACAGACGGCAGTGCGGACATTAGTTTCGAATGGCTTTGGAGCGGCAATAATAGTGACATCGACGGCTTCACTGTCGTCGTTCTATCTTCAACATCATCAGCAGCTTATACGCTTGGCACGACCCCTGCTGATGAAACGGTTTACACGATCATCCCTGAGAAGCGCGCTTGCTTCCTCTATGGCGTCCCTGCCAATCGCTACTACACATTCTATGTTCAGGCATATCGCGTTGTCGATCCCGACATCAACAGCGCGGGCGTAATCCGCAGCACGGCTGTCAAATCAACAGCATCGGGTGAGAACCCATATCGCCCGTCAGCAACCGTTGCGTTCGCTGGCAACATCACTGGCACCGTAAACGGCGTTGCGGTATCCACCGTATCGACGTGGGGCGCAATCATTGACGCTGCCAAAGCAGAAATCCAGCAAATTAGCACTGAAGTCACAGCCGACTTTACAGAGGTCAATCAAGCAGTCGACGCGCTTCAAGGCGATGTCTCGACAGCGCAGTCAAATATCAGCGGCCTCCAATCTACGACCAGCGCGGTTCAATCAGGCGTCTCGACTCTGAATGGTCAGATGACGACGGCGCAGGGCAACATCACTTCGCTACAGTCATCCACTTCCAGCCTAAATACGTCCGTATCGACGCTCAACAATCAAATGACGACCGCGCAGGGGAGCATCAGCACTCTTCAAAATAGCGTCGGATCTCTCAACACCAACGTGAGCGGCCTCCAAATACAGGCCAGCGGCATCGTTACCAGCGTCAGTGGCCTAGATACGCGCATCACCGCGCAAGGCGGTCAGATCAATACGATGAATTCGACCCTGACATCACAGGGATCGAGCATCACGACGCTACAGCAGACTGTCAGCAATACGTCTGGCGAGGTCGCGACACTCAAGACGCAGATTAATGCCGGCGGTGGCAATCTCCTTACCAACACCGATCTTGCTCTTGATACCTCCGGTTGGGATTTTTCGCCCGGTGGCACAGGATCGGTTGGCGACCGCGTGGCGACCGGCGACCAATGGGTAGTCACAGGCGAAAATGGTCTGCGCGTAACGCAGGCTAATGGCACGACCAGTAGCTACGCAGACTGGTCGCAGATCGTGCCGGTCGAAGCTGGCAAATGGTATGACGTATCTGCCCGCATCGCTGCTCATCGCTGTACGGTAATTCTCTACATTCAGTGGATCGACGCAGATGGCGTTGCTCTCGCTTCGGCACCAAATATCTCGACCACTTCGCCGCTGTCAGGCGGCAATAATCTCGCAAATTGGACGCAAGTAGGCTTCAAAGCGCAGGCTCCCGCAAGCGCTGTTCGCGGTCGCATGATCCTACGTAAGATGGCGACCAATAGCGGTGCCAATCCCGCTACCAGCTATGCTTGGTATATCCGTCCGCAGGTAACTGAGACGCAGGCTACCTCTAGCAGCCCGCTTGCTTATTCACCCGGCAATGCCCGTGCGACCATCACGACACAGGCAACGGCGGTGTCAACACTCAACAGCACAGTTTCGACGCTCAGCAGCACCGTCAGCACTCAGGGCGGTTCGATCACTTCGCTACAGTCATCGGTCACGACCCTACAGGGCAGCGTCTCTACACTTTCATCTACAGTCTCGACCCAAGGTGCGTCGATCTCCTCGCTACAGACTTCTGTTTCCACGGCGCAGGGCGACCTCGCAACTCTCAAGACCCAGATTAATGCCGGTGGTGGAAACCTACTGGTCAATACCGACCTTGCCAACGCGAGCAGCGCCGGTTGGGCATTCCGATCCCAGAACAACATGTTTGCTACGGGCAGCGTCACGGGCCAGCCCATCGAATATCAAGTGGCTGGAGAAAACAACTTCGCCATCGTCCAGCCCAACACGACCACCAACAACGGCACAGCCTACGCCGAATGGTATCAGACGTTCAGCGTCGAAGGTGGCAAATGGTACGATGTGTCGGGCTATTATGGCGCTCATCGCTGTACCGCACAGGTCTATATCCAGTGGGTCTTGGATACCGGATCGACCGGCTCGGCTCCGAATACCGGCGTATTGCCCGCAGCTGTAACTGGTAACTCGCTTAGCGCATGGGCGCGATATGGCTTCAAGACGCAGGCTCCCGCGAACGCTGTTCGTGCGAACATCCTTCTTCGCAAGCGTCCAACTGATAGCGGCTCTGATAGCTGGGTTTGGTTCATTCGTCCGCAGGTAGCGGAAACGACAGCAAACTCCGCAACCCCGCTCGCATATGCTCCGGGCAGCGCCCGCGCATCCATTGTTCAGCAAGCGCAGGCTCTCTCGGCTCTGGACGGCACTCTAGCGTCGGTATCATTGACTGTATCGACGCAGGGCGGCAGCATCAGCAGCCTTCAATCGTCGATGACAACGGCGCAGGGCAGCATTTCCACCTTACAATCGACCGTCAACACGCAGGGCAGTTCGATATCTTCGCTCCAATCGACCGTATCGACGGCGACCGGCGATGTTGCGACACTCAAGACGCAGGTTAACGCTGGCAGCGGCAATCTGCTCAATAACCCTGATTTCGCTGTCAGCACTTCGGGCTGGTCCTATGGGCTACAGAATGGCGCGGTCGCCGACTTCGTTACCGGCGCAGACCAATGGATGGTCACAGGCGAGAACGGCGTTCGTCTGTTTCAGCCTAACGCAACGGCAACTGGCTATTCCGAATGGGAGCAGTTCTTCGCCGTACAAGCTGGCAAATGGTACGATACGTCAGTTCGCGTTGCTGCTCATCGCTGCCAAGTTCAGGTCTACATTAGCTGGCGCGACATAAACAACGCAACAATCTCGTCACCATCATCAGGCCAAATCACGCCTTTGACCGGGGGGTCATTGCTGGAAAACTGGACGCACGTAGGGTTCAAGGCACAAGCTCCTGCGGGTGCCGTCCGCGCTCGCATCGTACTTCGTAAACTCGGCACTCTCGCTGGGTCGTCAGAGCCGAATAGCTACGCTTGGTGGCTGCGCCCGCAGGTAGCAGAAACCTACGCAACATCGGCAACGCCTCTCGCATATTCGCCGGGCAGTTCGCGAGCATCGATTGATGCTCAGGCTCAGGCACTCAATACCGCGACATCCTCTCTGGCAACCGTAACTTCGACCGTCGCAACGCAAGGCGGTTCGATCTCGACTTTACAGTCCTCGTTCACCAGCCTGAACGGCACGGTCTCTACAATGTCATCGACTGTATCCGCGCAGGGCAGTTCGATCAGCACTCTACAGTCCGCTTCATCTACTCAGGCCGGACAAATCAGCACGCTACAGTCCACTGTCTCAACGCAGGGTAGCAGCATATCGACAATACAATCGACTATCTCGTCGCAGGGTAGCGATGTTGCGACGCTCAAAACACAGGTCAATGCGGGCGGCGGAAACCTGCTCGTCAACACCGACCTTGCTCTCGATACCACCGGATGGACCTTCGGGACCAACAACGGCGCGACATTTGGCCGCAATTTGCCGAGTTCATCATGGTATCCGGCGAATGAAAATACACTGGTGATGGTACAGGCGAACGCTACCACGACCGGCAATTCCGATATCACTCAGATTATCGAGATTTCGGCAGGCAAATGGTACGATGTGTCGGTCTATGCGGCCCAGCATCGCTGCTCGGCAGAACTAATCATCCAGTGGCTCGATAGCGCGGGCAACGCTAATCTCGGCGCTCCTAGTTCCGGTCAGTTCGCAGCAACGGGTGGCGGCAGCGCACTTAGCAGCTTCGTTATCCGCTCTTTCAAAGCGCAGGCTCCTGCCGGTGCGGTTCGCGCACGGTTCTACCTCCGTAAGATGGGCACGAACTCCGGCCAGACCGATAGTTACGCTTGGTTCCTGCGCCCTCAGGTGGTTGAGACGCTTGCCGGATCGGCTACCCCTATCGCGTATTCGCCTGGCAGTGCCCGTGCGACGATTGTCCAGCAGGCTTCGGCACTATCGACCCTGAACACTAGCTTTTCGTCGCTCAGCAGCACGGTCAGCAGTCAAGGCGGGTCGGTAGCCACCTTACAATCATCGATGACCAGCGCGCAGGTATCGATTTCTACCCTACAATCGACCGTTTCCAGCCAAGGCGCGAATATCAGCACCTTACAAAGCACGACCAGCACGCAAACTGGACAGATTGCGAGCCTCAACAGCACGGTTTCGACACAGGGTTCTTCGATCTCATCGCTACAATCGACCGTCTCTTCGCAGGGCAGCAGCCTTTCGACGCTCAACACTATCGTCACTGCCAGCAGCAACCCCAACTTGGTTCAGAACGGCGGCTTCGAGAACGGCATCCGCGGTTGGACCGGCGGTGGTCGAAACCCGAATAATTGGTCGCAGCAGAATTGGGTCTGGGGCTATTTCGCTCACAATAGCAACGCATGGACAGGCAGCGCGTCTGGAAACTACGCCTATCTTGATTGCGCTCCTTTCGGCGTTGCCGACAATGGCAATACACTCACAATGTCGTTCGACGTTGATTTCACCGCCGGTGCCGGGTCGGTGGCCTATGGTGAAGTCGTATGGCTCAACAGTAGCGGCAGCTTCATCACCCAAAGTAGTACGCAGCAGGTAGGACCGCGTAGCTTCGATGTGACGGGCAATGGCCGCGTAAAAGGCACCGTGTCTGCCCCGGTCGGTGCCTCGACAGCCTATGCCCGCGTCGTGTTCTACGCTCCAAATGGCGTGACCATGAATTCGATGAATATCCGCCACCTGAAGGTGGAGTTCGGCAGCAACGCTACGCCTTACTCTGGTGAAGCCACTGCCGGTCAGATGTATCAGGCATATGCGACCCTAGATAGCAGCTTCGCCACTCTATCGACTACCGTTGCTTCACAGGGTGGTAGCATCTCGACATTACAGTCCTCGTTCACCGGCCTGAATGGAACTGTTTCAACGCTCAACAGCACTGTTTCTGCCCAAGGCAGTTCGATCTCTTCGCTACAATCGGCATCGTCCACGCAATCGGGACAGATCAGCACCTTACAAACGCAGGTTAGGGCTGGTGGCGGAAACCTGCTGAATAACACGGACTTCGGTGTTGATACGGCAGGATGGAGTTTCGGCACCAGCAACGGTAGCGTCGGCGACCGTGTTCCGTCGGGCGATCCGTGGATCGTAGCTGGCGAAAACGGCCTGCGTACCGTCCAACTCAATACCAACTCAGCCAATCAAGGTGATTGGACACAGGAAGTCGCGATCGAAGAAGGCAAGTGGTATGATGCCTCGGTCTACGCAGCATCGCATCGCGCAAACATCCAGGTCTATCTCCAGTTTATCAACGCCAGCGGCACCGTTCTGGCTACGCCATCATCTGGCCTAATCGGTCCTGCCGGTGGCGGTTCCACCTTGGCGAACTTCGTCAACCGATCGTTCAAGGGCTTGGCACCAGCGGGAGCGGTGAAGGCGAAGCTCTATCTGCGTAAGTTCGGCACCCTGTCAGGCTCCGATAGCTATGCTTGGTTCCTTCGTCCGCAGATAACGGAGACGACCGCAACATCTGCTTCGCCGGTATCATACTCTCCGGGTAGCGTTCGCGCCTCGATCTCCGTCCAGAACAGCGCTATCTCGACCCTGACCAGCCAGCAGGCTACGCTATCCAGCACGGTCAGCACGCATGGCAGCACGATCAGCAGTCAGGCGACCGCGCTAACCAGTCTTCAAGGTAGCGTTGGCACTCTACAAAGCACGGTCAGTTCACAGGGAGCGTCGATCAACTCACTACAGACCGCCAGCAGCACGACAAATGGTAACGTCGCGACACTGACGACTGCGCTCTACGCTGGCGCCCCAAACCTGCTCAAATATGGCGGCTTTCAGAATGGTCTGGCAGGTTGGAACGCAGCAGCTCCTTGGCAGGTAAGTTCATCGCTTGATCAAAACTGGGGTCGCTTCATGACAATCAATGCGACCGGCAACCGCTACTGTAATACCGATCCGCAGCCCGTTCAGGTCGGTCAGCAATATACAATCAGCTGTGACATCGACCGTGGCGGCACATCGGGCGGTTTGGTGGCCGCCCGTATAATTTGGCGAAATAGCAGCGGCGGCACCTTGGGCATTGGTCCTACTGCCTCGAAGGCTAGTGGCGGTTTCAGCAACAGCGAAGCGGACCGCGTTTTCAGCTCCGGCACCTGTCCATCGGGCGCTGTCGATTTCTACGTCCAGCTTGTGGTTGAAGGCGTGACCGGCAATCAGTATTGGCGTCGTATCAAGGTCAACACCGGGACCACGCCGGGCCGTTATAGCGAAGAAGCCAGCGTCGTTCAGAGCTTTGAAGCCCTATCAACCCTCACTACGCAATATGCCTCGCTATCTGGCACGGTGTCCACGCTCAACAGTTCCGTCACCACTCAGCAGACGGCGATCAATAATCTGAATGGCCGCACCTCAGCCTACTGGGAGACGACCGCTGTAGCAGGAAATGGTCGCGCTCAGTTGACACTCCATGCTGACGCTAATGGAGGCGGCGGCGTCGATATCGTGGGTGATGTGAGGATCAGTGGTGATACGATGATCGGCGGCACTTTATCAGTGTCGGCACTCAACTATCAGATGTTCGTTCGCCGCAAATCTGGTTCAGGTAGCTATGGCGGACAAATCCCAGTCGGCACAACAGTTCTCTACAGCGAAAGTCTGGGCCAATGCTCTCCTATTGGCTCCTACATGCTCGAACTCTCAGGGCAGTATTCAACTAACGCTGGCACCCGTAGCACGACACACAACGGCAAACCGCTTTTCACCTCGTATAACGCAGACGGTGGGATCTATGCCAACCTCGTGAAGAATGGTGCCGTGGTAGCAACAGTTGCCCTACCTGTGAATGACACTGGCGCGAACACAGGTGGCACTTGGCGTGTTGTCTACACGTCCGCAAGCCTGATGGAAAAGGAAGTCACTGATAGCTCGATTGCCGATGTCTATCTACAGATCGTCGCAGTGAGGGGCGGCAATGACACGGGTATTGTTGATGATGGTGACACCTACTATCGTCAACTCAGTGCCAGTTATTCAGACATAAACGTATCGGCAAAAGCAAAATGGACATTCATCTGACGAAGAAAATGGGCGTCCTCTGCTGACTAAATAGTCGCAGGAGGACACCACATGATCAAACTAACTCTGGACAGTGACAAGAGTATTCTCGTCCCGCCACATGCGATACAAATAGTTGAGAGTTTCACAAGCGAAGAGGGCACCGGCAAGTCTGTTTCCGGTGTTTGGCTGACGCTCGACGGCGAAACAAAAAGTGCCGTCTTACAGGACCAGTTCGCGGCAATTGTTCGCAAGCTAGGACCGGGCCGCATTCAGCTATCGGGCAAAGATGGAAAGAAGTTCTCTCTAGCAGAACATCACATCTCACACGCAATCGAACTCGACAATGGCATGACCCTCGTGAGGACCCATCTCCATAGCGCCAGTGGCCCGGTCGCCTTGGAAGTTCATGACAGCGCGGACGCCATTTTGGCTGAAATCACCCCTGAACCAACGACCGACAATGAGGAACAAGAATGACCCAATACGCAAACCCAAACCTGACCCAACGAGACATTGTTGAAGCTAGTCTCGTCCAAATCGAAACTGCCCTTGAACATATCGAACAGCTTGCTCAGGACATCAAAAATGATCGTGAAGCAGCTTCGATTGATTACAAGGCCGGACAGGTTCTCGACAATCTCGGCATGAACTTCAATGGCCTGAATATCCAGCTAACAGCCGAACGTGAGCGCCTAACAGCTATCATCGCGAGATGGGACGCAGAAGCAGCCTAACACCTCAAGGCTCATCCAATCGAGCAAGATGTGTCCCTGTGGGTAAATACTCACAAGGGACACACACTTGCTTGAGAGGTTTCACCAGTGGCCAAGAACAAAACAAAGACACCAGATATCACAGAGTTTGCGCGTTTCAAGGCACCTGAAATGGCAGCACTCTACGGTCTAGATACGAACGCCACTGGCACTGTCGTATTCAATCACAACGGCATCGTGACCGTTGATTTCGGCACTGCCAAGGCAGTCCGCGTAGCAGATAGCATCTTTGACATCACACTGACGGTTGATCCAGCGACCATCGAAGCACAGACTTCCGTCGAAGCACCAGCGCTCATCGAAGCCCTCAAAGATAAGTGGGAGGCCGGTGATGAAGCTGAATAAGAAACTCATCTGGGATCGCACAAAGCACTATGCGGGCGTCATATGGCGCGTCGATGCGGTAAAGAGCCTCGCTTTGACATGGCTTATTCGCGTTGGTGTTCCTTCTGGTATCGCAAGCGTAGCCATCTTGATCGGTGATGCTCTGAACGGCGGTGTATAATGGCCACCGACAAACCTGTTCAACAAGTTCCAGAGGGAACCCCTGTGACTATCGCGACGATGGTTCAATCACCTGCTCCCATACCCAAAGACCCAACACTTAATCTCGCCACGGTAGGCATCTACATATCGATCATCGTAGGTGCGCTCGCGATCGCTGGATGGATTTTGAGGTGGATAGGTGATCGTCGGAAAGAGGACCGCGAATGGATGACCGGCAAGTTGGAAACCATCGTGGATAAGCTCAACGACGATATCAAGGAGACGCGCACTGACGTTAAGGAAACGCAGCGCCGCCTACATGACGTCGAGCAACAGCGTTCCACTGATCGAGAGAAAATCATCGTGTTGGAGAAGGACATTAGCCACTTCAAAGACAGCCAGACACGGATGGAAAAGCAGCTAGAGAAGATCGGGGAAGAGCAGAAAACCTACTTTGGCGAGATAGCGAAAAGCATCCGACAAATCCTAGAGGTTCGTCCCGCAGGCAAATGAGAAAAGCCCGGCCACACATTGGACCGGGCTTTCCCACGACCTTAGATTGAGCAGCCCCACGGAGCATCTTCGGTCGTTCGATCTACTTATCTAGAGGTGACCGCCATCTACGCCATTGGTCGGCCCGTTCTTTCATCCATGACATACGCGGCTTATCCTTGGGGCCATAATAGCTCAACAGCCCGCCCTCAACCGGCTCGTTCATGGTAGTCATCAGAACAGCACTTCGCTGATTGCCACGGGATAGATTACGCCTAAGAGCGCTGGGCTTGAATACACCAAGCCCAATATCCCGACATAGCTCAACGATGATGTCGAACCTGAATTGAGGGATTTCCGCCTTTATCATTTTGCGGATCGCCTTCTCATAATCATCCTTGGGTTCAGCATCCGCGAGTTCGTCCATGAGACGCCACTCCCTTTTGCTGATGAGCAGTATGTCTCCCGCATAGCCGAGAAGATACCGATCCTTGATAGTCTGAGCCGCTACACCGCTGCCTAGTTCCCAGTCCTCAAGTGTCTTGAGTGTTCCGTTGATTGTAATCCTTGTCATCACCTACTTATCTGAGATCACTATAAACCGTTTGATCCCTTATTGACCCTAAAAATCAATATGTTTTGTAAATAGTGGTGAAGGAAAAACTAGGAGAACAAAATGTCCCAACCTACGCATCACATCAGCCTATGGGCTGGCAGAGTCAAACGCAATGTCGTGAACGCAACCTACACAACATCACTCTACAGCGAAGAACGAGCGGTCAACGGCGAGACGGTTATCCATCTATCTTTGAAGGACGTTCTACTCAATCTGATCTGCCACATGAACAAGCATTCCATTGAGCAGTATATGTCATTCGCGGAATATGAGAAGAACCACCTGAAGGCCGAGATCAAGCAGATGACCGCGATCATGCTGGATTACCCCTACAGCGCAAAGCATCAGCTAGAAAAGCGCTTAGCCAGTATGCCTTACACCTACTTGCTCATCGACACACAGACCGAGTTTGGTCCTGCTGCTCGCCCCGGTGTCATGGTCGTCTTTCCACTAGATAGGCCTATTCTCGACACCGCGCTCTACACCAGAGTAGCATCCCTTCTATTCAGTGAAATTGGCATCGGTGAGCATCAAGAGGGCAAGGTCGCATCCAGCTACTTGTTTGCCCCATATGTCGTAAATCCATACGTCGAATTATTCGATGAAGGTCGCTCGATGCTCGATCCATTCGATTACCGCGACAGCAACGTGGGTGTCTGGGTTAACGCTCGTGACAAAGAGGTTGTGACCACTGACGAGGCGGCAGAGCAGTTCTTTGCTGCCAATGATGAAGAGCTATTCTTCTTTCCGGGTCAGTCATGATGCCAAGGGAAATCAAAGCCGATCCGCTACCGGCCTCAGACGCAACAGCGATCATGAAACAGGACGTGGATGTCCTTCGCAGCAAGGACGCAAAGTGTCCATTGGCCCTCGCTATCGAGAAGGCATTGATCCTCTTGAGCGTCCCCTTGGCCCCCCCACAAGATGTGAAGTGAGGCGGTAAATACGGATTGAAGGAGAACAGAATGGCAGACAATGCTATCGAGAGATTGATTGAAGAAACCCGCGCCGCCTACACAGCTTTGGAGGCTGTTGAACAGGAAATGGCCGATGCCGATAGGGCTAGGGCGGCGGCGAGATTGCGTTACAGTGACGCGAAGAAGCGTTGCGAACTGCTCGACCTGACCATGAAAAAGCACATTCATGAGAATATGCCGGTCGTTCAGGCAAAGATGATCGCGCATGAGGAAATCGAGCAGATACAAGCCGCAGACAAGTGGTTTTCGCGCGCATCATCGGCATCAGCACAGAGCGCATCAGCTACAGCAGCGATCAATGCTCAACTGGTGAGCATCACGAAATGCTATGCTGGCAGGAACAACCGTAGCCTGAACCTGCCCATCTAAACTGTGAATAGGGAATAAAAAGGAGCGCCCCGTTTCTGAGACGCTCCTTTCATTTAGAGCAACCGCCCGATGATCGTGATCCACGAAGCCAGCGGGAGCAGATAGCACCCGAGGACCAAGCGGTAACTAACACCGTTCGGCTTGCTGGCTTCGATAGTGAGGAACACCATAGTGTTCTCCTCTAACGCGCACAGACCCTTAGAGTAGCCGATCATGTGCGTTAGGCCAGCGTAGTGAGGTTTTTTCCCGGTATAAGCCTTAGGAGGTGACCTCAAACACGCTTCGGCTATTCCGTAAATACCGTATGCCTGTCTGGCATCGACTGCGCAAGTGTCCACCGGCATGTATCCGCATCGCCTGTCCCTTTTGCTCTCATCGACAGCACGGACACGCCCACTTGACTTGCCCTGTCCACCAAACCACCCTCCCCGTATGTGTAATCGAGCAGAACGCGGTGTCACCGACAAGGTGTTGAACCTGTTTGGCGCAAAAGTCGGTGCTCGGTTCAATGAAGGCCCATTACAGGTCCATCCCAAAGAACCGGGCAGCGTCATTCGCATGATCGACGGTGAGCGCGTCCTTGAGCAAATGACCTGGGGCTTTCCTGTCTCGCTCAAAAGCAAGAAGACCGGCCTGCCCCTAAAGCCCAAGCCCGTAAATAATGCGCGTTTCGACAAGCTGAACACGTTTTGGCGACGATGGGCAGCAAGTCCGTCGAACCGATGCCTCATTCCTACCGCCCGGTACGCAGAAGCCGTCGGGGAAAAAGGTCGAATGACCGAAACATGGCTTGCCGTGACGGACCAGCCGATTTTCGCATGGGCGGGATTATGGAACGACAGCGCGGAGTGGGGCAACGTCTATACCGGCGTGATGACCGAGAACGCGCCTGAGTTGATCGACATCCACGACCGTTCGCCGGTCATCATCGACCCTGAGCATTGGGACACTTGGCTGACAGCGCCGCTGGAAAAGCTATTCCAGTTCGACCAGCCCTACCCCGCCGCGAAGATCACCGTCGATGCCACATCAGCGCTCTGGGTCAGGAAACCGGGACCGGCACCGGATCAGGATTTGCTTATATGAAGGGCCTTCAACAGCCTGACGAAGCAGAATGCTGGGCAGAGGCCCGAAACCTCATCGACCAATACGGTGATGATGTTGGCGCATATCTACAGATGATGATCGACGTTATGATGGAAGAGCGGGAGCATGAGCTTTTCTTAAAATGGGTGCTCATCCGAAATTGCGTCGGCATCATCGTCAACAGTCAGGGTAATACGACCCCGCAGTGAATTAGCAGCCCGCCTGCTTCTCCGGGTTCATGACCTCTGCCACGGCATCATAGGCATCCAGCAGTTCTAGATTTCGACCATCGGCGAACACTACCAGCGTCCCCTCGTCGCTGGGCTGAAAATAGTCGATCTGATCCATGTTGATCGCCACTGGGTTTCCATCGAGCAGGCTAAATTCCGCGATCATTACCGTCTCCACGCTGCCGAGTTATCCACAGCTAATCAGCCTAGCGATCCAGCAATCCATCGCAAGCACCATTGCCATGTTCCTGTTTCGTTCCCTACGATGTGCCCCATGATCCAGCCTGATTCCCTATGGCTCGCACAGAGCCTCCTTCACGCGCCAGCATGGGCACGAGTTGCCCTCACGGCCCCCAATGAACGCCTCCGCGAACAAGCGGCCGTCGAACTAGCGCAGAGCATCATGACCGCCATAGAGCATCCCCCGACAATCTGGGACCACAGGCAAATGATGCTCCCGCTGTGACGTGGGGGATTACCGCAATCTCAAGTGGGCATGATAAATAGCTGATACAAGAAATGCGCTTCGCGGAATTGAAGTTCCCAAGCGCCCTAACACGTAGGAGCGTGTCAGCTATGAATACTTATCAGATTAAGAAGAACCCATTCTTGGACCGTCGGCCATATGTCTATGCGATAATGTGGACCGATTTAAATCTAGCTTATCTCGGTGTGAGACATGGTAAAGGGTGTAATCCTGACGATCTGTGGAAGACCTACTTCACATCGTCTCGTTATGTGAAAGAGCTTAGAGCGAAGCATGGTGAGCCGGATCACTTGGAAATTATCGACACATTCCTAACCGGCGACGAGGCTATAAAAGCGGAGTATGAAATTATTCTCGATTTCGGGCTTCATACCAATCCTGTGTTCCTCAACAAGGCATGTGGCCGACAGATTGTGGTCGATGACGATGTTCGTGCCAACATGATCAAAGCGCAGAGTAACAAGTCAGCAGAGACCAAAGCTAGATTGAGCGCTGCGCTAAAAGGGCGAAAGCGTTCTCCCGACGAATGTGCGGCAATTAGCGCAGCTACACGTGGCAAGAAGCGAAAACCACACTCTGACAAAGCAAAGGAAAAAATGCGAGCCGCAAAACTAGGAAAGGTGTGTTCCGACGAGCATCGCGCCAACATCAGTAAGGCTCAGAAAGGCAAAAAGCGAGGTCCTATGAGCGAAGAGACCAAGCGCAAGATCGGCGCTGCCAACAAGGGCAAGGCCGGTCGACCGATGTCTGACGAAGCCCGAGAACATCTCAGGGATGCCGTCAAAGCGCGTTGGGCTTTGGAACGCGCACTTGGTATCAAGCGTGGCAAGCCAGTTGGGTCATAATCTCAAGTGGGACAATCTCGGCCACTACACGAGCCGGGAAGCCAACATATATGCCCTCTGCTACACCTGCCGACGCACCAGCGTGTTCGATGCCAAGGAATTGGAGCGTTATTTCGTGCTGCGCGGCTGGGCGACGCATATTGGTAGCGTCTATCGACATCTCGTATGTAGCAGGTGCCGACGCCCTGCTGGTAAGATCGGGCCATCACGCGAAGTAGCGACAGTCCACCCGCCGAAAATCCGATAATCCGCAGAAACGCGCGATTTCCCGGTGTTAGCATATCCACATTCGACATTAATGCGCGCAACATGCTGATCCGCGACGAAAATATGGGCGACGGGTCGATCGAC
>CAZLSU010000035.1:0-27417 GCA_964562225.1 uncultured Sphingobium sp.
TGCCGGTCTGGCGATCGCCGATGATCAGTTCGCGCTGGCCACGGCCGACGGGGACCAGCGTGTCGATCGCCTTGAGACCGGTCTGCACGGGTTCATGAACCGATGTGCGCGGAATGATGCCGGGGGCCTTGCGCTCGACGCGCATGCGCTGGTCGGATACGATCGGACCCTTGCCGTCGATGGGGTTGCCCAGGCCGTCCACGACGCGGCCCAGCAGGCCCTTGCCGACCGGCACGTCCACGATCGTGCCGGTGCGCTTGACCGTGTCGCCTTCCTTGATCTCGCTGTCCGACCCGAAGATCACGACGCCGACATTGTCCGCTTCCAGATTCAGCGCCATGCCCTGAACGCCATTGGCGAACTCGACCATTTCACCGGCCTGCACATTGTCCAGGCCATGGATGCGGGCGATGCCGTCACCGACGGTCAGAACGGAACCGACTTCGCTAACCTGTGCTTCGGTGCCGAAATTGGCGATCTGGTCCTTGATGACCTTGGAGATTTCTGCGGCGTTGATATCCATGACTTAGCCTTTCATCGCCTGAGCGAGAGTGTTCAATCTTGTGCGGATGGAGCTGTCGATCATCTGGCTGCCGATCTTCACGACCAGCCCGCCCAGGATCGCGGGGTCGACCTTCGCGTCGAGCGACACGTCGCGGCCGACACGGGCGCGCAGACTTTTCTCCAGCGCACCGATCTGGGTCTTGCTCAGCGGATGGGCGCTAGTGACTTCGGCGCGCGCTTCGCCCTTGTGATTCGACAGCAATGTCTCATAGGCGCGGATCACGGCGGGCAATTGCGACAGGCGACGGTTGCCCGCCAACACGCCCAGGAATTTGGTGGTCAGAGGATCGATGCCCATCGAACCGGCGACGGCGGCGATGGTGCGGGCCGCGTCTTCGCGACCCAGCACAGGGCTGTTGATCAATCCTTTGAAATCAGCCGATTCGCTGATGGCGCGCTTGAGCGCCGCCAGGCTTTCGGCGACACTGTCCAGGCTCTTGCCGTCCCGAGCCAGATCGAACAGCGCGACGGCGTAACGCCCGCTTAGGCTTGCCTGAATGCCGCTGGAAGTCTCCACGCGCTTACCGTCCTCCAGTTTCTTACCGGTCATGCGGATAGAGGGGCGCGCCCTTGCGGTGCCCCCTCTCCGTTGCGGGCCGGTTAGCAGCGCGATTGTGACTATGCAAGCGGCGGGGCGCGATTCCTGTCTCGCACTTTAGGCCAGTCCGCAAAGAGCGTTACGGCCTTGTCTCTGCCGGGGTCAGCCGACCTTTCTGGCAATGATGGATCAGCCGTTCATTGGGTTGCGCAGGCAGCATGGATATGATGTCGGACTGAAGCGTGGCAAGAGCCGTGCGCTGGGCGGGATCGGTCGAACAGCGTCCGGCCTTCGTGGCCGTGACCAGCGCGCGCGCCTTGTCCATCGTGTCGCTGTCGGGCAGCCAGCGCTGGATGCGCAGCGTGCCGGTGGCCGGATCGAAGCGGTTCATCGTGACATAATGGCCCGTCTCGGGCAGGTCGATGCGTTGCCAGCCGGTGCCCAGCTCCAGATATTGCGCATCGCCATTGACGCAGCCGCCCTCTTGCCAGGCGAAGGGTTGGTCGACCGGCTGCGATACCGTGATGCGGCTGCGGGCCAGATCGATGCGGCAGATATTATCGCCCGCCCAGGCATAGGCACCGTTCGATGTCGCAGCGCCCTCGATCGGGGTCTGCAATTGCGCGTCGATGTCGGCAAAGCTTGGCCGCAGGAAAAACACCCCCAGCGCCCCGAACAGCAGCGCACCGCCGCCGCCGATGAACCAACTCGCCCGCCTATCCCGGCCCTGTGTGTAGAATAACCCGCCCGCGCCCAGTCCCAGTACCGCAAGCGCCAAGAGTATCGCGGCGCCCGCCATCGCATTTTCGCGCCCCGACACGACATCGCGCAGCGCCTGTTCACGCGCCTTTTCCATCGCGCTTTCGGCAGCATCGGCCTTCTGGCGGGCGGATGCTTCGGTCACCTGCGATTCGCGCTCGGTCAGCGCAGCCTCGGCGGCGTCCACTTCGGCCATCGTCCGACATGGTACGATGGTATGCAGCGACGCCACGCCGGCCTGCCGCAGGAAGGACGCGATCTCGCGCCAGGATACGGCAAAGCCGAACTCGGCGTCGTTGCCATCCGATACCGAGCCGAAGCTGTTCACCCCCAGCACCCGGCCACAATCATCGACCAATGGCCCGCCACTATTGCCCGCGCCCAGCGGGGCGGTGTGCAGGATGGTGTCGAAATTCTGGCTTGATCGCCCGGCCGATATTGTGCCGCTGGTCTTCACGGTCCCCAGCGGCTCCACCATTTGCTTGAGGCCCAGCCCCTGCGCGCGATCGACTGTGCCGGGATAGCCGATCGCCGTCACCCGCGCGCCGTCCGGAACAGCGCCCGAATAGAAAGTGCTGACCGGCAGCACACCCTCGTCCATCTGGATCAGCGCCAGGTCATTGCCCGGCGAAAAGGCGATGATGCGACCTCCATGGGTCTTGGACCCTTCGGACGGGATGATGCCGATGACCAGATTTTTTTCCGACCGCGCCAGTTCGACGACATGGGCGTTGGTCAATATCTTGTCGGGGGCGACCGCGATGCCGCTGCCATGGCCGACGAAATAGGCGTCACTGCCATCGGTCGCGACCAGCACGACGCGCACCACGCCGCGCGCGGCGGCGGCGATGTCCTGGCTCTCCGCGCGCGCCGTTGCGGGCAGCGCGACAAGGGCGATCATCAGCAGAAGGGAGCGGAGCAGGGCGACCATGGATGTGCGCAGCATATGCTGGGCCGCAGGGGGTTAGGCAATCGGGAAAAGAGTGTTTTGAACGCAAGCGACGGGAAGCATGGCGTTGCGGGACCGGTTATTCCATAATGATGAACCAGATGATCCGCATTTCTCCATCCATGCCCGACGATGACGCCTGCTGGGAAGCCTTCGCCCTGCGCGACCGCGCTTGGGACGGCCGGTTCGTCGGGGCCGTCCGCACCACCGGCATTTATTGCAAGCCAAGCTGCCCGGCCCGCCACCCCAGGCGGGAGAATATGGGCTTCTACGCCGATCCGGCGGCAGCGCGGGCGGCAGGGTACAGGGCGTGCCTGCGCTGCCGGCCCGATGAGGTTGGGCGCGACGTCCAAGCGGTCGATGCGGCGCTGGCGCTGATCGACGCGGCGCAAGCGCCACCGTCACTCGATGCGATTGCCGCGCATGTCGGCTATACGCCGCATCATTTCCACCGCCTGTTCAAGCGCGCGACCGGCCTGACGCCTGCCGCCTACGCCCGCAAATGCCGTGCAGACCGCCTCGCCGTTGCGCTGGAAGGAGATATGACTGTGACCGATGCGATATATGCAGCAGGCTATAATGCCCCCAGCCGCGCCTATGCCGATGCCGAACGCCATCTGGGCATGACGCCTAGCGCGTGGAAGGACGGGGGAAGGGGCGTCGTGATCCGCCATATGATCGCGGACACGAGTTTGGGGCCGATGCTGATCGCTGCCAGCGCCAGGGGATTGGTACGCATCAGCTTCGACGAGGATGAAGCGGACCTTCGCCGCCGCTTTCCCAATGCGCAAATGCTACCAGCCGATAAAGCCTTCACGGCGTTAGCGGCTCAGGTCGTCGCGCTCGCCGATGATCCCGCCCATGCTGATACGGACTTGCCGGCGGACGTGCGCGGCACGGCCTTCCAGCAGGCCGTGTGGGACGCGCTGCGCGCCATCCCGCCGGGCGAGACGCGCACCTACAAGCAGGTCGCACACGCCATCGGCCGCCCCAACGCCATACGCGCGACCGGCACAGCCTGCGGCGACAATGTGCTCGCCGTGCTTATCCCGTGCCATCGTGTGTTGCGCAGTGACGGCGGATTGGGCGGCTATGCCTACGGCCTGGCGCGGAAGGAAAAGCTGCTTGCGCGGGAAAGTGAGGACTAACGGCTTTCCCTTCATCCCTGCCCGGATTTGCGCCAGACAGGCGGAGGGATAGAGAATGGGGCGCGACGATGATTCGGAATATGACGGCGCTTGCTGCTTTCGGGCTGGCGATTGGCCAGTCCGCAATAGCATATGCCGAATGGAACCAGGCCAAGGCGCGGCATTTCACCGTTTATAGCGAAGGCAAACCGGACAGGCTGGAAGCCTTTGCGACCAAGCTGGAGAAATTCGACGCGCTGCTGCGGATCATGACCGGCGTGGCGGAGGAGGAATCACCCAATCCGGTGCAGGTATTCATGCTGTCCGACGATGCTCAGGTGAAGAAGCTGGCGCGAAACCCCAATGTCGCCGGATTCTACAGTATATCTGATCGATCAGGCTACGCGATATTATCGCGCGAACCAAAGGCGTGGAAATTCGGTCTCGGCCCCGAAGAAATATTGTTTCATGAATATACCCATCATTTCATGCTGCACTATTTCCCTGCGGCTTACCCCGCCTGGTATGTCGAGGGGTTCGCCGAATTTTTCTCAGTCGTCAAATTCAAGGAAGACGGCAAGGTCAGCTATGGCGAGGTGCCCCTTTCGCGCGTGCCCACCTTGGTGACGATGTCCATCATGCCGCTGAAAACGGTGCTGACGGCCGAGGCAGACTGGCGTAATTTGCAAAAGGGCGATCAATATTATGGGACGGCCTGGCTGCTCACCCATTTTCTGAACTATCACCCGCCACGACAGAAGCAATTCGACGCTTATCTCAAGGCGTTGGTCAACGGTGAAAAGGACGCGTCGCCTGACCGCTTTTTCACAGGCGGGGTCGAAACGCTCGAAAAGGAATTGCGCGCCTATCTAAAGAAGGGGCGCCTGATGCGCACCGAAATGACGCCCAGCCAGTTGCCGCAGGTTTCGATCGCGATGTCCGCGATGGACCCGGCGCGTGCGGCGCTGATTGATCAGGAACTGCAACTGATGGTCGGACTTCGCAAGGATGACCTGCCCGCATTGGTGGCTACGCTACGCAAGGGCGCGGCAAAATTCCCGGCGAGCGCCCACGCGGCGGCATTGCTGGCCGAAGCGGAAGAAATGGGCGAGGGCAAGGTCGCCGCGCTTGCCAGTGCAGATCGGGCGATCGCGCTCGACCCGAAACTTGCACGTGCGCACGCGATTCGCGCCGGCATATTGCTCGATCGCGCGCATGACAGCGACAAGCCGGACGACTGGAAGGCCGCACTCACCGCAATCGTCAAGGCGAACCGCGCCGATACCGAAGACCCGGTGCCGCTGGCGCTCTTCTATCGCTATAATGCGATGAAGGGCGGCCCCATGCCGGCGCTCGGCTATGACGGTCTGTACAAGGCGTTTACCCTGTTGCCGCAAAGCCCGTCCTATCGATTCAACTTTGCGGCAGCGATGGCGAAAAAGGGTGACTATGCAATGGCTTCCACCTTGCTCGATCCGCTAGCTCACTCGCCACATCCCTCCGACATGCGCGAAGCTGCACTCAAGCTGAAGGCGGATTTCGACGCGAAAATTCAGGGCAAGGCACCACCCGCGCCATCACCGCCTTCCGCTCCGCCGCCGTCATAGCGGTCCAGCGCATGATCTCGTTCAGCGTGCGGCGACAACCGATGCAGACATCGCGCGCGTCGAGCGTACAGTGGCGGATGCAGGGGCTTTCCATCGTCACATGAAGCTATAGGGATCGACGTCTACGGCGACCCGCGTTCCCGATTTCCACACGATATTATCCAGCCACTCGCGAATCGCATCCTGCACGTCCAGTTGCCGCGTGGCATGGACCAGCAGCCGGTGTCGGTGCCGCCCGCGCAGGACGGACAGCGGCGCGGGGGCGGGACCATAGACCCGCAGGCCATCGATCGCAGGAGCCGACTTGCCGATCAGGCGGGCGGTGCGCGCAGCTTCCTCGCTATCCTCGCTCGATATGATGATCGCGGCGAAGCGGCCGAAGGGCGGGGCGTTGGCCCGCCTGCGGCTTTCGGTCTCCATCGCGTAGAAACGGTCGGCGTCGCCGTCGATCAGCGCCTTGATCACGCCCGCCTCTGGCATGCGTGTCTGGATATAGACATGGCCCGGCTTCGCGCCCCGACCGGCGCGTCCGGCGACCTGGACGATCTGCTGAAAGGTGCGCTCGGTCGCGCGCAGATCGCCGCCCTCCAGCCCCAAATCGGCATCGATCACGCCCACCAGCGTCAGGTTGGGGAAATGATAGCCTTTGGTGACGAGTTGCGTGCCCACGATGATGTCCACGTCGCCCGCCTCGACCGATTTGACGAACTCGGCCGCCTTGGCAGGCGACCATAAAGTGTCGGACGTGACGATGGCGATGCGCGCCTGTGGCCAGAGCGCCTTCACCTCGTCGGCGATCCGCTCGACGCCGGGGCCGCACGCGACCAGGCTATCCTCTTCCTTGCATTCCGGGCAGAAGCGCGGGGCGGGGATGACATGGCCGCAATGATGGCAGGCGAGCCGGTGGGTCAACCGATGTTCGACCATCCAGGCGGTGCAGTTTGGGCACTGGAACCGATAGCCGCAATGGCGGCACAGCGTCAGCGGCGCATAGCCGCGCCGGTTGAGGAAGAGCAGGCTCTGTTCGCCCTTGGCGCGGGTTTCGTTGATGGCCTTGACCAGCTCGGGCGCGATCCACCGGCCCCGCTCCGGCGGATCGGTCAGCAGGTTGATGCCATGTATGTCCGGCATCTCCGCCCCGCCATAGCGCGACGGCAGCTTGATCTCGGCATAGCGGCCCAACTCCACCTGATGCCGCGTTTCGATGGCGGGCGTGGCGGACGCCAGGATCACCGGGAATTTCTCGATCAGGCCGCGCATCACCGCCACGTCGCGGGCGTGATAATGGACGCCGTCCTCCTGCTTGAAACTCGCCTCATGCGCTTCGTCGACGATGATCAGGCCGAGTTTGGGATAGGGCAGGAACAGCGCCGACCGCGCGCCGACGACTACGCGCGCCTGCCCGCTCGCTATTGCGCGCCACGCCCGCCGCCGCTCGGTCTGGCGCAGACCGCTGTGCCAGTTGACCGGCACCGTGCCGAACCGCTTCTCGAACCGCTCCAGAAAGGGTTCGGTCAGGGCGATTTCGGGCAGCAGGACCAGTATCTGCCGGTCCGCCCTGATCGCCGCCGCGATCGCCTCGAAATAGACTTCGGTCTTGCCCGATCCGGTGACGCCGTCGAGCAGGAACGGGGCGAACTCGCGCGCGTTTACCGCCTCGACGAAGGTGGCGGCCGCGTCGCGCTGCGCGTCGGACAGGCTGGGGGGGGCATAGGCCGGGTCCGGTTCCGGGAAGGGGGTGTCGACGCTGACTTCGATAGCCTCGAACGCGCCGACCTTGACCAACCCCCGGATCACCGCGTCGCTGACCCCGCCGATCAGCGCCAGTTCGCGGATCAAGCCCTGCCGCTCGCCGATCCGCTCCATCGCCTGAGTGCGCTGATCGGTCATGCGGTCGGGCAGGGTGCCCGACGCGCGATGTTCGATGACCGTCCGCGCACCCTCCAGCGCCGATATCGACGCCAGCGCCATGCGCAGCACGGCGGCGGGGGGGGCGAGATAATAATGCGCGGTCCATTCGATGAGCCGGCGCAACGGCTCGGGGATCGGCGGCGCGTCGATCAGGCCGATCAGGTTGCGCAGGCGGTTGTCGCCGACGCTCTCTACACCGGGGAACGCATCCTCCTCCCACACCACGCCGATCAGTTGGCGCGGGCCGAGCGGTACGATGACGATGCTGCCGGGCGTGGCGACCATGCCGTGCGGCACGCGATAGTCGAGCGGGCCGAGGGCGGCGTTCAAAAGGAGGACACGGGCGCGGGACATTTCGTCCATTGTAGGACAGGGCAAGCCGATCGCGCTATAGCCCGCGCCAACGAATCACTCAGCGCCCGGAGCCAGCCCCATGAAATTCTTCGTCGACACCGCCGATACCGCCGAAATCCGCGATCTGGCTGCGACCGGGCTGCTCGATGGGGTGACGACCAACCCGTCGCTGATCGCCAAGTCCGGGCGCAAGTTCGTCGAGGTGGTCGAGGAGATTTGTGGGCTGGTCGATGGCCCGGTATCGGCCGAAGTGATCGCGCTGGACCATGCGACGATGATGAAAGAGGCGGACGTGCTGCGCAAGATCGCCGGCAATGTCTGCATCAAGGTGCCGCTGACGATTGATGGCCTCAAGACCTGCAAGGCGCTCAGCGACGATCATTGCCTGGTCAATGTGACCCTGTGCTTCTCCGCCAACCAGGCGCTGCTGGCGGCCAAGGCGGGGGCGGCGTTCATCTCTCCTTTCGTCGGGCGGCATGACGATAATGGCTTCGATGGCATGGAGCTGATCGAGGATATCCGGATCATCTACGACAATTATGACTTCGGCACCGAGATATTGGTCGCGTCGGTCCGCCACCCGATCCATGTGCTCCAGAGCGCCAAGATCGGCGCCGATGTGATGACCGCGCCGCCCGCCGTCATCAAATCGCTGTTCAACCATGTGCTGACCGACAAGGGGATCGCCGGGTTCATGGCGGACTGGGCCAAGACGGGGCAGTCGATTCTCTGACCGGTATCGCCTAACTTCGCATATTTCCCGCCCGTTGCGACATTTTCGGAAAGTCCTGCGTAACTTTTGAAAATGTCCAGCGGGTCGAGGCTCAGCTTATACCCCAGCCGCCATGCTGTAGGACAGCCGAAACGCGATGGTGCCCCCGGCATAACTGCATGGACCGCGTACCCATCAAAACCCGCAAAGACCCGTCAGCATGGACAAGCATTTGGATTGTCAGGCTTGACCGATAAGCGCGCGAGGTAGGCCGACGCGAGGTTGCCGCTGAAAAGGCGATCCCGTTACATCGCCGACGATGGCCCCAAATATGTCCCGATCAGGAACGGCGATATGGCAAAGGCGAATGTCGCTAGACCGGGCCTATCATCAACTCTAGTCTGCGTATGACGGTCGGTCGATCTGCCATCCTTATATTGAGTGGGGTAAATATTGGAACGATTGATCCTCGGGCCTGGCATGTTCCGCCTGATGCTGGCGGGCATGGTCGTGGTCAGCCATGCAAGTCGTTTTCAGACGGGGCGGGCGGCGGTCATTCTCTTCTTCGTTCTCTCCGGTTTCTGGGTGTCCGATCTGTGGTTGCGCAAGGAAGGCAAGGGCGGCAGCCTGTCTCACTTCTACCTGAACCGGGTTCTGCGAATCTGGCCATTCTACCTTGCGGTGGCCCTGCCGGTGGCGTGGTATTTTGGTCAGAATCTGGGCCTGACGAGCATAATCCTGTTGGGCGTCGCGTCCTTTGGCAGCGATGGCGGCATAGGGGTTGAATGGTCGCTCGACATAGAGCTGCAATTCTACCTGATCCTGCCGCTGATCCATTTCCTGGCATCTCGCCTCTCCAGCACGGTAGGTGTCGCACTTGCGGTGGTTGCGTCTGTCCTTGGCTGGCTGCTGGACAGCCAATTTGGCATCGCCACGGCGCTCAAATATCTGCCCGCCTTCGTGGCGGGTCTCGTTGTCTATCGTCTGATGTTGCGCGCGAACGTGCGAGAGGCGATGTTTTCGGTCGGTGCGTTCGGGGTGATGACCGTCATTCTCGCGGCGGTTCCGCTGACCCGTCCGGCCCTTCTGAAAATCGGGATTGATCCAATCGACGAAGATCTGGTCGCGATGCTCTGGGTGGTGCCTCTGCTACCTTATGTTGTCGCATCGCTGCGCGCACCGTCGAGCAAGCTGGACCGCTTCATGGGTGACTATTCATATCCGCTCTACCTGGTCCATGCGCCGGTTCTCACCGCCCTGCATGCGGTGGGTGTGGGAAAGCCGGGCGCGCTCGCAGCAGCGTTCCTGCTCGCGCTGCTTATGTTTGTGCTGGTCGACCGGCCGCTCGAAATGTTTCGACGGCGACTGCTCTACCATAGGTAAAACTGCACAATTGCCATTACAGGCAAGATATGGTGACCCCGGCGTGACTCGAACACGCAACATCCCGCTTAGAAGGCGGGTGCTCTATCCGGTTGAGCTACGGGGTCAGGTCGGACCGCCGGTGCGATAGCGGCCCGTTGGCGGACGCGCAATGTCCCCATTGCATCGTACCGCGCGCGCTTTATGCCGGACGCCATGAGCGAAACGGGGATCACCAGAATCGATGCGGCGGCGATCGTGGGACGGCCGCTGCGCTATTTCGATTTCTTCATGGCGGCCTTCGTCACGATATTGCTGCTGTCGAACCTGATCGGGGCGTCGAAACTATCGTCGATCGACGGCTTCGTGTTTGGCGCGGGCATCCTGTTCTTTCCGCTGGGCTATGTGATCGGCGATGTGCTGACCGAGGTTTATGGCTATGCGCGCGCTCGGCGCTGCGTGTGGGCGGGGTTCGGCGCGATGCTGTTCATGGCGCTGATGAGCTGGGTCGTCGTCGCGCTGCCCCCCGCGCCCGGCTGGGAGGGGCAGGCCGCCTATGAGGCGGTATTCGGCAGCACATGGCGCATTGTCTTCGCTTCGCTCGTCGCATTCTGGGCGGGCGAGTTTGCCAATAGTTTCGTGCTCGCCCGGATGAAGCTGGCGACCGGCGGCAGGCATTTATGGGCGCGCACGATCGGGTCCACCATTATCGGTCAGGGTGTGGACAGCCTGCTCTTCTACCCGCTCGCCTTTTATGGCGTGTGGAGCAACAGCCAGCTTGCGACCGTGATGGTCACCAACTGGGCGCTCAAGGTCGGGTGGGAGGCGGTGCTGACCCCGGTCACTTACGGCGTCGTCGGCTTCCTCAAGCGGCGCGAAGGGTTGGACGTCTATGATGAGGGGACCGATTTCACGCCGTTCCGCACGCGGATTTGACGCCAGGGTAAACCCTCTCTTTACCTCCCCCTGCCATGACGGACCCGTCAACAGCATATAAGTCGAGGGGCCGTGTCGCAGCCGCGCAGAAAAATCAATAAGCGCAGGGTTCTGCCGAGTCTGCTGGACATGGCCGACGGGCTGCGCGCGGATGCGCGCGCGATCGAGGATTCGCTGGCGCTGGCCGAGCGACGTTTTCAGGCGACCTTCCTGCATGCGCCGGTGGGGATCGCCCATGTGTCGCTCGACGGTGGGTTCCTGATGGTCAATCCGCGCTTTGCGGAGATTGTTGGCTATGCGCCCGACCAATTGCGGCATATTGATTTCCAGCGCATCACCCATGCCGATGATCTGGACAAGGACGAGGCGCTGCTGGCGCGGCTCCATGCCGGGGAGATCCCGCGCTATGCGATGGAAAAACGCTATTTGCGGCAGGACGGATCCGAAGTCTGGGTCAACCTGACCGTCGCCATGGTGCGCGATGCGACGGGTGCGCCGGAATTCTACCTGGCGGTGATCGAGGATCTGTCGGAAATTCGCCAGGCGAGTTTCGATGCGATCCATGATCCATTGACCGGGCTGCTCAATCGCCGGGGCTTTGCCAAACATGGCGGTCGCATATTGGGCCGCGCCGCGCAGGAGCGGCAGCGGGTCGGCCTGATCTACCTCGACCTGGACGGGTTCAAGGAACTGAACGACCGCAAGGGCCATGCCGCGGGCGATGTCTGCCTGGTCGATCTCGCCCGGCTGCTCGAAGCGCATATGCGCCCCCATGACGCGATCGGCCGGATGGGCGGCGACGAGTTCGTCGCGATCTGCACCGGCCTGGAAGCGGACGATGCCGCCGCACTGGCCGAACGGCTGCGCGACGGGCTGGCGCGGATGCCGGCGGTGGCGGGCGAGGATGTCAGCGGCAGTTTTGGGCTGGTGAGCGTGATGCCCGATGCGGACATGGCCCTCGATACGCTTATTGCGCGGGCCGATTCGGCGATGTTGCGCGCCAAGCGGGGGGGTAAGAATCGGGTGGTGGTTGCTGGGTTGTGAATGGGGGGGGCGAGTGGGCGGCGCGCCTTTCGGGCGGTATTGCGTGACCTCCTGAGGCCCCAGCCTTCGCTGGGGCGACGGCAAGAGGGATATCCGCGTGCCGACCATCGGCTCCACGCAATAGCCGGCCCATGCTGGACGTTCGCCGACATGCGCCTCTAAGATTTCACGACCTCGTTGACCGCCATAGCCGGGCCAACCGCTACACCGTCAGCCGGATAGTCCGCCCGCACGAAATATAGCCCGTCGGGCGGCGCGTTCAGCCCGAGTCGTGTGCGGTCGGCCGCCGCCAGCGCCGCCGCCAGATCGTCCGCCGACCATCGGCCCATGCCGACGAGCGCCAGGCAGCCGACCATCGAGCGTACCTGATGATGGAGGAAGGACCGCGCCGCGGCGTGGATGGCGATGCGGTCGCCGGTGCGTTCGACATCGAGCCGGTCGAGCGACTTGACGGGGCTGGCCGACTGGCAATGGGCGGACCGGAACGTGGTGAAGTCGTGCAGGCCGACCAATATTTGCGCCGCTGCGTGCATCGCGTCGGCGTCCAGGGGCCGGATCACCCGCCAGGCGAGGCCCGCTTCGCGAGTAAGCGGCGGGCGGCGATTGACGATATGATAGATATAGGCGCGGCCAAGGCAGGAAAAGCGGGCATGCCAGTTGTCGGGCACGACCATGCAGTCGACGATCGCCACCGGGTGTGGGCGCATCAGCGCGTTGATCGCCTCCATCAGGCGGAAGGGGGGCAAGGGCTTTGCGATATCGGCATGGGCGCGCATCGCCAGGCCATGAACCCCCGCATCGGTGCGCCCGGCGGCGTGGACGGCGACACTTTCGCCGGTGACGGCGTGGATAGCCTGTTCGATGGTCGCCTGCACGGTCGGGCCGTTCGGTTGGCGTTGCCAGCCCATGAAGGGGCGACCGTCATAGTCGATGGTGAAGGCGAAGCGGGTCATGTTGTGGCTTGTGCGTTTGCTGTTCCCCGGCGCAGGCCGGGGTCCAGTTCATACGGAGGGACTGGACCCCGGCCTGCGCCGGGGAACAGCGCCCTATTCATCCACCCTGCTCCCCGCCGGCATGTCGAAGCCGCGTAGCAGTTCGCCCGCCGCCATCGCGCCCTTGCCGGCGCGCTGGACCAAAGTGGGGCGGATGGCGTGATGGCCGCAGCCGATCAGCAGAGCATCATCCAGCAGCATGCCCGGTTCGCCCTCCTGCGCCTCGACATGGGCGGCCAGGATGCGGAAGCGTTCGCCGCCATATTCGAGGAAGGCACCGGGCCAGGGATTGAAGGCGCGCACCTGCCGTTCGACCCGCAGCGCGGGCGCGGTGAAATCGAGCCGGGATTCGGCCTTGTCGACCTTGGGCGCATGGGTGACGCCTTCGTCCGGTTGCGGCATCGGCGGGTGGAGCGACAGGTCGTCCAGCACCTCGACCATCAGGGCGCCGCCCGCCTGCGCCAGTTCCGCCGTGAGCGCGCCCGCCGTCTTGCCCTCGACGCTGGTGACATGCTTGGCGCGCATCGGGCCGGTGTCGAGGCCAGCCTCCATGTCCATGATCGTGACGCCGGTGGCATTGTCGCCCGACAGGATCGCGCGCTGGATCGGCGCGGCCCCGCGCCACCGGGGGAGCAGCGAGGCGTGGATGTTCATGCAGCCGAAGCGCGGCGCGGCGAGGATGGCGCGGGGCAGGATCAGGCCGTAGGCGGCGACCACCGCGACATCGGCATTCCAGGCGGCGAACTCGGCCTGCACGGCGTCATCCTTCAGCGTCAGGGGCGTGCGGACGGGGATGCCCATCGCTTCCGCCTTTTCCTGCACGGGTGAGGGGCGCAGCGCCTTGCCGCGCCCGGCGGGGCGGGGCGGTTGGCTGTAGACCGCGACGATGTCATGCCCCGCGCCGCTCAGCGCGCCGAGCGCCGGGACAGCGAAATCAGGGGTTCCCATATAGATGATGCGCATATTGATCTTGTGGTCCCGCACCGGCCCGCTCCCCCACCCGGCCACCCACAGCCTATCCTGAAAGGGAGGCCGGGTGGGGGAGCGGGCCGGTGCCGCATTTCCAGTCGCTTTTCTCAAAGACCTTGTGGGAATGGGTTGCAACCCCTTATCTCATGCCATGGCCTCTCCCGAAATAGATGCGCTGACCCAGGCGCTCGCTCGCCTGCCCGGCCTTGGCCCGCGATCGGCGCGGCGTGCGGTGCTGCACCTGCTGAAAAAGCGTGAGGCGGCGCTCGATCCGCTGCTGCGCGCGCTGGCGGCGGTGAACGACCGGCTGGTGACTTGCACGATCTGCGGCAATGTCGATACGGTCGACCCCTGCGGCGTGTGCGCCGATCCGCGCCGCGACGCGCGCGCGCTGTGCGTGGTAGAGGATGTCGCGGACCTGTGGGCGCTCGACAAGTCGCGGCTGTTCCCCGGCCGCTTCCATGTGCTGGGCGGGCGGCTGTCCGCGCTGGAGGGGGTGCGGCCCGAGGATCTGACGATCGACGCGCTGGTCGCGCGGGTCGAGGCGGGGGGCATCGACGAGGTGGTGCTGGCGATGAACGCGACGCTGGAGGGCCAGACGACGGCGCATTATCTGGCGGAGCGGCTGGAGGGATTTCCGGTGCGGCTGACGCAACTGGCGCATGGCATGCCGGTGGGGGGAGAACTGGACTATCTGGACGAGGGGACGCTGGCGCAGGCGCTGCGGGCGCGGAGACCGGTGGGGTAGGGGGAGGCTTCCTACATTATCCCCATGAAGGGGATGTGGGCGCGGGTCGGGCCGTTATGCTAAATTCCATAAACGGCATTTACGCCCATCAGCATCAATATCATGGCCGACAAGGCGCCGATGAGGGCCGCTATGCCCCACATGCCGTTCGCAGGTTCCGCACCTTTGAAATCAACCATGATCTTCCTCAAACAATAGACTGCGTTCCAGCCAAGCATGAGGACCGTGCCAACCATCCAAATAGAAATCATACGGTAGTGCTAGCAGATAATGCCGGGCAGTCACCAATGGTCATTGATGTCATCGAAGCCCCTCCCCTTCAGGGGAGGGGTTGGGGTGGGGGCTATCGTCCGGGCGTTGCGCCTGGGGCACGCCCCCACCCCTCGGTCCCCTCCCCTGAAGGGGAGGGGAGGCAAGCGTCTGCCTGCTCGGTCCCACCCAGCCTCCGGCGATCCCGGCCTCCGCCGGGATGACGGGCTTTTGGTCGGCTTGAAATTTCCCGCAATTCCGCTTATTTTACGCAACATGGCCATCCTTCCCATCCTTGAGACGCCGGACCCCCGGCTGCGTACCATTTCGACCCCGGTCGACACGATCGACGCTGACCTGCAACGGCTGATCGACGATATGTTCGAGACGATGTACGACGCGCCGGGCATCGGCCTGGCCGCGATCCAGGTAGGGATGCCCAAGCGGCTGCTGGTCATGGACTTGCAGGAACCCGAATCCGACGCGGAGGATGCGCCGCCGGTGAAGAAGCCGATGGTGTTCATCAACCCGCAGATCCTGTCCGGCTCCGATGAAGTGTCGATCTATCAGGAGGGCTGCCTGTCGGTGCCCGAACAATATGCCGAGGTGGAGCGCCCCGCCTCCGTCCGCGCAAGCTGGATGGACCGCGACGGGCGCATCCATGAGGAGCAGATCGACGGCCTGCTCGCCACCTGCCTTCAGCATGAGATGGACCATCTGGAAGGCGTGCTGTTCATCGACCATCTGTCGCGGTTGAAGCGCGACATGCTGCTCAAGAAGCTGATCAAGGCGCGCAAGGCGGCTTAGGGCGTCAGGGCGAACGGGTTTGGTGAGGTCTGATCCAGACCGCTTGCCCCTCGCCTCCCGCGCAGCGTAAGAGGGCGGCCCATGCGCCTTCCCGGTCCCTCCGAAGCTTTTGTCCTGTTCGACGATGCGCGCGCGCGCAAGCCGGCGCCCGCGCGGCTGTATCGCGATCCGGTGGAACAGATCGTCGCGCGCACCGCGCAGGAGGTGCAGCCCGCGCTGGACCGGCTGGCCGACGCGCGCGAGGCGGGGCTGCATGTGGCGGGCTATATGAGTTACGAAGCGGGGCTGGTGCTGGAGGATCGGCTGGTGCCGCTCGCCGCGCGGCATGCCACCGGGGATGGTCCTCCGCTGCTGTGGTTCGGACTGTTCGAGGGGTGCCGGATGATCGCGCCGGGCGAGGTTGCCGGGCTGTTGCCCGATCCCGCGGGCTGCACGGTCGGCGCGGTGCAGCCGTTGATCGACGAGGCGACCTATCGCCGGGCATTCGGCCAAGTGCAGGAGATGATCGCGGCGGGGGATATTTATCAGGTCAACCTGACCTTCCCCTGCGACCTGCCCTTCAGCGGCGATCCGCTGGCGCTCTATGCCGCCGCCCGACCGCGCGCGGCGGCCGGCTATGGCGGGATCGTGCAGATGCCGGGGCGCAGCCTATTCTCCTTTTCGCCCGAACTTTTCTTCACGCTGGTGCGGGGGCAACTGACCGCGCGGCCGATGAAGGGGACGGCGCGGCGCGAAACCGACCCTGCGGCGGACGCGGCGGCGGCGCGTCTGCTGGAGAGCGACCCCAAGCAGCGGGCCGAAAATCTGATGATCGTCGACCTCATTCGCAACGACCTGTCGCGCGTCGCGCGGGCAGGAAGTGTCATCGTGCCCGAACTGTTCCGGGTCGAGACCTATCCGACCGTCCACCAGATGATTTCGACCGTGCGCGGTCGCATATTGCCCGGCCTGTCGCCGGTCGATGTGTTGCGCACGCTGTTCCCCTGCGGATCGATCACCGGCGCGCCCAAGGTGCGGGCGATGGAGATCATCGACCAGATCGAACCTGTCGCCCGCGGCCCCTATACCGGGACGATCGGCTGGATTGATCCGGAGGGCAATGCTGCGTTCAATGTTGCCATCCGCACGCTTTGCGTGGAAGAAGGCGCAAGCACGGCGCGCCTTGGCCTTGGTTCGGGGATCGTCGCGGATTCGGATGGCACGGCGGAATGGGCCGAATGCCTGACCAAGGGCCGCTTTCTGGCGGCGCAATGAGTATGGACACGCAACTGATGCCGCTGGCCGACGGACGGTTCGATCTTCTGGAAACCATGGCATTCGACCCGGTGGAGGGCATCGCGCTGCTGGACCTGCACCTGGAGCGGCTGAAGGCCAGCGCCGATGCGCTGGGCTTCGCGTTCGACCGGCATGGCGCGCGCAACGAATTGCAGGCCGCGACCTTTCGCCTGGCCAAGCGGAGCCGGTTGCGGCTGCTGGCGTCGCGGCGCGGTTCCCTGGCGATCGAGGTGCGCGCGCACCGCACCTGGCCCGAAGCGGTGATGCAGCTTGCCGTCGTGCCCCGCAATGCCCCCGCCGACGATCCGCGCCTGTCGCACAAGACCACCGATCGGTCGCTCTACCGCGACGCGCTGCAACGGGGCGGCACCTATGAGGTGCTGATGATGGACGAGAAGGGCTATCTGACCGAGGGCTGTTTTTCGTCGATCTTCGTCGAGCGCGGCGACAAGCTGGTGACGCCGCCGCTGGCGCGCGGCCTGTTGCCGGGCATATTGCGCCAGAATCTGATCGCGATGGGCGAGGCGGTGGAGGGCGACCTGAAGCGCCATGACCTGGAGCGCGGCTTCTTCATCGGCAATGCCGCGCGCGGCATGGTGTCGGCGACGTTGAAGCGATAGGGTCGCTTACCGCCATTTCCTGTCAAGTGGCGGTTGCCGATCCGCTTGTTGCGCCTTAAGGGAGCGCGCGTCCGCCCGTGTTGCGGGCAAGGGGTTAATTCAGAAAGATTGTTACCATGAGCCAGACGTCCGCTGCCCTGGGCCGCATCCAGCCTTCCGCCACGCTTGCCATGAGCGCGCGGGTGAATGCGTTGAAAGCGCAGGGCGTCGACGTCATCGGCCTGTCGGCGGGCGAGCCGGATTTCGACACGCCCGACTTCGTCAAGGAAGCAGGCATCGCGGCGATCCGGGGCAACCAGACGCGCTATACCGATGTCGACGGCACCGCGGCGGTCAAGGACGCGGTCGCCTTCAAGTTCAAGCGCGACAATGGGTTGGACTATAGCCGCAGCCAGATCAGCGTGAATTCGGGCGGCAAGCATACATTGTTCAACGCGCTGGTCGCGACCGTCGATGCGGGCGACGAGGTGATCATCCCGGCCCCTTATTGGGTCAGCTATCCCGATATCGTGAATTTCGCGGGCGGTACGCCGGTTTTCATCGAGGGTCCGGCGAGCCAGGGCTATAAAATCACCGCCGCACAGCTTGATGCGGCGATCACGCCGCGAACCAAATGGGTGATGTTGAACTCCCCGTCCAACCCGAGCGGCGCGGCCTATTCGGCCGATGAGCTGCGCGCGCTGGGCGATGTGCTGCGGCGGCATCCCCATGTGCTGATCATGACCGACGATATGTACGAACATGTCTGGTACGCGCCGACCCCATTCTCGACCATCGCGCAGGTGTGCCCGGACCTGTATGAGCGCACCCTGACGGTCAATGGCTGTTCCAAGGCTTTCTCCATGACCGGCTGGCGCATTGGTTTTGCCGGCGGTCCCGAATGGATCATCAAGGCGATGGGCAAGCTCCAGTCGCAATCAACCAGCAATCCCTGCTCGATCAGCCAGGCGGCCGCCGTCGCCGCGCTTACCGGCCCGCAGGATTTTTTGGAGGAGCGCAACGAGACCTTCAAAAAGCGTCGCGACATGGTGGTGGCGATGCTGAACGATGCGCCGGGCCTCGACTGCCCGACGCCCGAGGGTGCCTTCTACGTCTATCCCGATGCCAGCGGCGTGATCGGCAAGACGACGCCCAAGGGCGTGAAGATCGACACCGACGAGGCGCTGATCGCCTATTTTCTGGACGAAGCGAAGGTCGCCGCCGTTCATGGCGCGGCCTTCGGCCTCTCGCCTGCGTTCCGCATCAGCTATGCGACGTCGGATGAGCTGCTGAAAAAGGCGTGCACCCGAATTCAGGAAGCCTGCGCGGCTTTGCGATAGGATAACCCGTATCGGGGCCGCATCGCCGCCCGGCCCTTTCCATGAGTGGGAGGCCGGGCGCGAGCTGGTGCGGCCCTTCAGTGCGCTTTAACGCAAAAATGGAAACGGTGTTTTTCAACTCATACCGTCTTGTGAATAGCGCGGCGGGGTCTATATACCCGTTTCGTAATAAAACCTAAAAGACCCTGCATCCGTTCGTCGTCCCATTTCCATCCCCTGTCGAAAGCCTGTGTCGTCCGTCACAGCGTTCAGTCAGCGGCAAGATAAAAGGACGTAACGCGGGGCCATGCGGGCCGAAGACAAGATTGAAAAGGTATTGGCCATGGTGGCGTTTCTGAAATCCGACCTGTTCCTGCGCTTCCTGGGCGGGTTCGTGCTGGGCACGATCGGCGTGGTCGCGCTCCACAGCGCCGAGCCGGTCGCGATGGCCAGCACCGCGCAGTCCGCGCCGGTCTATGTCGATGCGACGCGCTGACGGCATCCTCCTCGCGGTCCTGGCGGCGCTGGGCGTCGCCTCGCCGCTCCATGCCGAACGCGCGGTGCTGGCGCCGGTCGCAAAGGTAGACGCCGCGCCCACCCGCAAGCTGGAAACCGCGATCTTCGCGGGCGGCTGTTACTGGGGTGTCGAGGGCGTGTTCAGCCATGTGAAGGGCGTCCACCTCGCCGCGTCCGGTTTCGCCGGTGGTCCCAAGGGCCGCAAGGTCGATTATGAAAGCGTGAGCGAAGGCAATACCGGCTTTGCCGAAGCGGTGCGCGTGACCTATGATCCCACGCAAGTCAGCTATGCGACGCTGCTGCGCGTCTTCTTTTCGGTGGTCGCCGATCCGACGACGCTGAATTATCAGGGACCGGACCATGGCACCCAGTATCGCAGCGCGCTGTTTCCGCTGAACGCCGAGCAGGACAAGGCGGCGCGCGCCTATCTGGCGCAGATCGACAAGGCGGGCCTGTGGCGTGACCCGGTGGTGACAAGGGTCGAAGCCTTTACCGGTTTCCAGAATGCCGACGATTATCATCAGGATTTCATGCGCAAGAATCCGCGCCATCCCTATATCGCCCGCTGGGATGCGCCCAAGGTCGCGGCGCTGAAGGCGATGTTCCCCACGCTCTACAGGGAAAAGCCCTCCGCCTGATCGGCATTCCAGGGCGGTACCCGGACCATCGCGCGTGCGAACAGATCCGACGCCGTGTGATCGGCCAGCCAGCGTTGCACGCCGGGCAGCGGCCGGGCGGCGAACCCGTCCGGATCGACCGCCGCGAACTGCCGCACGAAGGGAAAGATCGCCATGTCGGTGAGCGTGCGCCGCCCGCCGCATAGCTGGGGCGATTGCGCCAGCCGCGCCTCCAGATCGCCCAGCATGGCAAGCCCCGCGTCCCGGTGCACGGCGGCATCCGTGCCATGGCGCTGCGCATATTTATAACGATCGAGATGATATTTGAACGGGCCGTCCTGCGCCGCGATCAGCGCGCGGTCGTCGCCGCCCAGCCAGCCTTCGGGATCATGCCGGGCCAGCGCCCAGCGCATGATGTCGAGACTTTCGTCGATGACCCGGCCATCGGGCAGCAGCAGCACGGGGACCGTGCCTTTGGGCGAGGCGGCTAGCATTTCGGCTGGTTTGGACCGCAGCACGACCTCCCGCAATGCCACCGCCTGTCCGCTGATCAGCAGCGCCAGCCGCGCCCGCATCGCATAGGGGCAGCGGCGGAAGCTGTAGAGGATGGGCAGGGGTGGCATGCGCTCATCCCTAGAGCAATCAGCGCCGCGTCTCTACCGCAGCGTCCGGCAAAGCGATCGCGGTCACGACCATCCGCTTGAGCAGGATCGGATGATCCGCGCCGATCATCGCAGGCGGGGGCGATGCGGGGGCGGAGGGGAGGCTGGCTAATGCGAACAGCGGCATGCTGGCCGCGCCCATCGCCGCCGCTATCATCCAAAAACGCCCCATATCCATGTTCCATCATCAAAATGTCGATGGAATGGCTATGGGACCGACCTGCCGCGCGAATATGCCGCCGCGCGTCGCCAAATGTCGGAAATTGTAACGGCGATCAGTTGGGCAGGCTCAGCGCCTTGGCTATGTCGTCCCAGGCGACCAGCTTGAAATTCTGCGCCGCCGCCGCATTATGCCCGTCCTGCGCGATAAACAGCCCGCCGGGGAAGCGGGGGCCGAAATCGCCCAGCATCAGTTCGATGCCATCGGTTTCTTCCGATCCGCCGATCATTCCGTCAACTACGCGAAAGCGGCCGACATAGGCTTCGTCCTCGATTCGATAGGCGACATAGGCATTGTCGCCCTGGCTGGAGACCAGCACATAGCCGCCCTTTTCGCCGATCGGGGCGATGGCGACGCCCTCGGCATCGGCGACGATATTCTTGCCGTCCGCTGCCGCGATCCTGACCGGGGTGGTCGATCCGGCATCGACGCGCCACAGGCCGACATCTTCCTCCGCGACATAGAGTCGCCCGCTGCGGTCGTCGACCGCGCAGCCTTCCGATTGGGTGCCCAGCTTGATCGTGCGGACGATCCGGCCTGACGGCACTGCTCCAGACGTGTCGAGCGCAACCTGATTGATCGTCCCGTCCTTGAGCACGATATAGGCGGATAGGCCGCTGGCGTCGCGGCCCAGGCATACGCCATAGGCCTCACCCGCGCCGCCATCCAGCTTGCCCAGCGCGGTGAGTTTGGCGGTGGCGGGGTCCAGTTGGAACAGCGCGAGTTTTGCATTGACGAGGTCGTTACGGTCGCTGGCGACCACGAGAATGCCTGTCCGGCCGCTGATCGCGACCCCGTCCTTCAGGTCGACATTGTTGACCCGGCCCGCATCCAGGAAATCGCGCACCTTGCCGTCGAGACCATAAACATAAAGCCCGGCCTTCTTGTCGGTGCCTACGATCAGGCTTTGCAGCGGGTCGACAGGGTTGCGCCAGATCGCCGGATCGTCCGCCGCGTCGGCATTGGTCGTGCCGACCGGCGTGGTTTCGGCTCGCGCCGTGACGGAGACGGCAGGGGTGGCATTGGCGATGCGGACGGAGATTGGTAGTTCAGTCGATGTCGTGCAGGCCGACAATGTAATAAAACTGCAAGATATCATCATTGAAATGTAATATTTGCGTCGCGATATAGTCACGAACACCTCCTAGCGGCCCTGATTAACGGGCTGAATAGACAAATAAGCCCGAAGGTCAATTCATCTATTCTGACAGGGGGCAAATATGGTCGCGAACAAGTGGCTACTGCTGGGTTGTGCGTCACTGGCGCTAATCTCGAACATGGCGCATGCACAGGACTTAGTTCCGGCCGATGACGCCGATCGTCCGACAGGGCCGATCACCACATCCAACGACATTGTCGTCGTTGCGGGCATCGGCTATCGCGACCGCACCGACACGCCCGAGCCGGTGCTGAAATATGGCACCGAATATTTCCAGCGGTTCGAGCCGCTGACGGCGGGCGATGCGCTCAAGCGCGTGCCATCGGTCACTTTCCTGTCGGACGTGATCGAAAGTGACGCGCCCCGGCTGCGCGGCTTGCCGCCCGGCTATACGCAGATTTTGATCAACGGCGAACGCGTGCCCGGCGCCAGCGCCGACCGCAGCTTCTTCCTGGATCGCATTCCGGCCGAACTCATCTCCAGCGTGGAAATCGTCCGCTCATCCTCCGCGCGGCGCACCGGCGACGCGGTGGCGGGATCGCTCAACATCAATCTGCGCGACGGCTATGAACTGGACGGCGGTTATGTCCGCGTCGGCGCGTTGCACTATGACGACAAGGAAATCGAGCCGAGCCTTGGCCTGGTCTATGGCGGCAAGGTCGGCCCGGGCCGCCTGTTGCTGGGCGCGAACCTGCAAGGGCGGCATAATCCCAAGCAGAAGAAGAGCCTGCGCTACGGCGATTCGCCCGAGAACAACGCCGACTATGCCACCGACGATTTCGACAATCGCGAGGACCAGAGCGATACGCGCGACGGCAAGGATTACAGCTTCAACGGCACCTATGAGGTCGATGCGGGCGACACCAATTTCAAGCTGAACGGCTTCTATGTGAAGACCGACCGGACCGAGACTGAGCGCAGCTTTGAATATAATGCGGCGACTGGCAATTTTGGCCCGGTGGATGTCGGCGAGGATGACGATACGCCGCGTCTGTTCAGCGACAACGCCAATGTCTCCAAGATCGACCAGGAAAATTTCACGATCGACGGCAAGCTCTCGCACCAATGGTCCGCTGGTAAGACGTCGCTGCGCGTCGGCTATGCCAAATTCATCGAGGACCGCCGCGAAACCGAATATGAGATCGGCTTCGAGGTTGAAGAGGCTGGCGACGATCCGGAGTTCGAGGGCGCGCTGATCGAAAGCGACATCAGAGATTCCGAATTTTCGGTCAAGCTGGACCATGAAATTCCGTTCAACGACAGCATGAAGCTGGTGTTCGGCGGCTTCTATCAGAACAAGGTCCGCCGTACGGGCATCTTCGAGGCGGATCAGGACGATGATGCCAGCTTTGCCTGGGATCAGTTCAGCGACAACCCCACCGACCTGGCCGGCGATTTCGGCGATCTGGAAGCCACCGATGGCGGGGACAACCGGATCAAGGAAATGCGCCGCGATGCCTTTGCGCTGGTCGAAGGCGACACGGGCGGCCTGAAATGGGAAGCGGGCCTACGTTATGAAAATACCAAGGTGCGGATCAGCGACTATACGGTGGACGATGACGTCGCCAACCAGCGGAACAGCTATGACGCGTTCCTGCCGTCCGCCTCTTTCAAACTGTCCTTGAGCAGCAGCGACCGGATTATCGGTTCGGTCGCCCGGACGCTGCGACGCCCTGAATTCAACTATATCACGCCCGCGACGCTGGAAGAGGAAGTGGGCGACAGCGATTTGCTCGGCAATCCCTCGCTCGATCCTGAAACCGCCTGGGGCTTTGACCTGGGCTATGAGCATCGCATGGGCAATGGCGGCATCTTCGGCGTCAATCTTTTCTATCGCGATATCAAGAATCTGATCGAACTGACCAACACCGGCGAAGAGGGATCGGAAGGCGAGGGCACCTTCGTCTACCAGCCGCAGAACATCGGCGATGGCAAAGTCTATGGCGTGGAGTTTGACCTGTCGACCAGCCTCAGCTTCATCGGCCTGCCCAACACCGGCCTGTTCGGCAACCTGTCCTTCCTGGACAGCGAAGTGACGGACGTGCTGGGCAAGCGGCGGTTCAACGACCAGTCGAAATGTGTCTATAATTTCGGCTTCATCCAGGATTTCCCGCAGGCGGGCGCGGCATTCGGCGCGACCTATCGCAAGCAGGGGACGGCGTTCGGTCGGGTGATCGCGGAGGAAGTGACCACCACCTATGGCGCGGACCTGGAAATCTTCGTCGAAAAGCGGTTCGGCAAGAGTTTCACGATCCGCGCGGTCGGTTCCAACCTGCTGAACGGCGCGAAGCGCGAGACGTTCAACAAGTTCGACAATCTGGACGACCAGATCGACCGCGACTTCGACGAATATGAGCTGGAAAGCGAAAAGGCCGGGCCGGTGTTTCAGATCATGGCGCGCTACGCCTTCTGATCGGAACGAGGGGCAGCGCGAAAACGCTGCCCCTTGCTTTTACCCCAGCGGCGCGGACGCCTGTTTGCGCAACCGTGCGTAGAGCAGGGCGATGACCCCGGCGAACACGACCACCGACAACGGCACGCCCCACGGGTTTTCCGCCATGATCGCCATCGGCGCGTCGCTGTCGGTCGCGGCGACTATCCCTGCGAAGGCCACGCCGAACAGGCTTTCGCCGACGATGAAGCCGGTCGCCATCAGCACGCCCATGCGCTCGGCAAATTCGGGGTGCGACTGGCGTAGCGCCCATTTATTGTAGACATGGCCGATGACCGCACCGACCGGGATCAGCAGGGTCAGCGCCATCGGCAAATAGATGCCCATGCCGACCGCGAGCGGGGGCAGTCGCATCTTGCCCGCCTTGCCCAGCGCTTCGTCGATGATGACGATGACGACGCCCAGCGCCGCGCCGATGCCGATCAGGCTCCAGTCGAGATTGCCGCCCAGCACGCCCTGCGCCAGCGCGGAGATGAGCGCGGCCTGCGGAGCGGGCAGGGCGTTGGGACCGGCGCCGGGCGCTCCTGCAAAGCCAAAGGCGCTGTTGAGCAGGTCGAGCACCGGCGGGATTACGAGGCTGCCGAAGATCACGCCCAGGATCAGTGCGACCTGTTGCTTCCACGGGGTCGCGCCGACCAGTTGCCCGGTCTTGAGATCCTGAAGATTGTCGTTGGAGATGGTCGCGACGCCAAAGACGATCGCGGTGGTGAACAGCGCATAGGCGACCAGCGCCCGGCTCTGTTCCGGGTCGCCGCCCGATCCGTAGATGGCGGCGAGCAGCAGGGCCGCGCCGAGCACCGCGAGGATGCCCACGCCGGAGATCGGGCTGTTCGACGCGCCGATCAGCCCGGCCATATAGCCGCAGACCGCCGCGATGATGATGCCCGCGAACAGGATATAGAGGATGGTGCCGCCGATCACGATCCCGGCATGGTCGGCAATCGGCCCGCCCTGCGCGAAGGACCAGAGCAGCAGGCCGATGGGCAGCATAGACGCGAGGATAACGCCGAAGACAATGCCGATCGGCAGGTCGCGCTCGGTAATGTCGAGCAGGCCGCCGTCGCCGCCGCTGCGCACCTTGGCCGCGGCCATGGCGGACCGGATGCCACCGATGATGGGGCCGAGAATCTTGAGCAGGGTCCAGATCGCGGCGACGCCGATTGTCCCCGCGCCGATGAAGCGCGCCTTCATGCGGAAGGTCGTGCCGACGATGGCGGACAATTCCTCGCCCGACGGCAGCGGCGAGGTGAGATAGGGGACGATGCCGACCCAGCTGATCAGCAGGCCCACGAACATCGCGACGCCCACGGAAAGCCCGACGAGATGGCCGACCCCGATCAGCGCCATCGAGAAGCTGGTGGAGACCGAGGTCGCGCCGGTGCCAAATTTGAAGAAATGCGCGGCTTCTTCGGCCAGAAGCTTCGTCTTGGCGAGGATGGTGAAACCGGCGGCGGCCAGCGTGCTGGCGACGATGGCGGCGAGGCCGCGCTTATTCTCTTCCAGCCCCTCGCGCGATCCCGCGCCAACCTTGAGCACTTCGGCGGCGGCGACGCCTTCGGGATAGGGCAGGTCCGATCCGGTGACGAGCGCGCGGCGCAGCGGCACCGAATACATGACGCCCAATATGCCGCCCAGCGCGCAGGTCATGACGCTGGTCCAATAGGGGAAGCCCTGCCACCAGCCGACGATGACGAGGCCCGGCAGCACGAAGATGATCGCCGAGAGCGTGCCCGCCGCCGACGCGATGGTCTGGACGATGTTGTTTTCCAGGATCGTACCGGTCGCGAACAGGCGCAGCACCGCCATGGATATGACGGCGGCGGGGATCGAGGTGGCGAAGGTCAGCCCGATCTTGAGGCCCAGATAGACGTTGGCGGCGGTGAACAGCAGCGTGATGAGCGCGCCCAATATGACGCCGCGCAGGGTGAGTTCGGCCATCGGCGCCGTCGCTTTGGTCTCGGTCGTCAAGGGCGCTCTCCTGCTTAGCTTCGCATAATTCCCGCAGATGCTGTAATAAAGTTACTCTGCGTTGGATCAATCGGAAAGTGCGATCGTCAATATGCCGGAAACATGGCCCGTAGGACAGGATATTATCTCATGCGCTGCGCGACGGTCGCGCTGCCCAGATAGGCCCGGACCAATGCGGTCCAGCGGGCATAGCCTTCGGGGTTCATATGCAGGCCGTCCCGCCGGAACAGCGACGCGTCGGGCAGCCCGTCCTTCGCCAGCAGCACATGGCCGACATCGAGATAATCGAAGCGGTCGCGCCGGGCGCGCGCCGCCACGGCCCGGTTTACCGCGTCGATCCGGGGCCATAGCGTCCAGCGGATCGGGCTGGGCTTGAGCGAGAGACAGGCGATCCGCGCACGCGGATAGTCGGCGCGCAACCGCCCGAGCAGATCAAGCACCCGCCGCGCCACCGCGTCGGGCGTCGCGCCGCCCGCCAGATCATTCTCGCCCACATAGACGATGATCGTGCGGGGCGGCGTGGCGGGCAGAAGTTGTCTATAATGGTGCAGGACATCGGGCGTGGTCGCACCGCCAAAGCCGCGATTGACCGTCGCCATGCCGGGAAAGCTGCGCGCAATATCCCACAGGCGGATCGAGGAACTGCCCAGAAACAGGGTCGCATCGGGCAGCGGCTTGCCCTGCAGGTCGGCGCGCGCGAACGCTTCGATCTCGCGCGAAAAGGGGAAGGCGGGGTCGGGCTTGGGTTCGGCTGGTTTGAGATCGGCCGGTGCCAGTGCCGCCAGCAACGGCGCGCCGAGCAGCGCGAGCGCCAGCAGGGCGGCGCGCCGCATCATGCGCCTAGTGCCGGTGCAGCGGGCGAAGGCGATATTTGCCCTTGTCATAGGCCCCGAACAGGCCGGCGATGCCCGGATGCTCGACCGGCTCGTCGCTGTCGTCGGCGAGCAGATTCTGCTGGCTGACATAGGCGACATAGCTGGATTCGCCATTTTCGGCGAGCAG
>CAZLSU010000036.1:0-26205 GCA_964562225.1 uncultured Sphingobium sp.
GCCGCCGCCATGGGGCGACGCGCCGCCATAGGTGTCGACGATGATCTTGCGGCCCGTAAGGCCCGCGTCGCCGTCAGGGCCGCCAATTTCGAAGCTGCCCGTCGGGTTGATGTGATAGACGGTTTCGTCGCTGAGCAGCGCCGCGGGAATGACCTTGGCAACGACCGACTTTACGTAAGCGTGAAGCTCAGCTTCCTTCTCGCCCTCGTCATAGCCCTTGCCATGCTGGGTCGAGACGACGATCGCGGTCGCGGCGATCGCCTTGCTGCCTTCGTAGCGCAGCGTGACCTGGCTCTTGGCGTCGGGCTCCAGGAAGGGCGCCGCGCCGGAGTGGCGGTCGGCGGCCATGGTTTCCAGGATCTTGTGGCTGTAATAAAGGGTGGCGGGCATCAGGTCGGGCGTGTCGTCGGCGGCATAGCCGAACATGATGCCTTGGTCGCCTGCGCCTTCATCCTTGTTGCCGCTGGCATCGACGCCCTGCGCGATATGGGCGGACTGGCCGTGGAGATTATTCTCAAAGCGGAAGGTTTTCCAGTGGAACCCCTCCTGCTCATAGCCGATGCGCTTGACGGTCGCGCGGACGGTCTTTTCGATTTCTTCCTGGGCGCCGGGCGCCCACTGGCCATCCTCATAGACGCCCTTGCAGCGGATTTCGCCAGCCAGAACAACAAGTTGGGTTGTAGTCAGCGTTTCGCAGGCGATGCGCGCTTCGGGATCTTTGCTCAGGAACAGATCGACGATGCCGTCGCTGATCTGGTCCGCGACCTTGTCCGGATGCCCTTCCGAGACAGACTCGGACGTGAAAAGATAGGTGCTGCGCATGGAACTCCCGCTATCTGCTAAATCAACCAAGGCGATATAAAGAAATCGTTATATGCGACGTTTAGCTGTGCCTGCGACGCATGGCAATGGCAATCGTGCAGAGCAGCAGCGCGACCAGCAGCGCGGCCCAATTGCCGATACGGGCAAAAAAAGTGGGCGGCAGCGCGGGCGGCAGGCCGGTTTCCAGATAGCCCGCGCGGTGATGGCCGAGCGCCGAGCGGACGGTGCCGCGGGCGTCGATGATCGCGGAAATGCCGTTCGGCGTGGCGCGGATGACGGGCATGCCTTCCTCGATCGCGCGCAGGCGGGCTTGCGCCAGATGCTGGACCGGTCCCCAGGTGCCGAACCAGGCATCATTGGAGGGATTGAAGAGGAAGGCGGGGCGGTCCGCAGCGTCGATGACATGGCCGGAAAAGATGATTTCATAGCAGATCTGGACGCCCATCTTCATCGCCGGGCGACCGAGCGCGGCGGGGAGCGCGAGGCTTTTGGGACCGGGACCGGGCCAGAAATCGACATCGCCCGGCACCAGCCGTGACAGGCCGAGCGGGGTGAGCAACTGGCGCATCGGCAGATATTCGCCATAGGGGACAAGGTGCGCCTTGTCATAACGGCCAAGGATGCGGCCCTGCGCATCCAGCGCCCAGAGGCTGTTATTGGCACCGGTCATTTCGCGGGACGTATAATAGCCTTTGTCGGTTTCGCGGAAATAGACCTTGTCACCCCCTGTCAGCAGCAGATCGCCGGGACCGAGCAGCGCGGCGAGGCGGTCGCGCCATTCGGGTTCCATGTCGAGATAGGCGAGGATGGCGGCTTCGGGCCAGAGGATGAGGCGCGGGGCGGGACGGGGCGCGCCGGTGAGGGTGGCGAGCTTGCGGAAATTGGCCTGTTCGAGGGCGGCGCTATATTTGTCGCCCTGACCGACATTGGGCTGGACCACGCGGATGATGGGTGCGCCGGGCGGGGTCGGCGGGGCGGGGATGAGCAGGCCGATGAGGGCGATGGCGATCAGGGGCAGGCCGAGCGCCGCGGCGGGTTGCCAGGCGCGGCGGGCCAGCAGGAGAAGCGCCCCTGCGGCAAGGATCACCAGCGCGCCCAGCGCATAGGTCCCGATGATCGTGGACGCGATGGCAAGGCCGGTGGGAAGCGCGACGACGCCGATCGGGTTCCAGGCGAAACCGGTGAAGAGGGTGGCGCGGAGATATTCGGTGGTTAGCCAGAGGGTGGCGAAGAGGAGGATGAAGGACGATCCCCCCCGTTCCGGGGAAGTGGCAGCCGAAGGCTGTCGGAGGGGGTCTGCCCCAAGGGATGCCGATCGGGCGGCGCGTCCGGCCGCGCGCCCCCTCCACCATCCTTCGGATGGTCCCCCTCCCCGTTCCGGGGAGGATTGTGCGAGCCACCATGTGCCCAGCGCTGCCAGCGCGGGATAGGCGGCGAGGTAGAGCGAGAGCAGGATCACGGCGCCATAGCCGAACCAGTGCGGCATGGAATCCTGAAAGCTGAAGGCGTGGGCGATCCAGTTGAGGCCGAGCGTGAAATGGCCGACGCCGAACAGCCAACCGCGGGTGAAGGCGGCGCGGCGGTCTGGCGCGGATTGAATGAGTGCGATCAGCGCGGCGAGGCAGGCCAGGGTGACGGGCCACAGATCGAGCGGGGCAAAGCCGGTGGCGGACAGGAATCCGGCGGCCAGCGCAGCGAGACGGGGGCGGCGGAGGATGGCCTGCACGGCGATCAGCGCAGGGTCGCCATGGTCGCGCCGCTACAGGCGTCGGTCTTGCCGGGGCCGCTGGACAGCATGGAGACGGCAATGAAGCCGCCGACGATCAGGACCAGGAACAGCGCGGAGAGCCAGCCGAGATATTTTTCGATGAAGGGTTTGATCGTCGCGCCATATTTCCAGAACAGGAAGCCCACGAGCATGAACTGGAACGCGCGGCTGACGATGCTGGCCCAGATGAAGGTGAACAGCGACAGGCCGATGAAGCCCGCGGTGATGGTGATGAGCTTGAAAGGGATGGGCGTCGCGCCCTTCGCCAGGATGATTTCCCAGCCATGGGCGCGCAGATAGCAGGCCGCGACCGGGAATTTGTCCGCCAGGCCGAGCGCCGAGAGCAGCGCTTCGCCAAAGGCGGCGTAGAAGAAATAGCCGATCGCATAGCCGAGCAGCCCGCCCAGCACCGAGGCCAGCGTGCAGATGAAGCCGAAGCGCAGTGCGCGTTCGGGGCGCGACAGGCACATAAGGCCGAGCAGCGGATGCGGCGGGATGGGGAAGAAGCTCGATTCCATGAAGCTGAAGGCGAAAAGCCAGCGTTCGGCATGGGGATGGGCCGCCTTGGCGAGCATCCACTGGTAGAGGCGGTTCAGCATGGCTGCGGCCTAGCCGAACGGGTTTGCCCTCGCCAGTGCTTTATGTTTGAAGGGGGGAGGGGCCGGCTATCCCTATGGTCTCGCCGCCATCATCAGGCTAGACCTCTAGCGATGTAACTATGGGTTATCGACCCGCTTTGTGCTCCAAATAGGCGGCATATGCATAGATGAGGCAGCCTGCGACCATCATTAGCGGACCCACAATGTAGAGTAAATTAATCATCGCATGCAATCTTCCGTCAGTTCGCGCTTTGCATCGTCGATCAACGCCTTATATTTCTTCTCATCGAGTTTGCCGTCGGCTGCCATTTTAACGGTGTTCGCGGCGATTTCACACTGTTTATCAGCACTTGTCTCAGGCGGGAACGCATAGGGGATGGCTGTTACGAGAGCGCCGCTGGAAATTACGGCAAGCGCCAGCATCCGGACATTGCGCAGTCCGCGATAGATAAACCCGCCGCGCGCAGAATCATGTAACTTAAGTTGAAGGTGCCAGTTCTCATCCTGCAATTCACGCAGCGCGTCCCTTGCGCTTCGATCTGCTCGTTCATTTGCACGGGAAGCCGCCAGCCTATGATGATCACTTCTATTGGCCACGCCGTCCCCCCTAACCTAGTCACCATCTTGTCATAGCATAGGTCGGGGTAGATTTCTCGCTTGCTCGCAACAAATGCCCAACGTCTGTTCCAACAACCGGCAAATGAATAAAATAACCTATTTGGAACATTTATCTTGACATCGTCACGCTGATCCGGCACATCCCTAGACACTGAGAAATTGTGAGTCGGCGCTGCGGCGCGGGTGCGGAGGGCTGGTCCTGTGAGGGGCCGGCCCTTTGCGTGTGCGCGGCGGCGGTTCGTGGGGGGCTGAATGCGCACGAAGAAGGATAAGGCGGATATCGCGCTGGGCGTGCAGCGGGGTTGCCGGAAGATTGTGTCGGCGACGCTGGACCATGATCCCGCGCGGGGGAGCGTTCAGGTACGGGCGATCCGCAGCGATGGGTGGACGCCGAAGCGTCGCGCATTGTTCATGGCGACGTTGCAGGCGACGGCCAATGTCAGCGAAGCGGCGCGGGCGGCGGGCAAGTGTCAGGCCAGCGCCTATAATCAGCGGCGGCGCGACCCCGGCTTTGCGCGGGATTGGCAGCAGGCTCTGGCGGTGGGCTATGCTGAGCTGGAGGTGCTGTTGTTGCGCCAGTCTTTGTTCGGGACCGAGACGGTCGAGACGATCGAGGACGCCGCTGGCGAGATAAAGAGCCGCAAGGTGAAGCGGGGGCATCCCAACACGGTCGGCATCCGCCTGTTGCTGGCGCACCGGCAGAGCGTGCGCGAGACGCAGGACGCGGGCCTGGTCGATCGGCCCGATGGACCCGACGCGATCGAGCGGTTGCGGGTGGCGCTGGACATGGTGCGGGCGCGGCAACTGGCATTGGAGGAGGATGAGGAGGGGGCATGAGCAAGTCGGGTTTCGAGTTGCTGGCGAAATTACCGCCGACCCGGCGTGATGCGGTGTTCGGCAGCCTTAATGAGACGGCGGCGCTGGCGATGGCGCATGACTGGAATTGGCTGGCGCGGCCCGAGCAACTGGCGCCGCAGGGGGACTGGGGCGTCTGGCTGATGATGGCGGGGCGCGGTTTCGGCAAGACGCGGGCCGGGGCGGAATGGGTGCGCGGCGTAGCGGAGCGCGATCCGCGCGCGCGCATCGCCCTGGTGGGTGCGACGCCCGCCGAGGCGCGCAGCGTGATGGTGGAGGGGGCGTCGGGGCTGCTAGCGATTGCGCCCTGGTGGAACCGGCCGGCCTTCGCGCCCGCGCTGCGCACGGTGATCTGGCCCAATGGGGCGATGGCGACGCTATATGGCGCGTCCGACCCCGAAGCGTTGCGCGGGCCGCAGTTCAGCCATGGCTGGGCCGACGAGATCGGCAAATGGACCGGCGGCGAGGAGGCATGGGATAATCTGATGATGACGATGCGGCTGGGGGTTCGCCCGCGCGTGGTGGCGACGACGACGCCGCGCCCGGTGCCGCTGGTGCGGCGGCTGGTGGCGCGGGCCAAGGAACATGGGGGCGTCGACCTGGTGGTGACGCGGGGGCGGACGCGGGACAATGAAGCCAACCTGGCGGAGGGTTTCGTCAGGGCGATGACGCGCGACTATGGCGGCACGCGGCTGGGACGGCAGGAGCTGGACGGCGAGCTGATCGAGGAGGTGGAGGGCGCTTTGTGGACGCGCGACCTGATCGAGCGATGCCGGGTGCGGCATGTGCCGGGGCGGGCTGGAGACGGGGCGTTGCTGTCGCGGGTGGTGGTGGCGGTCGATCCGCCCGCGTTCGCGCATGGCGATGCGTGCGGCATCGTGGTGGCGGGACTGGGCGGGGATGGACGCGCTTATGTGATCGCGGATGCTTCGGTCGAGGGAATGTCGCCCGAGGGCTGGGCGCGGGCGGTGGCTGGCGCGGCCGCGGCGCACGGGGCCGACCGGGTGATCGCCGAGGCGAATAATGGCGGGGCGATGGTCGAGAGCGTGCTGCGCGCGGCCGACGAGCGCCTGCCGGTGCGGCTGGTCCATGCTTCGCGCGGGAAAGTGGCGCGGGCGGAACCGGTGGCGGCGCTGTACGAGGTTGGGCGGGTCGCGCATCGCGGGGCCTTTCCCCGTCTGGAGGACGAGATGTGCGGGCTGGTGATGGGGGGCGGCTATGTCGGGCCGGGACGGTCGCCGGATCGCGCCGATGCGCTAGTGTGGGCGCTGAGCGAACTGATGCTGGGGCGGCGGGGCGAGATGCGGGTGCGAGGGATGTGAGGGAACCGCGCGCTCCCCCGCTTCGTTCTTGATCCAGATGGATCAATGGAGTGCAAGACGATGAAAAAGGCGATGATTTTGGGCGCGGTGCTGGGCATCGGGCTGGTGGCGCAGCCGGTGCTGGCGGCGTCGCTGAGCAATAAGGAGCGGGCGCGGGTATCGCGGGCGGCACCGCGGGACCGCGACGATGTGCGCTATTGCCTGCTCCAGGCCAAGAAGGGTCGCGACAAGGGGACGGTGATCGGTGCGGCCGGTGGTGCCGGTGTCGGTCTGGTCGCGGGTGGCAGTCTGGGCGAGACATTGCTGGGCGCTGGCGCGGGTGCGCTGGCCGGGCGGGTGATCGGCAAGAGCGAGGGGACCAATTCGACCTGCGACCGGGTGTTGCGCAGGAACCCCTGATCGGAGGGGCGCGCCAAGCCCCTCTCCAAGTTTCGGTAGGCGGCTGATGCCGCCAACCTTCACTATCCTCTCCCCTGAAGGGCGAGGATTTTTTTATGGGCGGGGTCTTTCATGAAATTATTCGGAACGAAGGCCGCTGGGGCGTCCCCGCGGCCGGTATTGGCGCGGGCGTGGGGGTCTGGCGCGGTGGCGCTGGGTGAGTGGCCGGCTTCCTATGAGGCGCAGTTGCGCGCCGGGGTGGTGGGCAATCCGATGGCGCAGCGCGCGGTGCGGCTGGTGTCCGAGGGGGCAGGCAGCGCGATGCTGGCGGCGAGCGGTTCGGACGAGGCCGGACGCGCCCTGGCGCTGGTGCAGGCGCGGTCGGGCGGGCAGGGGCTGGTGGAGACGCTGGCCTGTCATCTGCTGCTGCACGGCAACGCCTATGTGCAGATATTGGCCGGGGCAGACGGCCAGCCCGCCGAATTGTTCGCGCTGCGGCCCGAGCGGGTGTCGGTGGAAGCCGATGCGCGGGGGTGGCCTGCCGCCTATCTGTATCGGGTGGGAGAGAGCGTGACGCGCCTGTCCCCCGAGGATGGCGCGGGGCGGACGAGCGTAGTGCATCTGAAGGCGCTGCATCCGCTGGACGACCATTATGGGTTGGGCTGCGCGGGGGCGGCGGCGGGCGCGGTGGCGATCCACAATGCGGCGACGACGTGGAACAAGGCGCTGCTCGACAATGCGGCGCGGCCATCGGGGGCGATGGTCTATGATCCGGGCGACGGATCGGTGATGTCGCCCGACCAATATGAGCGGGTGAAGCGCGAGATGGAGATCGCCTTTTCCGGCGCGGCCAATGCGGGGCGGCCGATGCTGCTGGAGGGTGGCCTCCACTGGCGGGCGATGAGCCTGACCCCGGCGGAGATGGATTTTGTGGGGCTGAAAAGCGCCGCCGCGCGGGAAATCGCCCTCGCCTTCGGTGTGCCCCCGATGCTGATGGGGCTGCCGGGGGACAATAGCTACGCCAATTATCGCGAAGCGAACAAGGCGCTGTGGCGGCAGACGATATTGCCGTTGCTGGCCAAGATTTGCGGCGGAATAGCGCAGGGGTTGCAGGGATGGTGGCCGGGCGTGGCTTTGGCTGTGGACCTGGACGCGGTGCCCGCGCTGTCGGACGAGCGCGCGGCACTGTGGGAGCGGGTCGCGGCGGCCGATTTCCTGTCGGCCGAGGAGAAGCGGGCGATGCTGGGGCTGTAGAGGGGTTTCGTGCAGAGGCGCAGAGGGCGCGGAGTTTTTTGGTGCGCGCGGAGGCGCGGAGGCGCGGAGACGCGGAGATTTTTTGAGATTGGCCGCCTTTGGCGGCTTCTCTCCGTCTCTCTGCGCCTCTGCGCGCCCAAAGGTCTGGCCGGTCAGGAGCGAACAGATGAAATATGATGGCGAGATGCTGGCGCGGCTGGTGGCGCAGGCCGATGGCGTGCCGGTGGACATGGTGATGATCCGCGCGCTGGTGGAGGAGGCGAGCGAGTTGGGCGCGGGGCGGGCGCTGGAGCGGCTGGGCCTTGCCGACCGGCGCGCGGAGACGGACATGCGCGAATTACGCGAACTGCTGCGCGCCTGGCGCGACGCGAAGAAGGCGGCGCGGGGCGCGGTGATCGGCTGGGTCGTGCGGATCGGCATGGCGCTGGTGGTGCTGGGGGTGGCGGTGAAGCTGGGGTTGCTTGGGTTGGTGCGGGCGTGAGTGGCTGACTGGGGTTGTTCAAGCCGGAAAGCGGAGAACTTTTTTTCGCGCAGAGGCGCAGAGGGCGCAGAGAGTTGGTTCACGCGGAGGTGCGGAGGTGCGGAGGCGCGGAGAGGGTTTTGGAGGCCGCCTTTGGCGGCTTTTTTGTTGCTCTGCGGTCTCTGCGCCTCTGCGCGAACAATATTTAGGACAGGGGGCGGTGGGATGGAGGGCGATGTGCGCTTTGCTGGCTATGCGGCGGTGTTCGACCGGGTGGACCGGGGCGGGGACGTGGTGCGGGCGGGGGCTTTTGGCACGATCGCGGCGGCGGGGGTGCCATTGTTATGGCAGCATGCGCCAGGCTACGCGATCGGCACGGTGGAGCAGGTCGCGGAAGATGCGCGGGGACTGCGCGTGATCGGTCGGGTCTCGGTGCGGACGGCGGCGGGGCGCGAGGCGGCGGCGGCATTGCGGGCCGGGACGCTGGACGGGCTGTCCTTTGGGTATCGGGTGCGGGAGGCACGGGGCGGTGGCCCAGGTTTGGGGCCGCGCGAATTGCTGGCGCTGGAGTTGGTGGAGGTGAGTTTGGTGACGCATCCGATGCAGGATTTGGCGCGGGTGATCAGGGTGGAGGATCACACTCCCAGCCATTCCAGTCCGCCCGGCAGGTCGTCGGCTGTGTAATCGAGTTGCAGGACGCGGCGGTGGCGGGGTGTGAGGGCGGCGTTCGAGGCGTGGAGGATGGGCGTGGCGTAGAGCCAGATGTCGCCGCGATCCGCAAGACAGATGTGCGTGCCGCAGCGGTCTACCAGTGCGGCGACATTGGCTTCGGCGATACGGCCGTGGCAGTGGGAGCCGGGAGCGATCAGTAGCGGCGCGTTATCGGCATCGACCGGGTCGAGGTGAATGCGCAGGGTCAGCATGCGGTCGAGCAAGGATTGCGGCGGGGCGACGTGCTGGATGCCGGACTTGATCGTCCAGGGGCCGAAGCCGGGGGTTTCGATGCGGTGACGCACGGCGATGGTGCGGTCCTGATGCCAGCCCAGCGCCCAGTTAGTGATGGGATTTTTATCGAAGAGGATGGCGCGGACGGGTCTGGCGCGGTCGCGGAGATTGGCGGCGGCGTGGCGGCCTATGGGGCCTGTCGGGGCGAGGAGGTCTTGCAGCGTGGTGAGGTTGGTGAGGCGCAGGCCGGGTTGGTCTGGGGGCAGGGAGGCCAGAGCGGTTTCTATGGCGGCGAGTGTCGGGGTGTCGAGGGCGGCGGGGATGTGGAGTGCGCCGTGAGTAGCGACGTTCATTGCCGTTGTCGTCTGCGACGGGCGCGAGTTGCGCTTTCGCTGGTCGCATATTCTGGTGGGAGGTCGAAGCGAACCCTTTGATCATATGCACGATCTCCCCTGATCGCATATGCTTTCATCATCCGTTTGGCCCGCCAGCCAACGAAGGTAAACCAAAGGGCGGTAAGAACGGCCACGAGCGACCATGTCAAACTCGTTAAAGGCGGAGCGAGTTTTGAGATGACCATCGCTGCTAAGATCAGGATGCCGGCGACAGCGGGGAAAACGGGCCGACCTGGTCGGCTGAGGTCGGCGTCAACCCAGCGTCGCACGCTCATATAGATGGTCGGTTTTCGACTTCTTCGCATAACCGCAGGATGGCTTTGTTTCGGGCTGGTTACAAGCAGGGATAGGCCGTTCCCCCTCATCCAACTTCGCCTAACCGGCGGAGCCGGTAAGGCTTCGTATCCTTCTCCCGCTGGGGAGAAGGTTTGAGAGAGAGAAGATTTCATCGGGCGGTCCCATTCGGGGCCGCCCTTTTTCGTGTTTGCAAGCGGGAGAAGCATATGACGGACGGTGTGGTGGATGCTCTGGAGAACAGCTTTGAGGCTGTGTTGCAGGGGGAGAAGATTGCGGCTTTGGAAGCTGAGATGGGGGCGCTCAAGGGCCAGATGCTCGCTTCGCAGCGGCCGGCGCTCGATGGGGTGAAGGGTGGGGCGGTCGATCCGGCGCGGTCCGCGTTCGTCGATCGTTATTTGCGGCAGGGGCTGGAAGCGGGGGTGGAGCTGAAAAGCTTTTCCGGGGCCAGTGGCGCGGCGGGTGGTTATGCGGTACCGCGCGAGATCGATGCGCTGATCGGCGCGACGTTGAAGGCGATTTCGCCGATCCGGTCGATCGCCAATGTCGTGCGGACCGGGACGGCGGGGTATCGCAAGCTGGTGACGGCGGGTGGCATCGTGTCGGGCTGGGCGAGCGAAGTGGGCGCGCGGGCCGAGACGGGGACGCCTGTGTTCAACGAGATCGCGCCGCCTTCGGGTGAGTTGTTCGCCAATCCGGCGGCGTCCCAGGCGATGCTGGACGATGCGCAGTTCGATGTCGAGGGATGGATGGCCGGCGAAATCGCGCGCGAATTTGCGGTGGCGGAGGGGTCTGCCTTCGTCAACGGCAATGGCACGAACAAGCCCAAGGGCTTCCTGACCTATACCACGACCAATGAAAGCGACGCGGTGCGCGCGTTCGGATCGCTGCAATATGTGGCGTCGGGGGCGGCGGGGGCGTTCGTCGGCGCCAATCCGCAGGACAAGCTCATCGACCTGGTCCAGTCGTTGCGGCCGCCCTACCGGCAGGGGGCGTCGTTCGTGATGAATTCGGCGACCTTGTCGGTCATCCGCAAGATGAAGACGAGTGATGGTGCGTTCATCTGGCAGCCGGGCCTGTCGGGCGGGCAGCCCGCGACGCTGCTGGGCTATCCGGTGGTCGAGGCCGAGGACATGCCCGATATCGGCGCGAACAGCCTGTCGATCGCCTTCGGCAATTTCGCGGTCGGCTATGTGATCGCGGAGCGGAGCGAGACGAGCATCCTGCGCGATCCGTTCAGCAACAAGCCGTTCGTGCATTTCTATGCGGTCAAGCGGATCGGCGGGGCGGTCGCCAATTCCGAGGCGATCAAATTGATGAAGTTTGCGGCTTCTTAAGTGACCTTGGCGGGTGGGGATGGCCCCCACCCCAACCCCTCCCCTGAAGGGGCGGGGCTTTTTTAGGGGGCGTCCGTTGGGCGTCCCCTTTTTTGTTTGGGGGCGGCGATGGGGATGCTGGAGCAGGATGTGGCGGAGCCGGTGGCGGTGCTGGCCGAACTGAAAGCCTATTTGCGGGTCGAGGGGAGCGGGGAGGATGCTCTGCTGGGTGACCTGATCCGCGCCGCGCAGGCGGTGTGCGAGCAGTTTGTCGGGCAGTGGCTGATCGTGCGGGAGGCGCGCGAGATAGTGGCGGCCAGTCCTGGGTGGACGCGGTTGCTGGCGCGGCCGGTGGTGGCGATCGACGGGGTCGAGGGCGTGGATGCCGAGGGCGCGGCGGTGGCTTTGGCGGTGGGTGCCTATGCCGTCGATATCGATGCGCAGGGTGAGGGATGGGTGCGCGTGGTTGGTGCGCTGCCTGTTTCGCGGTTGCGCGTGACCTATCGGGCGGGGCTGGCGGTGGAGGCCGACGGGCTGCCCGAGTCTATCCGGCAGGGCGTTATCCGGCTGGCGGCGGAGCATTATGCGATGCGGACCGGGGGCGAGGCGCGGGTGCCCGCGGTGGTGACGGCGCTGTGGCGGCCGTGGCGGCGGATGCGGATCGCATGACCGTGCGGGCGATCGTGGAAGCGCGCGCGGCGCGGCGGCGGGCGGCGGTTGCGCAGGCGCTGGGCGAATTTGGCGATGTTATGATCGAGGGCGATGCGGTGCGGGTGTCCGGGCGCGGCATCATGGCGCGCTGGATGCGGGACGCGCGGTTGCGGGACGCGGGGAGGAGTGGGCGATGAGCGCGGAACTGTCGGTGCGGGGCGCGGTGCTGGCGGCGCTGAAGGGCGATGCGGCGCTGGGCGGCCTGGTGAACCGGGTGTTCGACGGGGGGCAGGGGCAGGCGAGCGCGCCGTTCGTGCAACTGACCGAATGTCTGGGCGCGGAGTGGGGCGGCAAGGGGCTGGAGGGGCGCGAGGTGCGGGTGGCGCTGGCTTTGCGCGATCTGGGCGAGAGCAGCGCGCGGATCGCCGAGATGGTCGGGCGGGTGGATGCTGTCGTGCGGGCGGTTGCCGGAGTCACGGACGCGGGATGGCGGATCGTGACGGTGCGGTTTTTGCGGTCGCGGATCGAGCGGGCTTCGGCCGCGCAAGGCTGGCAGGGCGTGGTGGATTATCGGGTTCGGGTGGTGCGGGTGGATTAGGCGTCGGCGACGCTCTTCCCAATGTTTGGCAGTTCCCCGACGAAGGTCGGGGTCCAGTTCAGAGGGCGGGACTGGACCCCGGCCTTCGCCGGGGAACACGCCGCCCGTTCTCATGGCTCGAACCAATGTCGCCGCTTGGCGGGCTAACATTTCGTATCCTTCTCCCTTGAGGGAGAAGGTTTGTTTAGCGGGAGAATTTTTATGGGTGTGGAGAAGGGTAGCGCGTTCTTGCTGAAGGTGGGGGATGGCGCGACGCCGGTTGTTTACGCGACCGTGGCGGGGATGCGGACGACGCAGCTTTCCGTCAATGGCGAGGCGGTGAACATCACCAGCAAGGATAGCGGCGGGTGGCGCGAACTGCTGTCGGGGGCGGGGGTGCGATCGGTCAGCGTGTCGGCGGCGGGCATCTTCACCGGGTCGGCGGCCGAGGTGCGGATACGCAATCATGCGCTGTCAGGCACGATCGAGGATTTTGAACTGTCGTTCGAGAGCGGCGAGCGGATGCGCGGGCGTTTCCTGGTGTCGCGGCTGGACTATGCCGGCGATTATAATGGCGAACGCAACTATGCGCTCAGCCTGGAGAGCAGCGGCGCGGTGGTGAGCGAATGAGCGCGTCAAATCCCGAGCGCGGGGAGGCGGCGCTGGAGGTGCGGGGCGCGGTGCTGGCATTGCGGCCGAGTTTTGGCGCGCTGGTGGCGGCCGAGGGCGAATTGGGTCCGCTGTTCGCGCTGGTCGAGCGCGCGGCGGCGGGCGAATTGACGCTGGTCGAGATGGCCGGGCTGTTCTGGCACTGCCTGGTCGATCCGCCCGAAGGGCTGACGCGCGAGGCGATTGGCGAGGCGGTCGTCATGGCGGGGCTGAAACGGGTCGCGCCGGTGTTGCGGACATTATTGTCGCAGATATTGGCGGGGCGGTGAGCGATTATTTTGCGCCCGGTGCGGGGCGGCTGGCGGGGGTTGCCGGCTGGCTGCTGGGGTGGCGGCCCGAGGAGTTCTGGCGGGCGACGCCGGCGGAGCTGGCGGCGGTGCTGGGTGCGGCGCGGGGGGAGGATGCCCCCGTCGAGGGGGTTGATGGCGCGGTGCTGGATCGGTTGCGGGGGATGTTCCCGGACGCATAGCTGCGCGCGTCTGTCCTCGACTTCGCTCGGACGGGCTTCTCGACTTCGCTCGAAGCGAACGGATCATTTTACATCGTTGGAGGGTCCGCATGGACGAGGAAATCGAGACGCTGGTGGTCAGCGTGCGGGCGGATACGCAGGCGTTTGCGCGGGATGTGGCGGCGATGCGGGAGGGGCTGGAGGGGCCTTTGTCGGCGGGGGCCGAGCGGGCCGGGCGGCGGATCGAGCAGGGGCTGCTGCGTGCGGTGAAGACCGGCAAGTTCGGGTTCGAGGATCTGCGGCGGATTGCGATCAGCGTGCTGGACGAGATTGCGGCGAGTGCGCTGAAAGGGGCGATGGCGAGCATCGGTGGCGGTGGGGGGCTGATCGGCGCGGGACTGTCGTTGCTGGGGTTGCCGGGGCGGGCGACGGGCGGGCCGGTGGGACCGGGGCGCGCCTATCTGGTCGGTGAGCGTGGACCCGAAGTCTTCGTACCCACGAGCAGCGGGCAGGTGGTGCCGGGTGGTGGTGGCGCGCGCGACGTGCGGGTGAGCATCGCGGTGCGCGGCGGTGAGACGGATGCGCCGCGATTGCTGGCGCGCAGCGCGCGGCAGGTCGCGCGGGCGGTGAAGGGGGCGCTGAACGGATGAGCGGGCTGGATTTTTGGCTGGCGGATGCGCGGCGCGGGCAGGAGGTGGGCTTCCTCAAGCGGTTCGCGCCGACGCATTGGACGGTGAATTTTCCGCGGCCGATGATGGCGAGCGTGGTGACGACGGCCTCTGACGCATTGCGGGTGGATGCGGTGTTCTATGGATCTGGCGATCTGGCGGGGCTGATCTGGGAGGCGGAGGATCAGTGGAGCCACCCGCTGCTGGCCTATGAGACGGCGCGGGATTTTCGGGATTGCGTGCTGCGCTTTCGCTGGCGGAGCGGGGGGCTGCGGGCGCTGGACGAAACGCACGGGCCGACGCTGACGATCGAGGGGCGCGACGAAGCGGGAAGCCCGCGGGCCTGGTATGTGCGGTTGTGGAATTATGCCGATGGCACGCCCGAGGATGCGCAGGTCGTGCTGGATTTCGCGGCGCTGGATGGCGGGTTCGCGCTGCCGGGTGAGGCCGATCCGGTGTGGGCGGGGGATGTGGACCGGATGTTCATATCGCTGGTCGCGCCCGATTATGATGCGGGGGAAACGCCCTTTTCCGGCGCGGTCGAGGGCTGGGCGGAATTGAGCGGTATCGCCTGTGACGGGGCGGGGTCGGTGCTGGCGGTCGGCGATGTGATGGTGCCCGAACATGGGCTGTGCATGGCGACCGGCTATGATGATTGTTTCAACCAGACGCCCGAGCGGGTGGTCGCGGCGATCCTGGCGTTGGGCTATCGCGGGGACATCAACCATTATGTCGGGATGAGTCATTATTTCCGGCTCGAACGGGTCGGGGGCGGGCTGTATGTCAGTCTGGCGGGGGGCGTTCTGAATGCGGCCTGTGCGGCGTGGCATGCGGATTTCGCAGGCCGGGCGAAGGCGCTGGGGTTCGGGCTGATCTGGTCGCTATCCTATGAATTGTTCGACGCGCATTGCTGGAACGACTGGAAACAGCGGGCGGAGAATGGCGATCCGGCGCTGACCGGCTGGCTGCCGCCGTCCACATTGCTGTCGCCCGCGCATGGCGGGGCGATGGGTTATTTGCAGGCGGTGGCGGGGGCTTTCGTCGGGATCGCGCTGGCGGCGGAATTGCCGGTCAAGTTTCAGGTCGGCGAGCCATGGTGGTGGGTGATGCCTGCCGATGGGCGCATCTGCATTTATGACGATGCAGCGCGGGTCGCGCTGGGCGGGAGTCCGGTGTCGATTGCGGATGTGCGGGGGAATCTAAGTGCGCCGCAAAAAGCATTGCTGGATGCGGCGGGGGTTTTGCTGAGTGCGTCGACGGCGGCTTTGTGTGCCGCGGTGCGGGCGATTGTGCCGGGGGCGGTAACGCATTTGCTGGCCTATCTGCCGTCGATCCTCGATCCACTGGCACCCGAGGCGAAGCGTGCGAACCTGCCGATGGGGTGGGCGAAGCCTGCGTTCGATGTTTTGCAACTGGAAGATTATGACTGGGTGACGCAGGGGCGGGTGGGCCTGACGGCGCGGGGGATCGCCGAGGCGACGGCGCGGCTGGGCTATCCGATCGGTGAGCAGCATTATTTTTCGGGTTTCGTGCTGTTGCCGCAAGAGGCGGCGCAGTGGCGCGCGATCGCGGCGGCGGCGGACGCGGCGGTGACGCGGGGGACGGCGACGACCTTTGTCTGGGCGCTGCCCCAGGTGGCGCGCGACGGCTTTACCTGTTTCAGGCTGAATGGAGAGAGTGACATGCAGGCGTTTGATGATGTGTCCTTTCCGCTGGGCATCGGGCGCGAGGCGAGTCTGTCGCCCGCTTTTTCGACGCAGATCATTGAGAGTCCCTCGGGGCATGAGCGGCGCAGCAGCGACTGGGCGGATGCGCGGCTGTCCTTCGATGCGGGGCCGGGGGTGCGATCAGAGGCGGACATTGCGGCGCTGATCGGTTTTTTCCGGGCGCGGCGGGGGGCGGCGCGGGGGTTTCGTTTCGCCGATCCCTATGACGAGCGCAGTTGCGTGGCGGGTGTCGCGCCATCGCCGGTCGATCAGTTGCTGGGGGTGGGCGACGATGTGCGGACCCAGTTCCAGTTGGTGCGGCATTATGGCGGGGACGATGCCCAGGTGCGGCGGATCACGCGGCCGGTGGCGGGGACGATCCGCGTCGCGGTGGACGGGGTCGAACGACATGCGGGCTGGAGCCATGAAGGGCTGGGCGTCATCGCGTTCGAGGATGCGCCGCCGGACGGGGCGCTGGTGAGTGCGGGCTATCGTTTCGACGTGCCGGTGCGCTTTGCCGAGGATCGGCTGGACATTAATCGCGCGACTTTTGCCGCCGGGGAAGCGCCGTCGGTGCCGCTGGTGGAGATACGCGAATGAGCGTGCCTGAGGAAAATTGGGCGGAACGGCTGGGTGAGCCTGTGAATACGCTTAGCTTTTGCTGGCGGCTGGAGCGGCGGGACGGGGTGACGATCGGCCTGACCAGTCATGATCGGCCTTTGTCGATCGGCGGATTGTCATATCGCGCCGCGCCGGGGATGACGCCGTCGGCGGTGCGCGACGGGATCGGGCTGGAGCCTGAAGCGATGGACTTGGCCGGGGCATTGTCGAGCGACGCGATCAGCGCGGACGACCTGATCGCGGGGCGATGGGATGGCGCGGCGCTGGAACTGCGGTTGACGCAGTGGGAGGAACCGGGCGCGCTGTGGCTGATGCTGGCGCGCGGGACGATCGGCGCGGTCGAGCGGCGGGGTGAGGCATTTCTGGCGGAACTGGTGGGGGCGGGCGCGGCGCTGGATGCGCCGGTCGCGCCCGCGACATCGCCCGATTGCCGCGCGCGGCTGGGCGACCGGGCTTGCCGGGTGGACATGGCCGGGCGGCGGCGGGTCGTGCATGTGGTTTCGGTGAGTGGGTCGGAGGTGGCGGTCGAGGACGGCGGGCTGGTTGCTGGGGACTTTGCGTTCGGGGCATTGCGCTGGCTGAGCGGGGCGAATGCGGGGCTGGTGCAGGCGATCGTCGATAATGATGCGGGGGGCGTGGCGTTGAGCGATCCACCGGCTTTCACTGTTGCGGCGGGTACGCTGGCTCTGCTGAGCGAGGGGTGCGACCGGCAATTGGCGACCTGCTCGGCGCGGTTCGACAATGCGGCGAATTTTCGCGGGGAGCCGTATCTGCCGGGCAACGACCTTTTGACCCGTTATCCGGGTGGATGAGTTTGGCGCGCGGGTCGCGGCGGCGGCGCGCGGGCTGGTCGGCGTGCCGTTCCGGTTGCACGGGCGGGACGAGGCCGGGCTGGATTGTGTCGGGTTGGCGGCGCTGGCGCTGGCGCGCGCGGGATATGTCCGGCGGGTACCCGAGCGATATGGGTTGCGGAGCGGGGATGCGGCGCTGATCGCGCGGTGGATGGCGGACGCCGGGTTGCGGCCGGTGACGGAGGCGCGGTTCGGCGATCTGTGGTTGGTGCGTCCGGGCGCTTTGCAACTGCATCTGATGATCGGGGTGCCGGGCGGGTTCGTCCATGCGCATGCCGGGTTGCGGCGGGTGGTGGAGATGCCGGGGGACACGGAGTGGCCGGTGATCGGGGTTTGGCGCGTGACGCCCTAGGCTCCCGCGTTCGCAGGCGCACATAGCGACACAGGGAGGACGAACATATGGCGACGGTGGTGCTGACGGCTGTGGGGGCGGCCCTGGGCGGGCCGCTGGGGGCGGGGATCGGGGCGCTGGTCGGGCGGGCCTTCGATCAGGCGGTGCTGTTCAAGCCCAAGGGGCGGCAGGGACCACGACTGGCCGAATTGCAAGTGCAGACGTCAAGCTATGGCAGCCAGATCCCCGCGCTGTTCGGGACGATGCGGGTGGCGGGCACGGTAATCTGGGCGACCGACCTGCGCGAGACCAAGGAGAAGAGCGGCGGCGGCAAGGGGCGTCCGAGCGTCACGACCTATAGCTATTCGGCGAGTTTCGCGGTGGCATTGTCGGCGCGGCCGATCGCCCAGGTGAAACGGATATGGGCGGACGGCAATCTGCTGCGCGGGGCGGCGGGGGATTTCAAGACCGAGTTGGGCGCGATGCGGGTGCATGGCGGTGGCGAGGATCAGGCGGCCGATCCGCTGATCGCGTCGGCGGAGGGGATCGGGCTGACCCCGGCGCATCGCGGGATCGCCTATGTCCTGTTCGAGGATCTGGCGCTGGCCGATTATGGCAACCGGATACCGTCACTGACCTTTGAGGTGGAGGCGGACGCGGCGGCGGTGTCGATCGGCGCGATCGCGGCGGATTTGACCGGCGGCGGGGTGACTGGTGCGGGAACGATGCACGTCGATGGCTATGCGGCGAGCGGGAGCGACGCGCGCGATGCGCTGGTGCCGCTGGTGGAGGGCTATGACCTGGCGCTGACGATCGGCGAGGCGGGCATCGGGCTGGTACCGCTGGGCGATGCGGCGGGCGGCGTGGTGACGCGCGCATCACTGTGCCGGGCGGTGAACGGACGGGCGCGCGAGCCATTGGAGTATCGGGCGGGTGCGGCGGACGCTGTGCCCGTACAGATGGCGGTGCGCCATCATGATGCGGCGCGCGATTATCAGGCAGGCGTACAGAGCGTGACGCGACCGGGACCGGGACGGGTCGTGGCGGGGCTGGACATGCCCGCGGTGCTGAGCGCGGCGGACGCGCGGGCGCTGGCGGCGCGGCGGATCGGCGTGGCGTGGGCGGGGCGGACGAGCGCGACGGTGACGTGCGGCTGGGACGCGCTGATCCATGCGCCGGGCGATGTCGTGACGGTTGCGGGCGAAGCCGGGTTGTGGCGCGTGGAGGCGCGCGAATGGGAAGCGATGGCGGTGGTGCTGACGCTGCGGCGGGTGGCGGGGGCAGGCGGGGCCTTGCCGAGCGGCGCATCTTCGGGGGCGATCGTGCGGCAGGTGGATGCGCCCCATGGTGCGACCAGCCTGATGCTGGCGGATCTGCCGCCCCTGAGTGCGGGGGCCGCGAGTGCGCCCATGATCGTGGCGGCGGCGAGCGGGGGCGAGGGCTGGCGGCGCGCGACATTGCTGGCGCTGTCTGCGACCGGGGAGGCGACGCCGCTGGGACGGAGCGCGCCGCGCGCGGTGATGGGCGCGCTGGCGGCGGTTTTGCCGGGGGCGAGCAGCCTGTTGGTCGATCGGACCAATGTCTGCGTGGTGACATTGCTGGCGGCGGATATGGTGCTGGGCGGCGCGGATGAGGCTGCGCTGGCGCGGGGGCGCAATCTTTGTCTGGTGGGCGGGGAACTGATGCAATTTGCCGATGCCAGCCTAGTCGGGCCGGGTGCCTATCGGCTGAGTGGCCTGCGGCGCGGTTTGCGGGGGACCGAATGGGCGATCGGTACGCAGATGGCGGGCGCGCCGTTCCTGCTGGTGGAGGAGGAGCGGCTGTTCGACGTGCCGACGAGCGCGATCGGCGGCGATGCGCTGACAGTGGCGGCGCTGGGGATCGGCGACGGCGAGGCGGTGGAGGCGGCGATCGCCGTGACCGGCGAGGCGGTGCGGCCGCCAACGCCGGTGCATCTGCGCGCGCAGGACGATGGCGCGGGCGGCCATTGGTTGCACTGGGTACGGCGTAGCCGGGCGGGGTGGCGCTGGGACGATGGCGTCGACGTGCCGCTGGTCGAGGAAGGGGAAATGTACGCGATCGATATTGCGGACGGGGCCGGGGTGTTTCGCACCGATCAGGTGGCTGTCCCGGAATATCATGTCTCGGCCGACCTGCTGGCGGGGCATGCGGGGCCATGGACGCTGGGCGTGCGGCAGATCGGTACGCGGGCGGTGGGGCGCGCGGCGACCCTGGTCATTGCGGTCTGAACAGGCATCGAGCGGGAGGAACAAGAAATGACGATGGAAATGACGGCTCGCTGGGAACTGCCACTGCTCCATGCGGGGCAGGCGCAGAAGGAATTGTTCCACAACGAGGCGCTTACGTTGATCGACATGCTGGTGCATGGCGTGGCGCGGAGCGCGGATGTGGCGGTGCCGCCGGACGCGCCTGTCGCGGGATCATGCTGGATCGTGGCGGCCGGGGCGAGCGGGGCGTGGGCGGGGCAGGCCGGTGCGGTGGCGCTATGGACGGCGGGGGGATGGCGTTTCGTTGCGCCCCGGCAGGGACTGGCGTTGTTCGTGGCGGATCGCGGCCATGCGCTGGTTCATGACGGGAGTGGGTGGCAGGACGCCGCGCTGCGCGGCGATGGGCTATATCTGGGCGGGGTGCAGGTCGTGGGGGAGCAGTTGGGGGCGATCGCTGCGCCGTCGGGCGGGGCAACCGTCGATGCCGAGGCGCGTGCGACGATAGGCAGCATTTTGAGCGCATTACGGAGCCATGGTCTGATAGAATCTTGACCGTCACCTTTTATGTTTGCCAATAGCTTGCGGAGCGGATGTTATAGTTGTTCTCCTCATCGCAAAACGAGGCGACTGCGCTATTTAGGCAACAGGTCGGGTATTTGTGCCCTTGCTATGAAACTTTCCAAAGGGTAGAGGGTTTCAGCAGTCCTTCGTGACTACTTTTGAAAGGGGAAATTTATGCGGAAGCTCGCCCTCGCGGCCGCTCTTGCGACAACCGCCCTGGCCTCGCCGGCCATGGCGCGTGACGATTCTTGGTATGTCGGTGTTGATGCCGGTATCATGATCGTCGAAGACCAGACTGTTGAATTTACGCCCGGCGCTGACTTCACAGCCAGCCATCACAAGGGTTTCGACGTCGATGGCGTCATCGGTTATGATTTCGGCGGGTTCCGCCTGGAAGCCGAAGCGGCTTACAAGCGTGCCAAGGTCGACCTGGACCAGACCGGTTTTGGTGGCCGCACCTCGGCTCTGTCGTTCATGCTGAATGGCTTGCTCGACTTTGGTCCCGATGATGGCCTTCAGGGCTTCGTTGGCGGCGGTGCCGGCGTTTCGCGTGGCAAGCTCGCCAATGACGTTGTGAACGACAGCGACACGGGCTTCGCTTGGCAGGCTCTCGCCGGCGTTCGTTACCCTGTGACGCAGAATGTCGATGTTTCGTTGAAATATCGCTTCTTCAATCAGGACAAGATCAATCTGGTTGGTCCGTTGGGCCAGGACGTGGACAGCAAGATCCGTACCCACAGCCTGTTGCTCGGTCTGACCTACAACTTCGGTGAGCCTGCTGCACCGCCGCCGCCGCCGCCGCCTCCTCCGCCTCCCCCGCCGCCTCCCCCGCCGCCGCCTCCGCCGGTCGCCGAGTGCAGCCCTGGACCGTACATCGTGTTCTTCGAGTGGGACAAGTCGGACATCACGCCTGATGCCGCCACCATCCTGGACAACGCGGTTTCGGCCTACAGTAACTGCGGCAGCGCCCAGGTCATGCTGGCAGGCTATGCGGATAAGTCGGGTTCGGCTTCGTACAATGTCGGCCTGTCTCAGCGTCGCGCCGATGGCGTCAAGAGCTACATCGCGTCGAAGGGCATTCCTGACGGCGTGATCACGACCCAGGCGTTCGGTGAAACGAACCCCCGCGTCGAGACGGCTGACGGCGTTCGCGAACTTCAGAACCGTCGCGTGGAAATCACCTACGGTCCCGGTTCGGGCATGTAAGTATCGCTGGTCCCGCAAGGGATTCGGTGAAGCGAGAGGGCCGGTCGCAAGACCGGCCCTTTTCTTATGTGCGTGGCATGGTCGAGACGCTTGAAATTCGGTTCATGACACCACGCTCTGGCCGGTCTGGCTGCTTTTGAAACGATATTATATTGGCTAAATAGCCCGCTTCCCGGCCTGTGGGCATGTTGAGGACAGCCTCGTCCGAGGCACCGCTATCTCTTCTCGGAAAAGCTGGATTGGATTACCGCCAGAAGATGTGACATTCGTTTCGAGAAGCGCAACAAAGGCGCGAGTCCGGCGTTTGCTGGTCAACCAATCAGGAGTTTGTCCGATGAAGCGCGCGCCCTTGCTATTGAGCCTTTCCCTTGCCGCCCTGCTGGCGGGATGCGCCACCACTTCGAGCGAAGATGCAACGGCGACGGCTGCGCCAATGGCGACGGCCAAATTAATGGCAGGCGATGGCATGGCGCGCGGCAGCGCGACCCTGACGGAGGCCAGCGACGGGTTGCATGTTCTGGTGAAGGGCAGCGGTCTGGTGCCGGGCCTGCATGCGGTGCATCTGCACATGACCGGCACATGCACCGCGCCGGACTTCGCCAGCGCGGGTGGGCATTGGAATCCGATGGGCCGCCAGCATGGCAAGGACAATCCGGCGGGCATGCATATGGGCGATATGCCCAATATGTCGGTCGGGGCGGACGGCACGGGTGAACTGGAATATGTGATTCCGGGCGGGATGATCGGCACCGGTGCGACGCCCCTGTTGGACGCCGACGGTGCGGCGGTGGTGATCCATGCCGCGCCCGATGACAATAAGAGTGATCCGACCGGCAATGCCGGCGGGCGCGCTGCCTGCGGGGTGATCAGTCTTTCCTGAGCCTTATTGTTCGGTGCGGCGTGCAGGATAGCGCTCGACCAGATGATAGGCCGGGCCACCGCTGCCCAATATACTCTCATACAGGCCGATGCACTCGACCGTGAAGGCGGGTGTTTGCAGCGCCGCCTGCTGCGCCAGGAAGGCATCGGTGGGTCCGGCGTGGCTGCCGAGGCGTGCAAGGGTGATATGCGGAAGATAGGCGCGATGTTCGGCCGGAAGGCCCTGAGCGACGCATAGCCGATCGACCTTCCGGTGCAGTCTTTCCAGCGGTTCGCGCGGTGTCGCCCCTGCCCATACCGCGTTGGCACGCCCCTTCTTGTCGAACCGGCCGACGCCTGACAGCGCGATCGAGAAAGGCGCGAAGTCGATCTGGCCGAGCGCGGCCGCGATGTCGCCCGCGCAATGGCGATCCACCTCACCGATGAAGCGCAGGGTCAGGTGTAGCTGGCTGTCGTCCTGCCAGCGGGCATTGTCGATATCGCCCATTATTGCCAGCAGCCGATGGCGGATGGACGCCGGTGGCTGGATCGCGACGAAGAGCCGATACATTCTGCAACCCTATCGCTAATCGTCCGCCGATGCGAGTGGGGCTATGCTTAACCGGCGGTTTCTCTTGAAATGTGGGGCGCTTCAGCCGATAATAGGGGAAACGGCCGGTCCGGCCGTCAAAGGAGATTGGATATCATGGCCAACTGGTCTGACCACCGACCCGGCATTACCGGCTTTGGCGGCGCGACCGCCGCCAGCAACGCGACGTTCGATGCTGGCCTTCGGTCCTATATGCTGTCGGTCTACAATTATATGGCGAGCGGCGTGCTGCTGACCGGCCTGGTCGCGATGCTGTTTTCCTGGGGTGGCATGAGTTCGCCCGCCGCGCAGGTCATGATGGGACCGGGCATCCTGAAATATGTCATCATGTTTTCGCCGCTGGCATTCGTGATGGTGCTGAGCTTTGGGATCAACCGCCTGTCGACTGCGACGACGCAGCTGCTCTATTGGGCCTATGCGGCGGTGATGGGGCTTAGCCTGTCGACGATCTTCCTGGTCTATACCGGTAGCTCGATCGCGCAGACCTTTTTCGCGACGGCCGCGGCCTTTGCGGGTCTTAGCCTGTATGGCTATACGACCAAGAAGGATCTGTCCGGTTTCGGCACTTTCCTGATCATGGGGCTGGTCGGCCTGATCGTCGCCATGCTGATCAACATGTTCCTGAAATCGACCGTGATGGACCTGGCGATCAGTGCCATCGGCGTGCTGATCTTCGCGGGGCTGACGGCCTATGACACGCAGAAGATCAAGAGCATCTACGCCCAGGTCGCGGGCACCGACATGATGGGCAAGTCGGTCGTGATGGGTGCGCTGAACCTCTATCTCGACTTCATCAACATGTTCCTGTTCCTGTTGCGCTTCATGGGGAATCGCAACTGATCGGGTTTGACCGAAGAGATGAAAAGGCCCGGCGGAGCGATCCGCCGGGCCTTTTCGTTGGTTGGGCGATGTCGCAAATGATCGGTCAGCCCGGTTGCTGGGCGGCGATCAGGGCGTTGTCGATATCCTTCTGACGCCGATAGGCGGGGCGTGCGCGCAGGCGGGCGGCATAGTCGGTGAAGGCGGGGCGCGCTTCGATGCTGCCGAAGTTGAGGCCCCAGTCGATCTGCGATCCGACATAGACGTCGGCGGCGGTGAACTGGTCGCCGCATATCCAGTTTTTTCCTGATATAGCCGTTTCCAGCGTGTCGATCGCGAGGTCGAAAGTGCCGTAGCCAGCCATGCGCTCCTTGCCTGGTTCCAACTGGACGCCGAGTGCCTTGTTGGTAACGGCCGCCTCCACCGGGCCGGCGGCGAAGAACAGCCAGCGATAATAGTCGGCGCGATCGGTCGTCGCCGGGGCGAGGCCCGCAGCGGGGAAAGCATCGGCCAGATAGGCGCAGATGGCGGCGCATTCGGTGACGATTTTGCCGTCATGGACGATGGCGGGCACCTTACCCATCGGATTGATGGCGAGATAGGCGTCGGTTTTCATGGCGGAGGCATAGTCGAGGATTATGGCCTCATAGGGTTCGCCCACTTCCTCCAGCATCCAGCGGGCGATCTGCCCGCGCGACATGGGATTGGTGTAGAAGCTGATGCTGGCTGACATGGACGCTCTCCCGTTCTGCGATGATGGCGCAGAATAAACCGGTAAAGCGATAGTCGCCACTAACAATCTGCGCGGCATTGCCTGCGGTCCTGCGGATGGCAGGCGCATGCTGCGCACTGGCGCGATCTGCCGGAATTGCGCGCTTTAAGCCGTGGTAACCGCAATTCTTAGAGGGCGCTCAATCGATTAGGATCATCTTGCATTCACCCGGGGGGCACCGGGAGAGAAAAATGCAGAGGACTATGCGCCGCCCAATGGCGGAATGCCGTAAAGAGCCGCGTTATGTGGCTGAAATCGAGAGCCGGATCATTTGGGACGGGATGAGCGAACCGGTCATCATCCGTAATATTTCGGCGTTCGGCGCGCTGCTACAGGGGCGAAGCTTTCCACCGATCAATACGTGCGTCACGTTGATCAGTGATGGTCTCGAAATTTGCGGAACGGTGATCTGGAACGGTGTCGATCAGTGCGGCTTGCTGCTTACCCAAGAGGTCGAACCTCTTGTTATCCTTCGCAATCGTCCGGTCCGGACAACGGACGCAGCCTTCGCGCCGTCGATTACACTCCATCGCATAGGCACCGCGACATATGGGTGATCATATCGACAGAGGAGCGCGCGGATATAGCGGGCTACTTATATTATCCCCATAGGGCGCAAACAGGCGGCCCCCGTTCATGGCTTCGACGATCGCGCGGTGGGACAGCGTTTCGCTTTCGGCGACTGAAGCGCGTTTCTCGCCGAAAACGCCTGCCTCGGGCGATCCTGTCTTGGCCGATCCTGCCCAGCACGCGCGCATTCGCCGTTGACCATTTTCAGCCAACAGCCAAATATATGGGCAGACGCGATAAAGGGAAATTCGGGAGGCCAGGCATGGCCCGGCCCCCCGATAATGGCGCTATTTCGCCTTGATCGATGCCTTGGCCGCACCCTTGCGACCCTTTTTCGGGGCGGCGGGGGTGATCTCGAAGGCCAGGGCTTCGTCCTTCATGCGGACATGCACTTCGCCGCCATGGACGAGCTTGCCGAACAACAGTTCCTCGGCCAGCGGCTGCTTGATCTTTTCCTGGATCAGGCGGCCCATCGGGCGCGCACCGTACAGCTTGTCATAGCCTTTCTTGGTCAGCCATGCCTTCGCATCATCATCGAGCGTGATGTGGACGTCGCGGTCGGCCAGTTGCAGCTCCAGCTGGAGAATGAACTTGTCGATGACGCGGGCGACGACTTCGGTCGGCAGATAGTCGAACGGGACGATCGCATCGAGGCGGTTGCGGAATTCGGGGGTGAAGAGCTTCTTCACCGCATCCTCCTGCACATCCTCGCGGGTGAATTCGCCGAAACCGATGCTTTCCTTTGCCATGTCCGATGCGCCGGCATTGGTGGTCATGATCAGGATGACGTTGCGGAAATCGACGGTCTTGCCATGATGATCGGTCAGGCGTCCATTATCCATCACCTGCAACAGGATGTTGAACAGGTCGGGATGCGCCTTTTCGATCTCGTCGAGCAGCAGCACGCAATGGGGTTGCTGGTCGATGGCGTCGGTCAGGAGGCCGCCTTGGTCATAGCCAACATAGCCCGGAGGCGCGCCGATCAGGCGGCTGACCGAATGGCGCTCCATATATTCCGACATGTCGAACCGCT
>CAZLSU010000037.1:0-18818 GCA_964562225.1 uncultured Sphingobium sp.
GCTGCGATGGCGGCGGCATTGCTGGGGTTGATGTTGGCTGACCCACCGCTATCGCAGGCAAGCCAGCTCCCACCTTGGTTCCTCAGTACATTGAGTACCGGATGCATCCTGCGGTGGTAGTGAAATGCAATCCTCCACCCCCTGAAGATCGAGGTGGGAGCTGTCGAGCCCCAGCGAGGCTGCGATGGCGGCGGCATTGCTGGGATTGATGTCGGCTGACCCGCCGCTATCGCTGGCAAGCCCCCCACATTGGATCTTCATTGCCTTGGCAGGTCGGTGCTGACTACGCCGATGACACTTTTGAAGTAAGCCGCCCCGGGCACTTTCCTGATAATCGAACGATTACTGACGAAATGCCGAGGCCCCGCCATGACGCGTGCATCCACCGAACAGGTCCCGCCGCAAACCCTGAGAAAAGTCATCGTCGCCGCCGGTATCGGCAATTTTGTCGAGTGGTTCGACTTCGCCGTGTATGGCTTTCTCGCCACCACTATCGCGCAACAGTTTTTCCCCAGTGGCGATGCCAGCGCGGCGTTGCTCAAGACGTTCGCGGTGTTTGCCGTGGCTTTTGCCTTTCGGCCCCTGGGCGGGATTTTTTTCGGCATGCTGGGCGATCGCATCGGCCGCAAGCGCACCCTGGCGATGACGATTTTGCTGATGGCCGGGGCCACCACCCTGATCGGCCTGCTACCCACGTATGCCGCGATTGGCGTTACCGCGCCGATCCTGCTGTCGTTGATCCGCTGCGCCCAGGGCTTTTCCGCCGGCGGTGAATACGCCGGCGCCTGCGCCTACCTGATGGAACACGCGCCCAGCGATAAACGGGCGTGGTACGGCAGCTTTATCCCGGTGTCGACCTTTGCCGCCTTCGCCTCGGCGGCGGTGGTGGCCTATGCGTTGGAGGCCTCGCTGTCGGCCCAAGCCATGGGCAGTTGGGGCTGGCGCCTGCCGTTCCTGATTGCCGCACCACTGGGCCTGGTTGGCCTGTACCTGCGCTGGCGGCTGGATGAAACCCCGGCGTTCCAGGCGGTCAAGCAGGAGCACGCGGTGGCCCATTCGCCGCTCAAGGAAACCCTGCGCAACCATGGCGCGGCGATCTGCTGCCTGGGCGCCTTTGTGTCGCTGACGGCGCTGTCGTTTTATATGTTCACCACCTACTTTGCCACGTACCTGCAAGTGGCCGGTGGCCTGAGCCGGGCGACGGCGTTGCTGGTGTCGCTGATTGCACTGATCTTCGCTGCGGCAATGTGCCCGCTGGCCGGCTGGTATTCCGACCGCGTCGGGCGGCGCGTCACGGTGATGACCGCCTGCGGGCTGTTGATGGTGGTGGTGTATCCCTCGTTCCTGATGGCCAGTTCCGGCTCGTTCGCCGCGTCCATCGTCGGCGTGATGCTGCTGGCGGTGGGCGCGGTGTTGTGCGGCGTGGTCACGGCGGCCCTGCTCTCGGAAACGTTCCCGACCCGCACGCGCTACACCGCCTCGGCGATTACCTACAACATGGCCTACACGATCTTTGGCGGCACTGCGCCACTAGTGGCGACGTGGCTGATCAGCACCACCGGCAGCAACCTGTCACCGGCGTTTTACCTGATTGCCGTGGCCCTGCTCGCGCTGGCCGGGGGCCTGGCCTTGCCGGAAACCTCGCGCATTTCCCTGCACGACGCGTAAGGCGCGGCGAACCTTTCTTGCGCAAACACCGTCCGAGCTAGGGCACTGATGCTTTTCGCCCGCTCGGAGGTTTGTGTTTGAAAGCTGCCATCGTCAAAAAGTACCGCCTGATTATCAAGACCATGGGTTATGTCGGCTGGGCACTGTTCTGGCTGCTGCTTTGGGACATTGCGGTCACCGTGGACTTCATGCTGTTTCTCAACGCCAAGATCAACCTACCGCTGATGCCCCTGACGCTGCTCGGTTCAGCGCTGGTGGTGCTGATCAGTTTTCGTAACACCAGCGCCTACAACCGCTGGTGGGAAGCGCGCACGCTGTGGGGCGCGATGGTCAACAATTCGCGCAGCTTTGCGCGGCAGGTGCTGACGTTGCTCGATGACCCAGGCAGCGAGGTCAACCCGATCAAGTCGACCCTGCTGCGCCGCCACGTGGCCTATGTGAACTGCCTGGCGGCGCACCTGCGGGGCGAGCCGTGCCCGGAGGAAGTGCGGGCGTTTATTCCTGGGGATGAGTTTGCGCGCAACGGTGCTACCAACAACTTTGCCAACGACATCCTGACCGGCTCCGCCGCCCTGCTGGCGCGCGAGTACAAGGCCGGGCGCCTGGACAGTATTCGCCTGGCGCGGCTCGAATCAACCATGGTGGACTTGTCCAACAGCCAGGGCGGCATGGAGCGCATTGCCAATACGCCACTGCCCTACCCGTATGTGTATTTTCCACGGCTGTTTATCTCGCTGTTCTGCCTGATCGTGCCGGTGGGGCTGGTGGAGTCCCTGGGCTGGTTCACCCCGCTGGCATCGACGGTGGTGGGGTTTATGCTGCTGGCCATCGAACGTATCGGCACTGACCTGCAAAGCCCGTTTCGCTCCAGCGAACACCAGATCCAGACCGAAGCCATCTGCGAAACCATCGAGAAAAACCTGCAGTCGATGCAGCGTGATTCGTTGGGGGATGTTCGCAGGGACCACTAAAAAGCCTGCATTTTTCGGGCATCTATATAATAATGCGTCGCATTAAACGATTCGTTTATCACACCGCGCTCTTCCCCGCCGAGTGAGCGTCGCATTAGTCAGAAGGATCTCTATGCAAGGCTTTTACCTGCCCTCTGTGCGCCTGCTGGGCGCACTGTTTTTGGCTGTCTGTTCGCTGATGACCCAGGCCGCTACCGATGAAACCGACCACTCGGCCACCTTCGAAAAAAACCAACAGTCCTACGTGATCAATGCCGATGGCAGTTTCGTCCAGACCATCGAGCTGGTCACGCGGATCAACGAAGAACGGGCGATCAAGCACAACGCGCAACGTTCGCTGAGCTACAACCGCTCCCTGGAAAACCTCGAAGTGCTGCAAGCCTTCACCCAGAAACCCGATGGCCGCAAGGTGAAGGTGGGCGCCGAACAGATCAAGGAGCAGCAGGAAACTGCCTCTTCCCAGGCGCCGATGTTCCAGGACTCGCGGGTCAAGGTGGTGATTTTTCCAGAGGTGGCGGTCGGTGACCGGCTGGTCCTGCGCTACCAGCGCCAGCGCACTACGGCGCTGTTCCCGCAGCAGTTCGAAGACTTCTTCGTGCCGGACTTCTACGATGCCGAGCAGTTGAGCCTGAGCTACGACTTGCCAGCCGACAAGCCGCTGTTCGTCGATGCCCGGGGCTTCAAGGCCAGCACCCCGGCCGCGGCAGCCGGGCGCAAGGTGTACCGTTGGGACTACGTACCGCAGGAAAAAGCTCGCATGGAAACCGGCGCCGTGTCCTATGTCGATTACGGCCAATTCCTCGCGGTCTCGACGTTCGCCAGCTACAAGGACTTCGCCCAGGCCTATGAGGCCAGGGCCCAGGTCGAAGTGACGCCGGCCATTGCCGCCCTGGCCAAGCAACTTACGGCCAACCTGAGCACCCCGCGCAGCAAAGCCCTGGCCCTGAGCGACTGGGTGCGTAAGAACATTCGTTATGTCGCGGTGTATGTCGGCGCTGGCGGCGTAGTACCGCATCCAGCCCAGGCCGTGCTGGACAACCGCTATGGCGACTGCAAGGACCATGTGGCCCTGCTGGAAGCCATGCTGCGCGCAGTAGCGATCGAGAGTTCGCCGGTGCTGGTCAACCTGGGTAACAGCTACACCCTGGCCAAAGTACCCACCCTGGGCGTGCTCAACCATGCGATCACGTATGTGCCGGCCCTGGATCTGTACCTGGACTCCACCGCCACGGCCATCGCCGCCGGCTACCTGCCGATCCCGGTGCTGGGCAAGCCGGTGCTGTTGACGCAATCGGGCGAACTGGCCAAGACCCCGGCCGCGCAAACCGGCAAGGTTACCAACGACCTGCTATTCAAGGTCGACAGCAACGGCGCGGCGGACTTTGTGCATGCCACCACCGTGGAAGGCTGGGGCTCGGAGTTCAATCGCTACCTGCTCAATGCGATGAAACCGGCTGACCGCGACTCGATGATCCGCAACGTCCTCGGCTGGTACGGGCAAACGGGCCAGGGCACGTTCAAAAGCGACTCCCTGCAGGATGAAGTCAACCCGTTCAAGAACACCCTTGAAGGGCGCACCGACAACCTGGTCAACCTTCCAGGCCCCACCGGCGTGCCAGCGCTCAGCAGCCTGGTCGGCGGCATTGCGCAGAACGTGTTTGCCTTCGCCTCCGAGAAAGACCGCACCCAAGGCTTCGGTTGCCTCTCCGGAGAAACCCAGGAGCAGGCCCGCTTCGAGTTCCCCAAGGAAGTCACCGTGCTCGCCGTGCCCAAGCCGCAGTCCCTGCAACAGGCCGGCTTTGACTACCAGGCCACCTACGCCAAGGAAGGCAACACGGTGCTGATCACCCGCCACTTCAAGTTCGCCCATGCCAATACGGTGTGCAGCCCCGAGGACTTCAAGGCGATGAAGCCGGTGATCGAAAGCATGGTCAACGACCTGAAGAGCCAGATCATCGTGCAGACGCTGTAACTCCCAAGGTCATGCCGGCTGGTGACTGGTCACGCAGTGAATACCACCACCGCCGGCTGCAATCGCGTCGATATCCAGTTGCACCACCTTGCGCCCCGGATAGAGCCTGGACAGCAAGTCAAAGGCCTTGCGGTCGGCGACTTTGTCGCCAAACTGCGGCGCAATCACCGCGCCGTTGATCACGAAGTAGTTGATGTAGCCGGCGGCATAGTCCGGGTTATCCCGACTGAACCGGTTGCGACGCGGGTTCAGCGGTGGCGACACGGTGTGTATTTGCAGCGGCCGGCCATCGGCATCGCTAGCCTGCTTGAGCATGTCCAAGTGGGCCAAGGTCACCTGGTGGTCGTAGGACTCAGGGTCGGTGTCCAGGTTGGCGATGACCACGCCCGGCGAGACAAAGCGTGCGTAAAAGTCGACATGGGCGTCGGTAATGTCCTTGCCCTTGATGCCCGGCAACCAGATGATCTTGCGCAAGCCCAGCCGGCTCTTCAGTTCGGCCTCGACGTCGGCCTTGCTCCAGCCGGGGTTGCGGTTGCTATTGATCCAACTGCTTTCGGTCATGATCCCGGTGCCGTGGCCGTCCACTTCGATGGCACCGCCCTCGCCCACCAGTTCGCTGCGGATATAGGTGGCGCCTGCCAGCTCGGCAACGTGAGCCGCCAGTTCGGCATCGTCGGCGTGCTGCTGCTTGTTGCCCCAGCCGTTGAAGTTGAAGTCCACCGCGCCCAACTGGCCATTGTCATCCACGACAAAGTTGGCGCCGGTGTCACGCATCCAGATGTCATCCAGTTCGGTGTGCACGAAGGTGATGTTGCGGGTGCCGCATTTTTCTTCGGCCAACTCACGCTCTTCTTCGCGGCAGAACACCGTGACCGGTTCGTACGCGGCAATCGCCCGGGCGATACGGCCCAGGGCGTCCTGCACAGCGGGGGTAAAGTCCTGGTGAATCGCCTCCTGGGCGCCGAAGGCGATAAAGGCACGCTGGTGTTTCTCACCCTCGTCGGGCATGAACCAGCGGCCCAGGAGTGCCGCCTGCACGGGCAGCCCCATGGAGGCGGCGGCGCCCAGGCTGGCCACCACAGCGGCCTGTTTGATGAATTGGCGACGTGTGCTCATGTGTACCTCTGTAGGTGCCGTCATTGACCGACGGCCGTCTTGAATTTAGTCCAAACCCGCATGCGTGCGCGCATATCGGCCTGGGGAATATCCTGGCCGGCCACCAGTCGCTTGAAGGTGGCGTCGTCCGGGTAAATGTCCGGGTTGTTGCCCATGGCCGGATCCACACTGGCGCGGGCCTTGGCATTGGCCGTGGGGTAGCCGGTGAAATTGCTGATGGCCGCCATGTTCTCCGGGCGCATGACAAAGTTGATAAACGCGTAGGCATATTCCGGATGCCGCGCATCCACGGGGATGGCCATGGTGTCCATCCATACCGTCGTGCCCTCGCGGGGGATGTGGTATTGGAAGCGCGCCTTTTTACCCGCCGCATCCGCCGCCCGTTGCGCCTGGGTCATGTCGCCGCTGTAGCCCAGGGACAGGCACAGGTTGCCATTGACCAGGTCAGTCACCGGCTGCGACTGGAACTTGCGGATGTATGGCCGCAGCTTGAGCAACAGGGCGCTGGCCGCGGCCAGGTCTTCGGGCTTGGCACTGCGCGGTTCGCGCCCCAGGTAGATCAGCGCGACGGCCAGTACTTCGTCGGGCGAGTCGATCAGCGAGATGCCGCAATCGGCAAATTGGCGCGCCAGTTCCGGCTTGAACAACAGGTCCAGGCTATTGACCGGCGCATTCGGCATGCGTTGTAGGATTTGCTCGGCGTTATAGGTCAGGCCAATCGTGCCCCAGGTGTAGGGCACTGTGGCCTGATTGGACGCGCGGTAATGACTGCGCAGTTGTTGCAGGCCTGGTTCGATATCCTCCAGCGCCGCAAGTTTCGCCGGATCCAGCGGTTGCAGGCTGCCGGCGCGCATCAAGCGCTCGCCCACCGTATCGCCGGGGAAGATCAGGTCATAGCCACTGCCACCGGCCATCAGCTTGGCCTCCAGGGTCTCGCTGCCATCCATCACGTCGTAGATCACCTGGATCCCGGTTTCGGCAGTAAAGCGAGCCAGGGTGTCTTCGGCAAAATAGTCGGCCCAGTTGTACAGGCGCAGGATCTTTTCGTCGGCCTGTACCGTCGGGATGACGATGCTCAGGGCCAGGGTGCAGTGGATCAGCTTCATGTCATACCCCTTGGGTCTGCCAGCGTGGGTGCAGATGGCGACCGTCCTGGGTCAGCAAGCCGCCATACATGTCCGGGCGGCGGTCGCGGTAGATGCCCCAGGTCAGGCGCTCTTCGGCCATGGCCGCCAGGTCCAGGCACTGGAGCAGCACGCCGCTGCTGGCGCGGTCGGCCTCGGCCAGCAGTGCGCCTTTGTGGTTGCAGATAAACGACGAGCCGTAGAACGCCATCTGCAAGGCCGGGTCGCTGGTCGCCACTTCCCGGCCGACACGATTGGCCGCCACCACCGGCAACAGATTGGCGGCGGCGTGCCCGCGCATGGTCATCTGCCAGTGATCACGGGAGTCCAGGCTGGCACAACCCGGCTCGGAGCCGATGGCGGTGGGAAACAGCAACACCTCGGCGCCCAGCAACGCCAGGCAACGCGCGGTCTCGGGGAACCACTGGTCCCAGCAGATACCCACGCCGAGGCGGCCGAACGCGGTGTCCCAGGCCTTGAAGCCGGTGTCGCCGGGGCTGAAGTATTCCTTCTCTTGATAGCCAATGGCGTTGGGGATATGGGTCTTGCGATACACCCCCAGCAGTTTCCCGTCAGCATCGGCCACGCTCAGAGAATTGAAGTAGGCGTTACCGGCCTTTTCGAACCAGCTCAACGGCAGCACCACGCCCAGCTCCCCGGCCAGCGCGGCGAAGCGCTTGAGCACCGCGCTATGGCGGTACTCCTCAGCCAAGGCCAGGTGTTTGTGTTGCTGTTCGATGCAGAAATACGGCGTGGCAAACAGTTCTTGCAGCAGGATGACCTGGGCGCCCTGGCTGGCCGCTTCACGCACCAGCCGTTCGGCTTGATCAAGGTTGTGCGGCAAATCCCAGGTGCAGGGCATCTGGGTGGTGGCGATGGTTAGCAAGGTCATGGCATCAGCCCTCCACCGGCCAGGCCGGCTGCTGCTGGGTGATGCAATGCACGCCGCCGCCGCCATGGGCCAGGTGGTTGATACGCACCGGTACCACCACGCGATCCGGGAATGCCTGGGCCAGTACCTCGGCGGCCACCTGGTCGGCCGCAATGCCATAGGCCGGCATGATGATCGCGCCGTTGGCGATGTAAAAGTTGGTGTAGGACGCGCAAAACACCTCGGCGTCGGCATCTACCGCCTCGCTGGCCTCAAAGAGCTCGATCAACTCGAACCGGCGGCCCTTGGCATCGGTCGCCAGCTCCAGGGCGCGGCGGTTTTCCCGTGCCACCTCGGCGTACACCGAACCCTGGTCGTGGGTGGCGTCCACCAGCAACACGCCGGGGCGGGCAAAGGCGCACACACCATCGACATGGCCGTCGGTCATATCCCCGGTGACGTAATCCGGATCGCCCGGCAGCCAGATGGTTTTTGTCACCCCCAGCCAGCGCGCAAAGAACGCCTCCATCTCGGCCTTGCCCATGCCCGGGTTGCGATTGGGGTTGAGCAACACCGACTCGGTGGTAATCAACGTGCCCTCACCGTCCACATGAATCGCCCCGCCTTCATTGCTCAACGGTGTGCCAAAGCATGGCAGGCCCAAGTGGTTGAGGGTGCGCCGGGCCAGGCTTTCGTCCAGGTCGTGGGCCGACTTGCCGCCCCACGCGTTAAAACGCCAGCTCACACCGGCCAGGCCCAATTGCGGGTGGCCAATAAAGCTGGGGCCGGAGTCGCGGCACCAACTGTCGTTGACCGCCAGCGCGATCAGTTCGATGTTGGGGCCGCACAGGGCTTTGGCCGTGTCGAGTGCACAAGGGTCAACCACCAGCTTCACCGGCTCGAACCGCGCGATGGCATTGGCGACCCGCGCAAAATCCGCCTGCACCTGGGCCAGGGTCACGCGCCATCCCGCCTCCCAGAGTGCCTGGTTATGGGGCCAGACCATCCAGGTCGCAGCGTGCCTGGCCCATTCCGCCGGCATCCTCCAGCCGCTGTGTGGCATCTCGTTCTGCAGCATGACAACCCCCTTCTGAGTTAAGCCTTTGTGTTCACCGAAAACGACGTACACGCTATGGGGATCCATGCTACGTTTGGCCAAACCGCCAAACAAACGATGGATTTTGCAGGTAAATGATTAGAGAAACTTATCAGCATGCTTAAACACTGGCCGCCCCTGGGGGCACTGCGCGGCTTCGAAGCGGCGGCGCGGTTGGGCAGTTTTCACAAGGCTGCCAACGAACTGCACCTGACCCAATCGGCCATCAGCCAACAGATCCGCAGTCTCGAAGCGTACCTGGAACAGCCGCTGTTCTTTCGCAACGGGCGCAGCGTCGCCCTGACCGATGCCGGCCATGATTTCCTCAGCACCACCCAGGCCCTGTTGCAACAGTTGTCAGTGGGCGTACGTCGGCTGGGGCAGTACCGCAAGGCCAATCAACTGGTACTCAACACCACGCCCGCCTTTGCCCGCCACTGGCTGTTGCCGCGCCTGGCCGACTTCCGCCGACACCACCCGGACGTGGATTTATGGCTGTTCAGCACCGACGAAGTACCCGACATGGCCACCCAGACCATCGACCTCGCCGTGCGCGACGACATCAGCGCCCAGGCCGAGTGCAGCTTCAAAGTGCTGCACACCGACCGCCTGTATCCCGCCGCGCACCCCAGCGTACTGGCCCTGCCCCACGAGCAACGCACCACCCTGCATGGCGAGCGGGAAATGGACTGGAGCCATTGGGCGGTGGAAGCCGGGATCGACGTGGGCCAGCAGGACCAGGGCCTGAACTTCTCCGACCCCGGCCTGCTGCTGGACGCAGCCTGCGGTGGCCTGGGCATCGCACTGGTCAGCCAGTTACTGAGCCAGCACGCGCGGGACAACGGCCTGCTGCAACCTTTGGTCGACGCGACCATTCGCGGCCCCAACTGGGCCTTGCTGACCCACCGCGACAGCGAAAACGACCCACTGGCGCGCAGCTTCAGCCAGTGGTTGCTGGACAACCTGGCGCAGGGTGCCCCGACATGAGTCAAGGACTGGAAGACATCCTGGCCGAGCGGCTGGCCGTGATTTTTTGCGGGATCAATCCGGGCCTGCTGGCAGCCGCCCAGGGCCATCATTTTGCCGGACGCAGCAACCGCTTCTGGCGCACCTTGCACCTGGCTGGGTTTACCCCACATCAAGTTCAGCCCGAGAATGATCGGACAATCTTGCAGTACCACTGCGGGCTGACGACCGTCGTGGAACGGCCAACGGCGCGGGCCGATCAATTGTCGCGGGATGAATTCAAGGCGGCGGCCGACGGGTTTGAACACAAGATCCGCCGTTATGCACCGCGCCATGTGGCGTTCCTGGGCAAGGCGGGTTATTGCGCGCTGTCGGGGCTGCGCGAGGTGACGTGGGGGCTGCAACCGCAGACACTGGGGGATGCTGCCGTGTGGGTACTGCCCAATCCCAGCGGGCGGAATCTGGCATTTACGTTGGAGCAATTGGTGCAGGCGTATGGGCAGCTCTATTTGGCAGCATTCCCTGGAAGCCGCGCTGCTTGCGCCCGTTCAGATAGCGGCATGCTGGGTGGCAGCAACGACAGCACATAAGCCATGCGCGACGCACTCCCCAGGTTCACGATCAATGTGAACGGCGAGTCGCTGAACTCAAACACCAGATTAAAGGTGCCATAAGCACTGCGCACATCCACCCGCGACACATCGCACAACGGCCGTTGCTTCTGACGTAAAACCCGGTAAATCATCTGCTGGCCATCAAGACGAAATAACGGGTTGAGGCTGTTGGTGGCCAACGCCACCCAAGGCACCCTGCGCAACCCGACAAAACTGGCCAATACCGGAATCGCCTTGCCATCAATGCCAGTACCGGGGGCATAGGCAGGAGCTGCCGACTTGGGTTTGCGCAGCTTCTTGAACAGCCAGTACATGAACCAAAACGACAGCCCCTGGCCGATAACCACCACCGCGCCGAAGGCTAAATCCAACCAGCTGATATTCATGGTTTTTCCTTAAACGCCCAATATCCATAGCATTTCGGCGAAAAGTAAAACGTTTCCACACCCTGCCACGCACAGGTTGAAAAATCATACAAAATGATTGACTTATCCTTTTCAATCAGTAAGATACGCCGCATTCCGCGATAGCTCAGTTGGTAGAGCAAATGACTGTTAATCATTGGGTCCCTGGTTCGAGTCCAGGTCGTGGAGCCATATCTCAATCGGATCACCCAAGCTGGTGATCCAGGCATAGCATAATCTACGCGTCGTCTCTGATTCTTCACTTTAGAGACCATTGCCATGAAAATCGCTGCAGTACTCTCAACAAAAGGCGGACCGGGGAAAACCACGGTCACAGCCAGTCTAGGCGCGTTCTGCGCCGACTCCGGTCTTCGCACCCTGCTCATTGATCTAGATAATCAGCCCTCGCTATCGTCGTTTTATGCATTAACGCATGAAGCACCTGGCGGCGCTTACGAGCTGATTGCCAACAATGAGACCCGACGCGATCAGATCATCTCCCAAACCTGCATACCCAACCTTTCCCTGATTCATTCAAATGATCCCTTCAACCAGCTAGGCACTCTGTTACTCCACGCCGCCGACGGACGCCTTCGACTCAAAAACCTCATCTCGACGTTTGAACCAGATTTCGACCTCGTACTGGTCGACACACAAGGCGCACGATCCATCATCCTGGAAATGGCCCTTTTAGGTGCCGACATGGCGATCTCCCCCATCACTCCAGATATGCTGACCGCTAGAGAGTTTCATCGCGGCATGCTTCAGCTTTACCGCGACCTTCAACCTCTAGCCGCTCTGGGGGCGGTGACACAACCACTCAGACTACAGTAGCCAACTTGCACTGGACGGCCCCCCCCTAACACCTGTTGAGGGTTTTCCCTGAGCCACTGCCCGTCTTTGCCAGACAAACTCACTGGGTAGCCTCGCAACTCGGAACGGCCCTGCAGGAAAGCAGCCGGGGGCTATTGCCGGTCTGGGTTCTCCAGCAAAGGCAGGCCATCAGTAAACAGCCGAACGGATGCCCATACGAACAGATGCGTTCATTCAGATAAGGGCATTTCGTTTGGCGAAGTCAGCCAAGCCTACTTGCGAGGTTAGTTTGAGCTTGCTTAACAAACGTTTTTTGTAGGCGCTGATATTCTTGTTGCTCAACAGCATGAGCTCGCCGATTTGCAGATTGCTCATGCCTCTGGCCAGTTGCTGCAGGACCACCAACTCACGGTTTGACAATGCACTGATCAGGTGCTGGTCGGAGGCGTCCTGGTCACCGCGACGAACCGAATCCGTTTCCAGACTGGGGAATACCGTATAGCCGGACATGACGGTCGTCAGTGCTTCACGGAACTTTTGCGGCTCATCCACTTTACAGATGTAACCGTCGGCCCCCATGCTTCGGCAGCGCGACGCATAAAACGTCGGCAGTTGGGAAGTGAGTACCAGGATTTTGCTGGGCAATTTCAACGCTTTGATGCGGCGGATAACTTCCAGGCCGTCGAGTTTTGGAAGGCCAATGTCCAGCACGATTAAATCCGGTTGATGCTGGCGAGCCAGTTGCACGGCATCTGCACCATTATTCGTTTCGGCTACCGTCTCAAACCGTTCTTGCGACAACAGCATCACCACGGCCGTGCGTATAAACGGGTGATCATCTACCACCAAGGCTGTATACATCCGTACTCCTAAGACATTTTATTCGATATAGGTATGAAAGATTTAAACGGATAAGAACCCATCATTCGTGGATATACCATTGGCGTGGCTCATCCGTACCGACTCGACATTCGGAGTTTGGCAGGTGCGCGATACCACACGGATGCTGCCGCTAAAAGTTGATCGAAGATAGGGATAGCGGGCTCCAGCCTGAACAACAAATTACTCGTAGGCCGGGAAAGAATTATCCGAAGTCACATCGCTGCCAACAATATCACTAATCTTGACCAGTTCAAGAACGCTCAGGCTAAGCCGGCCCATGGTCATGTTGGTAATCTGCAACGAGATGACGTTGTCATTGGTGGCATCGAACAGTTGCAATTGTGAAGTTTTTAATACTCCGAATAAGAGGGCTCCTGTCTTTTTCAGCAATAATTATCTGGTCGTTGCCGCGATTTTCATATAGGAACACTCTGAAAAAATGAATCGCACTGCGATGCTCCGACTCATTCTCTCACGGCGCATACCCTGCTTAGGTTCCACCGACCCACCGACTGAATACAGCGTGCCACGGCCCTATCTTTTCGTTGATTTGCTCCAGCACCGTGATCACCCGAGATGCCTCAGCTGTTTGCGCCATAGCAAATGCAAAAGTAAAACTCACACATCTTTAATGTCTAGCACCACAAATTAAATGCATATGAATTATAAAGCCATACAAAGAACTTACAACTTACTTAAAGCAAAAGCGCACAATTACGCCCACCTACAGTAATTAAATGAACTCAAAAACAACATTTTTTATGTTTGGAACACTATTGCCTCACGAACCCGCAGCATCTCGCACAAAACATCTTCCTCTTTGGAAATCCAGACATAGCGAGCGAAAGAAGCGTTCAACCATGCTCATCCACGAACTGGAGATCCGTGTGAAAGCGTTTCTGCTTCTCAAGCCTGGCCTTCACTTATGGATATTTGTGCGTGGCGTATTTGTCGACGATCAGGATGCGCAACGACCGTGTCGACCTATCTGGCGCGCACGTCATATAGCCAGGGTGTAGACAGTAATGGCCCTACTATGCGGTTCGTGGCCTAGTTACTCGGGAAGAATGTTGAGTGAAAGATTGAAGCAATACCCCTGGTCCTACAGGAGCCGCACGTTAATGAAACGGCTGAAACAGCAGGTCTTCCAGACCTCCATACTCCGTCAGGCGTGAAAAGAAGTGCGACGCAGGCAACCCCCCAGTACGCGCCCGCGACTACTCATAAGTCAACCTAAAGGTTGCGTCGGCATCTCCCTTCCCCGGCGTCACCGGGCCGGTTGCGCGATACTGACTGAAGAATACCAGCGCGGCAGTGCGGCTCCCGTTTACAGGCGCAGCCGCCGCTAAGATGGTTTGCCCGAGTGGCAGGAGGGTGCGGTTCTGATCCAAAAGGGCAATCGCGACATTTTTCGCCGAGCCGTTCCCGCTGAGAGCCAGCAGCCTCGGGTCAGTCGGGTTTGCGGCGCCACTAAAGGTGACTGAGATGCCCTTCTTCAGACCGTTGCAATTTTCCAGGTTAATCACAAAGCGTGCCGCAGGCATTGTTGGCAATGTACTGGTGGATTGCCGCACAGCCCAAGTGCCCATATACACATACTGATTGTCTGAACCGACACTCACCTCACAGCTCGCGGCCACTAACTTTGCGGTTATAAGTAAGTTAATCCTGGCCAACTCTGCTTGTGTCACGTTCGAAAAGCCGGACAACAATAGAAGCCCCAAGCCCAGCTGCCGATTTAATGTTCGCATAGCAGCCTCCTGTTATTGATAGTCAACCCGAAGATACGCCCGCGAGGTAACAGGCCCCTCCGCAGGTGGTTTCCCGGTAACACTGACCGGAAAGACTTTGATGGTGACGTTAGCGCTACCGTTGTTGTCCAGCTTAAATGGAATCAAGCTGTTGAACGAGTTCGGTCTCAGGTGCTTTTCGCTCTTGTCGGTGACCACGAAGCCGACGTCCGGATTAGTCGAGACAATGGCATCGCCACTGACGTCATCAGCTTGAACACGCATCGTCAGGCTGGCCTGCTGCTTGATATTGCTGCACTGCAGGGCAATGGATCGAACCTCGGGACTAACCCCCTCTGCCTTGGCACCGGCCGTTTTGAACGCTCCAGTGGAGATGCTGTTGGGAAAATCCACCGTCACGAGGTCATTCGTATCGAGCACGCAATTTTCAGGGACGGTAATGCTATAGTTCAAATACACTTTTGCAAAAATAACATTTTGAACACTGCATACCCCCTCACATGCTCCCCAAGTACCTAATAACAAATTCTTCCGGTAAACCCCTCCTACCATCTTTTGCGTAATTTTTATTGAGCTTTCCCAAGTCGTATCTACGAATTTATCGCCTGTCTTACCAGGCCGACAGGTACTCGTGTCAAGAACTGGCCGATTGAAGGGAGCGTAAGAATATCCGCAAACCCCGCGAAATCGAACAGCAACGGCAAGATAATCATCCACCGGCTGATAAACCCAGTTATCAGGGGCGGTGTTGTAAGGCGGCATAGAATTATTAAATCTTGTGAAAGAGATGCTCTTTAGCCCCTCCCCCATGCCCATTTGAAAAGAGTTCACAGTAAAGTTTGACGAGATCTTCGTTTGCCCTGGCTCATTGGCATGGCTGTCCAATGTTTCAGTCAGCGTCAAATTGATTGCTTGATTGCAGCCAGTACAATCGGCCATTGCCGGGACGCTACTGAGTATTAGCAACAGTCCAATCGCTCTGCTTAACATGATTACCACCCTACTCCCCACCATCACTGGCACTCTACTTTGGCGTAACTGACGACGTTGCCTTCGCTGCTTTTGGGTAACTGATAGCGGGCGTGACACGCCTGACGTGTTCCCGGCCCCCAGCTCACAGACAAGTCTCCCGTGAGCGGCAAGCCCGCCAGATAAACCTGACCGTTTTCACCGACGATGCTGCCGCCTTTGCCGTCCTGCCGTTCAACGGTAGAACCGAACGGCACAGGTTGGCCGTTGGTTTGCACCAGAGTCACCAGTGCTCTTACACCGACGCGCGTGATGAACTCGGCCCTTACCAGTGCACCGCGGGTAGGCACTACGTTCATGACGGGTTCGTCCAGATCGGCATTGTCTTTGAGCGAGGTGGTGTCCAGTGCGATTCGATTGGTGTGATAGGTGGTTGCATAAGGCATCACCGCGTAGCCGCGCCAGTCGGTCCTGACGCCGGTCGCGTTTTCAATCTTGACTCCAGTGGCGCCTGGCGCCTTGATCAACACGTTGGTATCCCCCAATGGCTGGCTGAAGGTCACGCCGTTGGCGTGGCCCACTAAACCGCCGCTCAGCCCAACGGTGACTTGCTGGTAGTTTCGGTTGTAGCTGTAACCGGCAGAGCCGTTGCCATAGCCGCCCTGATAGCGCAGATTCGCACTTCCGCTTGCGCCCCCCTGGTCACCGTAACCTTGTTGTACGCTGTAATTCAGGTTGTTATCCGCCGTTGCAGTACCACTTACACCTGCACGCTGGGTCATCTGACCGTGTGTATCGGTATTAGCCGAATAAGTGCCGTACATCGTGTTTCGGGAGCTGGTAATGTCGGTGCTCTTGCCGCCCTTGGACAGCCAGTCACCCAACGGAAAAGACAAGTTCAACGATAACTGGTTATCCGAACCGCCCATGCTCGCGCTTTTATTGTAGCTATACGTCACGTTGTAATTGATATCGCGCCAAAAGCCGCTATATCCCAACTGCCATAGATCATCGGTTTTGTCGCTGTTCCAGTAGGACTGACGGCTGCCGCTCAGGAATACCGAGCCTTTATTCCCCAATTGCTGGGTGACGCTCACTTGCGTATGGCCTTTGCGGGTGTAATTGAGGTTGAAGTAATCCTGGTAGGTCGGTTTTATCTCCACCGGCCCATCTTGAGCATTCACCTTGTACCCGCTCATTTGGCGGTAACTGGTATCATCCAGCGTATAAAAACCTTGGGTTGAAAAGCGATAGCCCAGCAATTGAAAGTTTGTGCCCAACTGGTTTAGCGACTTGGCATACAAAAAGCGCAACGATTGCCCCTGATGCCGGCTGTCATCGGCGAGTACGCTATTCGCCTGGGTCAAATCTGCCGACACTGCACCCCATGTCCCCAGGTTAACCCCCGACCCAACGGCGAAGGCAGTGTAATTGTTGGCGAGTTGCGAGCCACCATAAAGCGTGATGCCATGCGGGCCGCCCCAGATAACAGTACCTTGGCCAAAACCTGGTTTACCCTGTTCTATCGTGTTACTGCGATACTGCCCCACCGTCAGCGCATACTTTACCCGCCCTTCACGTTGCAGCACTGGCACTCCCGAGTAAGCCACAGTGAAAGTATTTTCCGAGCTATCAGCTTCGGTCACCGTAACTTTCAAGTCCCCGCTGCTGGAGGTAGGGTAAAGATCACTAATTTCAAAAGGTCCTGGCGCGACGTAGGTTTGATAAATGACATAGCCATTTTGTTTGATGGTGATTTTGGCATTACTGTTGGCAATCCCTCTCACGGTAGGTGCAAACCCGCGCAAACTGTCCGCCAGCATGTTGTCATCTGAAGCCAATTGCGCGCCGCGAAACCCCAAGCTGTTGAAAACGTCACTCGGGGTAGAGCTATCACCTAACGTCAGTTCTGACTTCAGGGGTGCAATCGTGCGTTGCGCATAGGTACTGATGCTCTGCCATTCGTTAGTGCCGCGTCCATAGCCGTTGCTGTAGATCAAGCTGGACGTGTTACGGAAACGCCAGGCACCCAAGTTAACACCGCTATCCAGCCCCAGAAAACCGTAGTTGGCGCTGCCCCCACCCATACTGTTACGGGTGTTGCTGCCGGTAAAGTTGTAGTTCAGCAACAATGCGTTAATGCCATGATCCCACTCATCGGGTGAAACGTAGCCCCGTGCATTACTTTTCAGAGCAGCCTGTGGGATGCTGATGTACAGACGCTGACCTTCAAAGTCGAACCGCGCCCCAGCCTGGGGTATGGCTGCCGCCAGATCGATGCACTTATCCGGCAGAGCGCCTTGCAGCAAGGTCAATGATTCAACTTTCACACCCACACGCTCCAAATGCTCACGGGTAATGCAGGCACTCAACCCGGAGTCATCCAACTGCGCTTCGCCTTCTGATGCACGATGGCGCGCTCCAAACGAAAGGTTCTGGGTGGACATATATTCATCATTCAAATAGATTTCAACGCGGTAGTTGCCCGGAGCCTGCCCTTCACCTTTTTCGAAACGCGAAAGGTCGGCGACCGCATTTGGGTCACCAGACAGAAAGGCCGGGTTAAAGAACTCCTCTGCCTTCGTGGCGGTACTGACAATGCAAGCCATGCAAAAGCTGACCGTAAAAAAAACACTGCCAGCAGACTTAGATTTATTAAGATTAATCGTTAGCATAAGCCCCTACCAGCACCTGAAAGCACGGCGCAACATGACGCTTTTCAAACGTTTCCATGCAGCGATGGAAAATCATTTACTTGAGCATGTGAGAATATTGAGCGGCAATGTAATTCAAACTTATTACTTCAATGGCACCGTTGTGACAGGCGTGATGGCGCCGTAATCATTTACTGTTTGGTAACTGACAGCTCCTGAAGCACTGTCTGGAATCGACACACTACTGTTGCTCATCGGCGGAACCATAGTATTTGGCAAGTTACGCGTACCGATCGCCAGACTGACGAGCGAAACATAATAGGGCGATGGGTTCTCAATCTTCAGCACTTCGCCCTGACGCGAGAACTTCAATTGCCCAGGTGCGTCAGCAGCAGTTGAAGGCAAATTGGCAGGCCGCACAAACAACTTGACCCGCGACAAGATAGCAATCTGCAGTACGTTCTTATCCTGTACATCGTCACGCTCAACAGCAGGAATGGCCTTGCTGTTTAGCCAAAATACACTTTCGCGGTCTTTCGGCAAATCAGCGCCGACATACATGATGCGCAAGGTATTCTCACTTTTGGGTTTACTGACAAACAATGGTGGCGTCACCACAAAATCAGACGACTTCTTCTCAGCAACGTCATCAACCCACGATTGAATCAGGAAACGATTTTTTTTGTCGCTGTTGTTCACCGCCAGCGATACTTGTTTGGCGCCGGCCGGATAAACAACTCGCGTTGCGCCCAGCGCAACACCACCAGCCTGTGCCGTTAAGGTGTAAAAGGAGCTGAATATAACAATTAAGCCAGCTGTTACATTGCGAAAGCGTAAAGCGTACTTTATCAACACAAAAACCCCTTTAAATTAACAAGTACAACGCCTGCCCGGTAGCGATCATTGGTACGAAACAGCAAACCAAGTACAGGTATTCGCGTTCCCGC
>CAZLSU010000037.1:18828-26175 GCA_964562225.1 uncultured Sphingobium sp.
CGCCGTTCATCTCACGAGCAGAAAAACGAAACAACATCGCACCCTCACGCAGAAGAACCAGTGACTCGGATGCAGCGTTAGGCACAACGCCGTTTCCGGCATTACAAAAATTAGCCAGCCCGACGCTGGCAGCAGAGTTTTTACCACTCTCTATACTGAAATTTGCACAACGCGCTCAGCCGAAACACCGCAGGCTTGCGCCGTAATTGCACCACAGATATGAACAACCCCACCATTGATCAGTACGTTGTATTTGTTGCTAGCAACAGCAGTCAAAGAACGACAGAACAGAGCCGCGCATAGCGGTGTTTAGCACTCAAAAACAACCCCCAGATGCGATTAGCCCTGCCACCTTCCCTGGCAGCACTGTCGTCCTTAGTATCCGTGTGCTACAGAAGCATTACTCGTATTGCATGGTAAAGGTTGCGTCTGCGTCTGCCGCACCCGGCGTCACTGCCGCAAGCGTTGACTTATAACGCGCATTGAGTGCCAACACGTTGTCGCCATCTTTCAGCTGGTGAGACGCAGAGAACATCCCGCTATTGGGCACTAACACTGCCCCCTGACTATCGGATATTTCAATACCCACACCGCCGGCTGCACCGGACGAACCGCCACCGATATTGCTGACAGCAAGCACGCTAGGGTCAGCAGCATCAACGGTACCAGTGAAGGCCACAGAAGCCTTGGAAGAAACTGTACTGTCACAATCCTGCAACTTGATAGTGAAAGGAACCAATCCAGTTTTGTCGCCTACCGCTTTGAACTTCGCAGATCGGTACTGCCCCAATGTTACTGTCTGGTCCGCTGAGTCGGCACTGACCGAGCAGGCAGCATTAACAATTTCACCTTTAAAATGTACGGTCCCACCGTTCGACAGAACCGGGGCGGCCATAACACCAATGCTGGACATCAGCAAAGACGCCGCCACAAGAGTCTGTACAGAAGAATTAATACGCATGCTTTTTAGCTCCTGGATAGTTATTAGTGCTTAAACACTTGGAAAATCAAAATGAATCTGCACTTGCGAGATAAACCGAGCAAGTTCAAAAATATTACCTAACAACTAAGAAAAAGAAATGTAGAAAATTCACCTTTTTTACAGCGAAATTTCATTCTAGTGCAAACACTCACCCACCCCTTCCTCCCTCAACTAATAGTGTGACACCCCCCCTGTAAAATCCCCGATCAAGTTCGAGGACATGCCGAAATACGCACAACTAACTGATCCGAGTCAGCCATGAACCAGATAAGCTTTTCTGATTGTGAGTACGCCGATAAACTCAAGTAAACACGGCGCAAATGTTTCCTCGCCGAGATGGATATAGTTACGCCCTAGGCAGACCTATTGGGGCTGATCGAGACTTTCTAGCCCAAGGCCGGCGGCGGCATAAAATTGAGACCATGCATTTATTCATCCGTCACAGAACTGGTTATTCCTGAGTGATCCAGCCATGGAAGAAGCTCTTTACGAAACCGACGATCATAAGCGTTCAGCGCTTACTGAAGAAGTATAGGCTCGCCCCTGCAACCCTTGTAGCCATCACCGGCTACTTGCAAGAAAAGACCTGTCGCTGCGCCAGGACACCCTCGTCGATTCTACTATCATTCATGTTTCAAGCTTGGCTAATAACGTGGAAGGAGCGCGCAATCTCTAACCCCTCCACTGGCTTTCCAAACCAACAAAATCCAATCTCCAAAGACCCACCACAAGAAGGTGGTGACCTAAAGCTTTAATTCGTAGTTAAAGAATCCAATCCAACTCAAGAAAGCAGTACCTGATTGGATGCGTGGTACCGATAGTGGTCGTAACTCTGAAGATATTTCCTCTTTGACAAAGACACCAAACAAAACACGAGAGCCGTGATGGCCTCTAATTAAAATGCTCACAAAAATCTTTAACATGATCAAGCCGCCGCTAAACCATCGAAAACATACAGAGACTTTCCCAGCCGACGCCCCCCACAATAAAGTATTTACACTACTGTCCTGGCACCGCGCATTCAATCACGAATGACTGGCCACCCTCCTGCCGTCCATGCCAGCCAGGTACGGGACTCCAAAGCACTGCCCCCCCCCTAGAAGCAAGCCGATGTGCGCACGCAGCATCGGACGCCAACGTAATTAAACGTAACGCCCTGAGCTCGTTGAACGCGGCGGCATTCAAGATCATGCTGAAAACGTGCGAAGGCCATCTCAGGAAAAATCTTATCAGGGTAAAAAAAGAAACAAATAGGAGTGGGACTAAAATTAAGAGCCGCACGATTCAGTCGTCGTTTTATACCTTAACGCATGAGGTATCTGGCGGCGCTTACGAACTGATCGCCAACGCAGCCCGATCATCTGCCTCACCTGCATTCCCAAGCCACCACTCTCAGTAGCCGGCCACTCAAATGGCAGCCCCAAAAAAACATTGTTAATACGAAACATTATCATTAAAGTGCATGGCTTTCCGCTGCGTGACCCCTGCCAATGTCGAGCATGACCACCGACGAGCTTGAGCTGGCCTTCCGGGCCCATGCCAGCGAGTTGCGTTCGTTTCTTCATCGCCAGTTGCGAAATCCTGAGGCTGCGGCCGATCTGACTCAGGAAACCTACCTCCGCCTGCTCCGTCAGCCGCCGCGCAAGCCGGTGCTCAATCTTCGCGGTTTTATCTTTAAGATTGCTCGAAACTTGGCCATTGATCATGCACGCAGCAGGCAAACCCGAGAGCACCTCGACGAAGGCATGGGCTATCTTTACGAAGTGACAGGTGAAAGCCCGGCGCTGTTCGATGTCGTGGTTGCACAACAAGATCTCGCGGCAATGGCCCACGCCCTGCACCGTTTACCTGCCCAGTGCCAGCAAATATTTACGTTGTGTCGGCTGCAAAACCTGCCCCACAAAGAAGTGGCTTTGCAACTGCAAGTCTCGACCAGTACGGTTGAAAAACAATTAGCCATTGCGCTCGGCTTTCTCAGCCAATGCCTACAACGATAGCCGGTATGCACGATCAACCCGACACCACCCCGTCCGTTACCGAGGTTCAGCGCACTGCCCATGCATGGGTGATTCGCCTCACCTCGGGTTCGGCGCTGCCCTCTGATCGGGCAGAGGCACGGGCGTGGTGCGAGCAGGCACCGGAGCATCAGCGGGCTTTTGTCGAGGCGCGGCGGGTGTGGTGTTTAAGTGCGTATCTGGCCGAGCCTCCTGCTGCAGTACGACCATCTTTGCGGCGAATGTGGGCGATGGGCATCGCGGCGTCGTTGGTGCTCGGTCTTGGTGTGGCGTGGATGCAACGCATGGCATTGGATGCGGACTATTACACTGGCACCGGTGAGCGTCGACAGGTCGTCCTTGCTGATGGCTCGCACATCACCCTGAATGCCAACAGCGCTGTCGATGTGAATCTCACGGGCAATGGGCGGCGCATTACCCTGCGCAAGGGCGAGGCCCTGTTCAATGTAACGCCGGACCCGCAGCGCCCCTTCAGTGTGCAGGCTGGTGCCTTCAACGCAACGGCCCTGGGTACGATCTACGCAGTGCGCCGTGAGGGCGAACACGTTGATGTCACGGTGCGCCGCGGCCGTGTGGCCGTCACCGACGGACCTGACACAGTGACGCTGGGCGTTGGCGAGACCGTTGCCGGACGTGCCGACGGCCTGGGCGCCAAGCAGCGCGTGGATGTCGACAAGAGTCTGGCGTGGGAGCAGGGTCGCTTGGTATTTGAGTTGACACCACTGGCGCAGGTGTTGGAGCAGGTCGAACGCTATCGGCCGGGGATTTTCATAATACGAGACCCGCGCCTGGGCGCGCTCAAGGTCAGCGGCACCTTTCAACTCGATCATTTGGACGAGGGCTTGGCCACGTTGGAGAAGGTCTTCCCACTCAGAATCGAGCGCTACACGAACTACCTGCTGGTGGTTTCACCCAAAACTTAACTATTTTTACGGTTATGGGCGTGTCACCCGTCTTCCCTCCCTATAGCGATAATGATTCGTATTAGGGAGAGCTCCGATGCACCATCCGTTACCTAAAGGTTTGCGAGTCAAATCTTTGTCCGTAACCCCACTGACAATGCTGTGCATGCTGATATCCGGCCTGGCGGTTGCCGACCCCCACTCATTCGATATCGCACCGCAACCCCTGGCAGGCGCACTGAACCGCCTGGCCGCTCAAAGCGGTTTACAGGTGATATTCGATGGCACGTTGGTATTGGGCAAGCACAGCCCTGGGGTCGTCGGTTCCAAAGAACCGGAGGCCGCATTGGCTGAACTGCTGCAAGGCAGCGGCTTGACCTGGCGGGCTACCGGTGGGAATAGCGTGATGCTGGAGAAAGCCCCTGAATCGAGCGGCCCCCTGCAATTGGGGGCAACGGCAATCGTCGGTCAGGAACTGGGCGAAATGACCGAGAACACCGGTTCCTACACCACCGGGGCCATGCAGACTGCCACCAAGCTGCCCTTGACCTTGCGCGAAACACCGCAGTCGGTCAGCGTGGTCACGCGCAAGCGCATGGACGACAAGGCCATGACCAGCATCAGCGATGTCGCCAAAAGTGCGCCGGGGATTTTTCTCAATAACTCCGGCGGGGCTGGCCGGCCGACGTTCAGTGCGCGCGGCTTCGACATCGACAACATCATGTACGACGGTTTTCCCACCAGCTTCCTGACCTACCTGCCCAGCGGAGAAGCCAACCTGGCCATGTATGACCGGGTCGAGATCGTTCGTGGCGCCAGCGGACTGGCCCAGGGCGCGGGCAACCCTGCTGGCGCCATCAACCTGGTGCGCAAGCGCCCGACCCATAAATTCCAGGCCACGCTCACCGGCAGTGCCGGCAGTTGGGATGATTACTCCGGCACCCTGGATGTCGGCGGCCCACTCAATGAAAACGGCACACTGCGCGCCCGCACCGTGGTCTCGCGGCAAGACGCCAAAAGCTTCCGAGACTCGGTGGAGAGTGATGCCGATCTGTTCTACGGCGTGGTCGACGCCGACCTGAGCGATGACTCCACCCTGACACTCGGGGCTTACCGGCAGAAGAACCACACCAACTACATTTGGGGCGGATTGCCCATGGCACGTGGCGGCGGTCATCTGGGGCTGCCACGCGACACCTTCCTGGGGCATGACTGGGAATACTCGGACAATCGCACCACTGGCTATTTCGCGACCCTGGAGCAAGGCTTGGCCAACGACTGGAAGCTGCGCCTGGCAGCCATGCAGTCCAAGACCGACACCGACGTGCTGGCCTCTTCGGTGTGGGATTACGATCGCCACTATCTATGGACAGAAGCCATGGAGCAGAAGGAGACCGGCTACGACCTGGCACTCAGCGGCCCCTTCCAGGTGCTCGGGCAAGAGCATGACCTGACGGTCGGCCTCAGTCGGCGCGAGCTGGATTATCGTTCCGGTAAGGCCTGGAGCGCGTTCATCGACACGGGCAGCAATCCCTTCGAGTGGGACCCTCGGGGTCACGCCAAACCCGATTACGTCAGGGGCGACAACGGCCTGCCAGAGACCACCACTCAAGACAGTTTCTATGCCAGCACCCGCCTGCGTTTGACCGAGCCACTGTCGCTGATTCTCGGCAGCCGCCTGGACTGGTACGCGTTCGAAGACAGCGCCAACAGTGAAGGCAATTACAAGGTTACGCGTAATCTGACCCGCTACGCCGGCCTGGTCTACGATCTGGACGCCAATCACTCGGTCTATGTCAGCTACACCGATATCTTCAAGCCCCAGAGCAACAAAGGCCTCGACCGAAAAGTGATCGCACCGATAGTGGGCGAGAACTACGAAGTGGGCATCAAGGGCGAATATTTTGATGGCGCGCTGAACGCCAGCATGGCGGTTTTCCAGGTCGATCAGAAGAATCGCGCCCAGGACCTGCCCGATTTCAAAGGCTGCGGTTCGGGCCCCGCCAGTGAATGCTCTGAGGCTGCCGGCCTGGTGCGCAGCAAGGGCATTGACCTGGAAATCCAGGGCGCCCTGACCGACGACTTGCAATTGTCCGCCGGTTACACCTACACCCAGACGAAATACGTCAACGACGCCAACGCCGCCCGCGAGGGCGAGGACTTCGACCGCGCTAAACCGCGCCAACTGTTCAAGCTGTCGACAATCTACAGCCTGCCCGGTGAGCTGCAGCGCTGGCGCGTTGGCGGTGATGTCTACCAGCAGAGCCGCATCCGCACCTCGGGCGGCACCGGCGCCACTGCCTGGAAAAACCAGCAGGGCTCGTACACGGTGGTCGGCCTGGTGGCAGGGTACAAGGCCAGTGAGCAACTGGACCTGCAACTCAACCTCAACAACCTGTTTGACCGCACCTACTACAGCAGCGTAGCCAATGGCGGCTATACCCCGTACGACATCTACGGCGACCCCCGTAATGTGAAACTGACCGCCCGCTACAGCTTCTAAACAGCCGTTTGTCGCCAGATCCAGGGAAGGATCCGGCCGTGGCCCGGCCGGTATAAAAACGCTTGTGACCTCATCCTCCGGTGGGGCATCAATGCCCTGTCTGTATATTCGAGTTCAGGTCGTGAGCCCCACGCCAGCAGCAGCCTGCAGACATGCAGGTTTTCTTGCCCGAGATTTATCTTGCAACCCTCCCGACAGGACGTCGCCCCGTGAAAAAGAAGCATGACCATCCCCTTTTCAAACCCCGTCGCCCCACCGCTACCCTGACACCGAAAAAGCCCCGGTTCTCCTCCGGCACAGTCCTCTCGCTGGCGGCCGTGGTGATTTCCATTGCCGCCGCGTCGATTTCCTTCTGGCAGTTGGACCTGATGCGTGAGCACAACCGGCTGTCTGTCAGGCCGTATCTGATGGTCACCCCCCACCTGACCGCAGAAAAAGCAGGCCTGTATCTTTCCAACGAAGGTATCGGGCCCGGCATCATCACCTCATTCAAAATCCGGGTGGGTGGTGAACAATTCGACGGTCTGGGTGACAGTCGTTGGCCAGCCGTGTTGAAAAAAGCCCGGCTAAAACCCGAGTGCTTCTCCAAAGGCTGGCCCACCGAGGGTGCGGCTGTCAGGCCCGGCAATGAGATAGCCATCCTATCGCCGACCAAGAGCACACAATTTGGGGGCTATTGCCTGTTTCAACTCAGTCTTTTCCTGCAAGAGAATGAAGTGTTTGCCGATATGGAATATGAATCGCTCTACAAGGAGCGCTTTACCTTTTCGGCCCCTGTGACGATCAATGAAGCGATGGATATAGGCGCCCTGAGCAAACTGCTGCCCGACTAACAGCACTGTTAGCTGGCCTGTCGATGAACACCCGCCAGGGCCTTGCCGACTCGCCACGAAAACCTAGCCGTTTTGCCAGTTACTTAAACGTTTTGTTCAAACTATCGTGTAC
>CAZLSU010000038.1:0-25665 GCA_964562225.1 uncultured Sphingobium sp.
GGTCGCCTTGATCATCTTGCTGTTGACCTCATAGGCGCGCTGGGTCTCGATCATATCGACCAGCTCCTCGACGACATTGACGTTGGACGTTTCCAGATTGCCCGAACGGATCGCGCCGCGCCCTTCGAGGCCCGCGACGCCGACCTGCGGGGTGCCGCTCGCCGCGCTCTCGGTCAGCAAATTGCCGCCGATCGCCTGCAATCCGGCCGCGTTCATGAAGCTCGCCAGTTCGATCTGGCCCAGTTGCGTCGCCGCGCTCTCGCCCTGCAACGTCGCCGACACGGTGCCGTCATTGCCCACGCTGACCGACGTCGCGCCCTGCGGCACGGTGATCTGCGGGACGAGCGGCAGGCCGTCGCTGGTGACGACGGTGCCTTCGGCGGTCACGCTGAAATTACCCGCGCGAGTATAGGCGATCGACCCGTCGGGCCGCTGAACCTGGAAATAGCCCGCCCCCTCGATCGCCATGTCGAGTGCGTTGCCGGTCTGCTGCAACGTGCCCTGCACATTGACCTTGCTGGTGCCCTGCAACGACACGCCCGATCCCAGATTGAGGCCGGTGGCGAATTTATTCTCGCTGTCCGAATTGGCCCCCGCCGCGATGATCTGCTGATAGGCCAGCGTCTCGAAATCGGCACGGTCCTTCTTGAACCCGGTGGTGTTCACGTTGGCCAGATTGTTGGCGATGACGCGCATCTTGGTGTTCTGCGCATCAAGCCCGGTGCGGGCGACGTGAAGGGCGGCGTTACTCATTGTCTTAGTCTCCGGGACAGGATCATATGCTCATCAAAGCAAGAGCCGTGCCAAAAAATTAACCAATAATCTTAGCCATCCAGCCGCATCAGCGACGCGCCGCCGTCATCCATCTGCTTGGCGGTGTCGATCATCTTGACCTGGGTTTCAAAGGCGCGGCTCGCCTCGATCATCTGGACCAGCGCCGCCGTGGCATTGACGTTCGATCCTTCGATCGCGCCCGATGTGACCGTGCCCAGCGGATCTTGCGGCAATGCCCCGCCATTCACTTCGCGGAACAGGCCGTCATTGCCTTTGAGGATGCCGGAGCCGACCGGGCTGGCGAGTTTGAGCGCATCGATCCGCTGCGGGTTGGACGCTTCGCCACCCTGCGGCACGCCCCAGATGCTGCCATCCTGCGCGATCGACACGCTGTCGAGCGCGGGCAGGGTGATCGGCCCGCCTTCGCCCAGCACGGGCAGGCCGTCGCCGGTGGTGAGCAGCCCGCTGTCGCTGACCTTCAGGTCGCCACGCCGCGTATAGGCTTCGCTGCCATCGCTCGCCTGCACCGCCAGCAGCGCGTCGCCGTTCATCGCGACGTCCAGTGGATTGCCCGTCTGGGTCACAGCGCCCTGCTGCATGTCGGCGGCGATCACCTGTTCGGATGCCTGCGCACGGGTGTTGAGCTGGTCGCCCTTGACCCAGCGCGTCTCCGCATTGGCGATTTCGGCGCGAAATCCCACCGTATTGGCATTCGCCAGATTGTTGGCGATCGACGCCTGCCGCGCCATCGCCCCGCGCATCGCGGTCAGTGCCGTATTGACGAGCCGGTCCATGGCGCACGCTTTCCCCTGTCAGATCAACCTACCGTTCCCCGGCGCACGCCGGGGTCCAGTCCAAAGCCAAAGGGGCTGGACCCCGGCCTGCGCCGGGGAACGCCCCGCCTGGACATCATTCACCCTTAACTACGGATATTCACGATCGTGGAGGTCAGCGTGTTCGCCGCCTCGATCGCCTTGGCGTTCGCCTGGAAATTGCGCTGCGCCGCGATCAACTGGACCAGTTCGTCGGTGATATCGACGTTGGACCGTTCCAGCGCGCCCGAACGCACCGCGCCGAACAGGCCCTGATTGCCCACGCCATAGGCCGCTTCGCCGCTTTCCAGTGTCGATACCCAATGCGCGTCGCCGCGCTGGCGCAGGCCATCCTGCGCATTGAAGCTGGCCATTGCGACCGCGCCGAGTGCGATCGTGCTGCCGTCCGCATAGACCGCCGACACGATGCCCTTGTCGCTGACCCCGACGCTGGTCAGTTGGACGAGGCCGGCGTTGTTCAGCGATGTGGGGATCTGGAGGTCGCTCAGCGCGGCGGCGTCCGCCGTGCCGCTCAACTGCCCGGTGACGGGATCTACCGGCAGCACCTGTAGGCGCGCGCCGGTGGTGTCGAGGACGAAGCGGTTCTGGTCGACCGAGAAAGCACCGTTGCGGGTATAGCTGACCTGACCGTCATCCGCCTTTTTGACCGTGAAGAAACCCTCGCCCGTGATCGCCAGGTCCAGCGTCTTGTCGGTCGTCTCGACCGTGCCCTGCGTATATTGCTGGGCAATCGACTGGACGCGCACGCCCTGGCCGGTGACCAGCTTGGTGGTCTGCATCGGCGATGCACTGAAGATGTCGCCGAAATTGGCGACGCTCTTTTTGAACGCGGTCGAATTGACGTTGGCGACATTGTTGGAAATGGTCGACAGGCTGGTCTGGGCGCCTTTAAGGCCGGACAGCGAGATGTAGAAGGACATGGCGTTGCTCCTTTGGGTAAAATCGGTGGTTAGCTAAGCGTGATGGCGTCGGACGGGCTGTAAGTGCCGATTGACGTGATGAGTTTGGACGATGAACCATCGGCGGGGGATTGCACGGCGGCGATCGTCGCCCAGGTCGCGACCCGGCTCGGCGTCGTGCCGTTGACCTTCACCTGCAACGCGGACGACGCGATCGTCGCGCCAGTGTCGTCCTTGCCGTCCCAATAAAAATTGACGTCGCCCGCGGGCTGTGCGCCCAGGTCGATCGTCTTGACCACATTGCCGCTGCCATCCACCAGGTCGACAGACGCCCCATCGGTGGCGGCGGGCAGGGTGATCTGGCCCATATATTGGCCTGCTGCATCGGGCGCGGCGATATTGCTCTGCACCAGCATCGACCGGCCGATCCAGCTCGACGCATCGCCCAGGCGCGTGCCCGACAGCGACGATTTGATCTCGGCCAGTGACTTGTTCATTTCCGAAATGCCGCTCGAATTGGTGATGGTCGCCATCTGCGACACCAGTTCGGCATTGTTGACCGGCTCGAACGGGTCTTGCGTCTGCATCTGCGCGGTCAACAGGCGCAGGAAATCCTCCTGCCCCATTTCCGACTTGCCCACGCCGACCTTGCCGGTCGGGTTATAGACGGCCAGGCCCGCGCTGTCTGTTACGGTGGAGGTCGTGCTCATTTGCCGATCCTTATGGTTTCGAGCATCAGGGATTTGGCGGTGTTCAGCACCTGTACATTATTCTGGTACATGCGGCTGGTCTCGATCATGTCGATCAGCTCGGCATTGCTGTCCACGGCGGCCTCCCACACATCGCCATTCTGGTCGGCGAGCGGGTGGTTGGGATCGTGACGCTTGGTCGGCTGCGCACTGGTCGTCACGACCTGCGCGACCTTGACGGTCGACACGCCGGGCGTTTCCGTCACCGACTGGAACACCGGCTTGATCGACCGATAGGCGTCCTTGGCGCTGCCGCTGATATTGCCCGCATTCGCCATGTTGGACGCGGTGGCATTCAACCGCACCAGTTGCGCGCTCATCGCGCGACCGGCAATGTCGAACACGTTCATTGGGCCAGAACCGCTCATGGCTATTCTCCCTTCAGCGCGCGATTGATGGTGTTGATGCGCCCTTCCAGGAAGGACAGGGTCGTGCGATATTTGACCGCATTTTCGGCGAACAGCGTCTGTTCGGTCGACAGCTCGACGGTGTTGCCGTCCAGGCTGGATTGCAGCGGCACGCGATAGCCCATCGCGTCTTCCATCGCGGTGGTGGTCGCCTTGCCCTGTTCGGTCGCCTGCTTCAGCGCCGCCTCGAAATCAATGTCGCGGGCCTTGTATCCGGGGGTCGATGCGTTGGCGATGTTGGACGCGAGCAGGGACAGGCGCTGCGAGCGAAGCGCCAGCGCCTTTCCATGAACTCCGAACAAACTGTCTTCCAGCGACATATTTTTCCCAGCCTCTAAATCTCGTGGGTTTCCTGTCGTTCTTGCCCTTGATGGCGTCCCGACGGGTGATCCAGCCTGATATTCGCAAGAGCCGTGCCAATTGGGGTTGCCGCCCCTCTGGCAGGGCGAAATCCACGCGAAACCGGGCTTTTCATTGGTTAAGGCGGCAAGGACGGCAATTTTCTGCCGGGGAGCGGCATCGCGTTGCCGCACTCGGTAAGCCATGATTTTTTCGGGGGACGATTTCCACATGATCGCACTGGCCGGCCATATGTTCGACCCAATGACCCTCCTGATCATGATCGGCGGCATCGGCCTTATCGCCCTGTTCCAGAACGGATCGCGCGCCATGGGCCGGGGGCTGGCCGCGCTCGCCCCGCTCTTCACCGCCGATCCGGCGCGCGACCGTGACGCGGCGCGCGCGGCGATGCTCAAGATCGACCAGGTGGCGCAGTTGCGCGGGCTGTCCTGCACCGACCGGATCAAGACCGCCAACCCCTTCCTGACCCAGGCCGCGCGCAAGCTCGCCAACAGCGACGGCATCGACATGTTTGAACTGTGGGCGGGGCAGGCGCTTGCCGACCGCGCGCAGCGCCATGCCGGGGCGCGCAATGTCTGGCTATCGATCGCCGACGCCGCGCCCGCGCTGGGCATGGCGGGCACGATCATCGGCCTGGTCGGCATGTTCGCCGCCATGGATGATCCCGCCGCGCTCGGCCCGTCGATGGCGCTGGCGCTGCTCACCACCTTCTACGGCGTCGTCATCGCCAACATCATCGCCGCGCCGATCGCCCAGCGCCTCGCCGACCTGTCGGAACGCGAACTGGCCTGGCAGCATGAGGTGATCGGCCGCATGCTCTCGATCGCCCGCCGCGAAAACGCTCCGCTGCGCCGCGCGTCGATCCGCGAAGTCGCATGAGCGGTTCCACCGCCCAAAATGCATCTGGCCGCCGTAACCGCTGGGCGATCAGCTTTGCCGACCTGACCCTGCTGCTGCTCGGTTTTTTCGTGTTGTTGCAGGCCAGCGGCAACCGCAGTGCCGCCATGATCGCGGGCGTCGGCCAGCAATTTGGCGCACGGCCGATGCGCGCGGCGGTGGAGATGCGCGCCGCTGCGCTGTTCGCGCCGGGGGAAGCGATGCTGACACCCGCAGGCCGCGCGCGAATCGCCGAAGCCGCCAAGGGTTTGCGCAGCATCGAAGTCACCAGCCACGGCACCGACCGCGCGCAACGCCGCTTCGACGACTGGGATCTCGCCGCCGCCCGCCTCGGCGCGGTCGCCCGCGCGTTGAAGGCGAACGGCGTCACCCTCACGATCCGCGGTCTCGACCAGGCGGACGGGCAGGGCGGCAAGGGCCAGGTCATCCTGATCGCGCCGGGACGCTGATCCTATTGGCACGAATATTGCTTTAATATGGGCAACCTGTTGGAGCGACCCGTGACCAAATTGCAATCACTTGCCCACCTCACTCTCTACTTCGCCCTCGCCCAACCGGCGCTGGCGCAGCAGAAGTTCGAGAATCTGGACCGAATCGACTCCCTCGTCGCAATGACCGTCGGCGCCAATCTCGGCGAACCGGGCGGCCCGCAATCGCCCGTCGATCGCCGCCTCCGCCTCTCCGCCTGTCCCACAACGCCCAATGTCGACGGCCCGATCTTCGGCGCCGCCATCGTCAAGTGCGACGCGCTGGGCTGGCGCATCCGCGTTCCCCTGGTCGCCGGTGGCGCCGCCGCCGCGAGCGGCCCCGTCGCCCGCTACGCCCCCGCCGCCCGCGCCGTTCCAAAGGAAGCCGTCGTCAAGAAGGGCGACCCCGTCCAGCTTTCCGCCGGCAACGCCCTCTTCGCCGTCTCCCGCCTGATGTATGCCGACGAAGACGGCGCGATGGGCCAGACGATCCGCGTACGCGAAGACAAGAAATCCTCCCCCGTCCTTGCGCAGGTCATCGGAATGGGCGAAGTTCGTATTCCGGGGTTTAACAATTTTTGAACCGGTCCGTTATAGTTTGATACGGGACGAGTGAAGGAATGCAGTTATGATCAAGTCGGTCAGCCCAAACATCAGCGCCGCCATAGAGGCGGGACGCCTGCGTGAAGGCGGCAAGACCCGTGCATCCTCCACGGTGCAGGGGTCGCCCGCCATGTCCACGTCCGATACGTCCGCCAGCCCCGCAGCCCGGATGGCAGCCGAAGGCGCGCCGGTCGATATGGATCGCATCGCCGCCATCAAGGCCGCGATCGCATCGGGCAATTATCCGGTCAATCCGGCCGCCATTGCCGACCGCATGCTCGCGCTCGACCTGCCGGCCTGACGCATGCCGCTCGGCACCGCCGCCCTTGATGATCTGACATCCGCGGCGCAAGAGCTGCGCCTGACGCTCGAGGGGTATGACGCCCACGCGATCGACGCCGCCGTCGCCCGCGTCGCCCAATCCGCCGCCTCCGTCCGGGCAATCGGTGCCTGGCGTTCCGAACCGGCCCTGGTCGATCGGCTCAAGGCGCTCGTGCCGCTTCTCGAATCGGCCCGCATTCGCTCCAGCCTGCTCGCCGATCATGCCGCACAGCGTCTCGCGCTGCTCGCCGCCCATGGCGCGACCACGGCCCCGCTGACCTACGGCCGCTGAAAAAATATCTCCATCAGCCTTATGCCGTCCAAAGCCGCCCAAATGGGCGGCTTTTTGCTGTTTCATGGTGAACGCATCTTCATGAATATGAGCGGGCGTTAACCAAATCTTGGCACAAGCCTTGCTCTAATGATCCCGTACTAATTGGGGATTGTTCAGTCGATGTCGGCATTTGCAGACATTTCAGCATTGGGGAGGCAGACCGGCAGTCGCGTGACGAACGCGATCGCCATGGCTAGCCGGCGCACGGGCGTCGATTTCGGCTATCTGCTGGGCCAGGCCAAGATCGAGAGCAGCCTCAATCCCACGGCCAAGGCATCGACCTCGTCGGCCACCGGCCTCTATCAGTTCATCGACCAGAGCTGGCTCGCCGTCGTCGACAAGCATGGCAGCGAATATGGCCTCGGCTGGGCGTCCGACGCGATCAGTCAGGGCAGCAACGGCCGCTATTATGTGTCGGACCCCGAACTGCGCCAGCAGATCCTCGACCTGCGCAAGCATCCCGAGACCGCGTCGGTCATGGCGGCGGAACATGCGTCCGACAATAAATCCTACCTGGAACAGCGGCTCGGCCGCGACGCCGAGCCGGTCGACCTTTACCTTGCCCATTTCCTGGGGGTGGGCGGCGCATCCAAATTCCTATCCGGGCATGATCGCGCGCCTGACGCCACGGCAGCCTCGCTGTTTCCGGCGGCGGCTCGCGCCAACCGGTCGATCTTCTACGACAAGTCGGGCCACGCGCGCAGCTTCGCCGATATCCGCGATCGCTTTTCGGCCAAGTTGAACAAAGGGATGGACTCGATCGGCCCTGATCGGCTTGGGGGCAACATCCAATATGCCGATGCCGCGTCCGCGCTGCCCGCAGGCGCGCAGACCGTCCAGCCCGCCGACTATGTGCGGATCGAAACCCAGCGCCTCGCCACGCAGATCGACCCCGCCGTCGCGCCGCGTCAGGAAACCGCGCGTCTCGCCTATCTCATGCTCGCCACCCTCGGAAGGTAACGGCCCATAATGTCTCCGAACCAGATCAAGGGAAAGATATGGATGAGCGCTGCCAAGGGCGCCGTCCTGCCGTTCGCGACGCTGATGGTCGTGCTGTTCATGATGGTGCCGGTGCCCGCGGTCATGCTGGACATCGGGTTCATCACCAATATCCTGATTTCGCTCGCCGTGCTGATGGTGGCGCTCAACGCCGCCAAGCCGCTCGATTTCTCCAGCTTTCCCACGGTGCTGCTGTTCGCCACGCTGCTGCGCCTCGCGCTTAACGTCGCTTCGACCCGCGTCGTGCTGGTGAATGGGCATGAGGGCACCGATTCGGCCGGACAGGTTATCGAAGCGTTCGGCCATTTCCTGATCGGCGGCGATTATATCGTCGGCATCTTCGTGTTCGCGATCCTGATGATCATCAACCTGGTGGTCATCACCAAGGGCGCGGGCCGCGTGTCGGAAGTCAGCGCGCGCTTCACCCTGGACGCCTTGCCGGGCAAGCAGATGGCGATCGACGCCGATCTGAACGCGGGTCTGATGACGCCGGAAGAAGCAAAAACCCGCCGTGCCGAAGTCGCGACCGAAGCCGATTTCTACGGTTCGATGGACGGCGCGAGCAAGTTCGTGAAGGGCGACGCGGTCGCGGGCATCCTGATCCTGGTCATCAACATCATCGGCGGCATCATATTGGGCGTCGCCAGCCACGGCCTGTCGATGGGCGACGCGGCGCAAACTTATATCCTGCTTGCGATCGGCGATGGTCTGGTCGCGCAGATCCCGGCATTGCTGCTGTCGATCGCCGCTGCCTCCATCGTCACCCGCGTCAAGAGCGAGCAAGACCTATCGGGTCAGATAGCGGGCCAATTCGGTTCCAGCCGGGCCTGGGTGCCGGTCGCCGCTATCCTGACCTTCCTGGGCGTATTGCCCGGCATGCCGCACATGATCGTGCTGCCGGCCGCGGCGCTGTGCTGGTTCATTGCCTGGAAATTGCAGAAAACGGCGAAGGCCAAGGCGTCCGAGCCTGCGCCGATGCCGGAACCTGCCAACCCCGCGCTGATCGAGTGGAACGATGTTTCCGACGCGGCGCTGCTCGGCCTGGAAATCGGCTATGGCCTGATCGGGCTGGTCGACGAGCGCAAGGGCGCACCGCTGATGGCGCGCATCACCGGCATCCGTCGCCAACTGTCCAAGGAACTGGGCTTCGTCGTGCCGATGGTGCGGGTGAAGGACAATCTGGGCCTGGAACCCAATCAATATCGCATCACCATCGCGGGCGTTGTCGTCGGTGAGGATGAAATCTGGCCCGAAGACCTGCTGGCGCTCGATTCCGGCGCGCTGGAAGGCGTGGTCGTCGGCCGCCCGGCGCAAGATCCGACCTTCGGCCTCGACGCGGTATGGATACCCCACGCCAAGCGTAGCGAGGCGGTGGTCGCTGGCTATACCGTGGTCGATCCGCCCACGGTCATCGCCACCCACCTCAACCAGTTGATCGCGATGAACGCCAGCGAGATGTTCGGCCTGGACGAGACCCGCAAGCTGCTCGACAACCTCAAGGACTCCGCGCCGAAACTGGTCGACGGCCTGACCCCCGCGATGCTGAGCCTCGCGCAGATTTCCGCGCTCTGCCGCGCGCTGCTGGCCGAGGGAATCGCGCTCAAGGATTTCCGCCGGATCTGCGAAGCGATGGTCGATGCTGCCCGTCCCGACATGAACCAGGACCAACTGGTCGAGGCGGTGCGCCAGCGGATCGGTTCGCTGATCATTCAGGGCCTCGTCCCGGTCAAGATGCCGCTGCCCGTTATCACCCTAGACGGCGATCTGGAAGCGCTGCTCGCTCAGGCGATGCGCGTCGCGGGCGATGCCAAGCATCCGATCGAACCTGCGCTCGCCAATCGTATCGTCGAAGCGGTGATCGCCGCCGCCCGGCCGATATTGGGGCAGGCGCGCAACTTCGCGATCGTCACATCGCCGGTGGCGCGCCGTGCGCTCGCCCGGCTTTTCAAACCGCATCTGCCCGAAACGCCGGTGCTGTCCTTCCTGGAAATCCCCGATGGCAAGGGTGTCGAGGTCGTGGCGGTGGTCGGCGGAGAACAGCGGCCCCAGCCGCGCCATGATCCCGCGCCCGCGCGCGAACGGGTTCCCTCTGGAGTCGCCTGAACCATGTATATGAAAAGGGTCACGGCCGGGTCCGACGCCAACACCTATGGCAAGGTGGCAGCGAGCGCGAACACGCCCGAACAACTGGCGCGCCGCTATATGCCACTGGTGCGCAAGATCGCCTGGCATGTTCATGGCCGGGTATCGAGCGCGATCGAGGTGGAGGATCTGCTCCAGATCGGCATGGTTGCGCTGGTCGAGGCCGCCAATAATTTCGAGGATCGCGGGCTGGGCTTCGCCGCCTATGCGCAATTGCGCGTGCGCGGTGCGATGATCGACCATCTGCGCCGTCAGGCGACCATCTGCCGGTCCGCCATGGCGCGGCGCAAGGAATTGGCGACAGCGCGCCGCACGCTTGAACAAAGGCTTGGCCGCACCCCCACCGAAGCGGAAATGTCCGCGCAGATGGGCCTGGACCCCGCCGCCTATCGCGAAATGTCCGACGGCGCGGAAATGGTGCAGCATAGCAGCATGGACGAGGTTTATTCCGACCAGTCGATGTGGTTTGCCGATGTGGAAGACCGCGCCGACGATGTGCTGGAACGCGAGTCGTTGAAAGCTGCCGTCGCGCAACATATCAGCGAATTGCCCACCCGTGAGGCGATGGTGCTTCAACTATATTTCGTCGAGGAACTCAATCTGGAAGAAATCGGCCAGACCCTCGACATCGGTGCCGCGCGCGTTTGCCAGATCAAGAAGGCCGCGCTCGACAAGCTGCGCGAGAAACTGCGCGACTGGAATTGATCAGCCGTCATTGGCGGCCGTCCGCGCGCCGTCGACCGACCCGCCGCTCTGGATCGTGAGGCGGCGATGGCGCAACGGGCGGTAATTCTGGCTGCGCCACCATGGTTCGGCGACCTGAAACAGGCCCATGCTGTCGGCGGCATGCCCCATATCCTTGCGCGCGGTAACCGCCGCCAGTACCGGCGCGAGGATCAGTCCCGCCACCACCGGCACCATCCAGCCCAGCGGCGTTCCTGCCAGTACCGCCATGGTCGTCAGCCCGACGCCCAGCGCTATATGCCATTTGAACAGCCAGATCGCCGACCCCATGCTCATGCCGTCGCGGTCGCGGGTCTGGCCGTTCCACGCGCTTTTGCGCCCCATCAATATGCCGAACAGGTTGATCGTCTGGGTCAGCATGCTGACAGGTGCCATCAGGATCGACAGGATCATGTCGGCGATCACGCTGGGCGTCATCTTCGCCACGCCGCCAAAGCCGATGCGCCGGGCCGGGTCCGCCAGCGCCCACATCATCGCCAGCAGCTTGGGACCGAAGAGGAGCAGGATGGTAAGCCCCAGTAGGCTGCCTGAGGGCAGCATGGAACTGGCGGGCCAGAGACCTGCAAGATCACCACCCAGCACCACCAGCATCAGCGCCAGCCAGAGCGGGGAAGTGAGATAGGCCGAAGCGCCGACCATCAACTGAAAACGACTGACGGGGTGCATGCCCCTGATCCTGGCGATCAGGGGCACATGCTGGATATTCCCCTGGCACCAGCGCCGGTCGCGGGTCGCGAGGTCAGGCAGGGAAGGGGGAAATTCCTCAAAACTGTCGTCGGCCGTGACCATATGCACGTCCCAGCCGCGCCGCCGCAGCAGTGCCGCCTCAATCATGTCATGGCTCATAATATGTCCGCCAAACGGCGCGCGACCGGGCAGTTCGGGCAGCCCGCAACTTGTCGCAAAGGCGCGCACGCGCACGATCGCATTATGGCCCCAGAACATGCCTTCGGACCCGGCCCACCAGATCATCCCGGCCGCTGAAATCGGGCCATAGAGACGACTGGCAAATTGTTGCCAACGCGCAAACAGCGTGGACGCGCCGACCACGGTCGGCACCGTCTGGATCAGGCCGAGGTGAGGGTGCAACTCCATGTCGGAGGCAAGCCGCGCCATTGTCTGCCCGCTCATCACGCTATCGGCGTCCAGCACGATCATATGGTCGTAGGCTCCGCCGAAACGTGTCACCCATTCATGGATGTTTCCCGGCTTGCGTCCGGTATTGATCGCCCTGCGGCGATAATGCACCGGCCGGGTGAAAGCCGCGCGCATCTCCTGATAGGCGTGCCGTTCCAATGCGCCATTTTGGGGATTGGAATCGGACAGGATGAAGAATTCAAAGCGCTCACCCCCCATCACCCGCGCCAGCGACCGTTCCATGATGGAGAGCCGGCCCAAGACACCCAGAAAATCTTCGTTGCAGACGGGGAGAAGCACCGCGGTCCGCGCCGTCAGTTTTACCGCCGGTCGCGGCGCATGGCCTTGCACCGCACGCCCGCGGCTGATCGTCAGCAGCAGGAAGCCGATCAGGCTGGTGGCGAAGCCGAAGGCGATCCATGCAAATAACGGTATGAAGATCGCCAGATAGACGCCTTCCCACGCGGAAATGCCATCCAGGCCGATCGAGCGGCGCATCTCATGTGCGGCCATGCCGGCGGGTATCAATGCGAGCAGGATGACCAGCATCCGCCGCGCGATCAGGTCAAGATTGACAGGCGGGGCAGGCAGGCGCGGGGGCACCGTCCGAAAATCCTGCACCGGCATCGCGATCGGCGCTTCGGGCGGTAGTTGCTCGAAGGCGGCGGGCGTGGTGTGCGCAGGCGGCAATATGCCTGTGATGGCGTTCATCCTTGATCCACATCAGATTGATCGAGGCTTTTTAACGAGCCTGCGTCGCTCCGGTTCCTACAATGGCGCGCGTCATGCACCCAGCGGATAATGGACCATCTCGCTAACGGGGCGGTCCCCGTTGCGCAATTGCGCCCGGATATCGACGGGGTTGGTGCCTGTCGGTCTGACGTCCAGCACCATGCGGATCGTGCCGGGCAGCGCCAGCACCGGATAGGCGGCCTTCTTCACCAGCGCACCATCGGTCAGGTCGACCCAGGGTTCGGGCTTGCCCTCCACCCCCGCAAAATCGAGCACCAGCCGCAGCTCGCCCGGCCCATCGCCCGCGCCGCGCCAAACATTGGCGAGGCGTGCAACCGATGTCGGCACTTCGCCCGACGTCCAGTCGAGCATATAGGCCGCGTCGATCCGTTTGCCTGCCTTCGCGGGCGCGGCGGGGGTCCAGTAGGCGGCGACATTGTCGGTATATTCGCTATCGGTCGGAAAGGCGTAGAGCCGGATCGCGCCGTCGCCCAATGCCTGCGGCGTCGCCCAGAGCGAGGGTCGCCGGTCGTAGAAGACGCCGTCATCCTGATAATGGTCGAAATCGCGATCGCGCTGGATCAGGCCGAAGCCCATAGGATCGGCCTGTTTGAATATGCTCAGATGGGGCCGCTGTGGATTGACCAGCGGCCGGGCATTGGCGTTGCCATCGCCATAACGGAAGGCCAGCATATCGCTGTCATGGATTTCCGGGCGCCAATCGGTGCTGGCGGTTGCGTGGTTGGCCTGATCATACCAGAACATGCTGGTCATCGGCATCAGCCCCAGTTCCTGGATCGCGCGGCGGGGGAAGAGGGCGGCGGTCACATCCTGCCGGACGCCGCTGGCCGAGAGCCGGTTGACGAAACGGAACGCGCCGGTGATCGACGCGCCGTCCAGCAGCGCGTGAACGGTCAGTCGGTCCGGCCCGCCATGTTCCAGCCAGAAGGTCGTAAAGCGAGGAAATTCTTCCCCGCCCGCGCTGGTATTGATGGCGATGGCGCGCGCCGACAGCCCATATTGTTTCTGCGCGCCGGCCGCGCGGAAATAGCTGGCCCCGATGAAGGACAGCCAGTCGGCGTCGCGTGCGCCGTTCATCACGCGAAAGCCGGAAAAGCCTGCGTTCGCGCCAAGGTTAGCGACGGCATTACCTGCGGGGGTATCGAACATGGTCGGGTCGTAGCGCAAAGGTGTCGCCCGCCCGCCCTCGACAAGATGGATGGCGACCGGTTGCGGGGCGTTCCTGCTCAGGGGGAACAGGCGTATCGCGACGTCGCCAGGGCGGTCGTTCCACACGGTGCGTTCGTCGCGGAAGCGCGCCTGATGCAACGCCATATAATCCACCGCCGCAGCGCCGGGATGCGCCGGCGTTTCGGCAAAGCGCGTGCGCGCCAGCCGCTGCGCCATGCCGACCAGCATGTCCCAGGAAAAGGGCGTGCCGCGCGATCGGGCATGAAGGGCGGAGGGGAGCAGCAGGGCCGCGCCGGAGGCAGCGATCATCGCGCGCCGATCGATTGGGGTCATGTCCTTATCATGGGCACCGGTCGCCGCTTTGCAAGTCGCGCGCCATGCCAGACGCGACGAAACCCCCGTCCTGGGGGACGAGGGTTTCGCATGATGCCGGTCGTTCGATCGAAGTTGTCACCCCGGTGCGGGTGGGGACCGTTAATGCGCCGGGGCAAGCTTTGTGCGCCTGTCGATGACCGATAGCTCAGGCGCGCATTGCCTTATGCGCTGATTACTGGATCAGCTTCAGCACGCTCTGCTGGCTCTGGTTCGCCTGGGCGAGCATCGCGGTCGATGCCTGGCTAAGGATCTGCGACTTGGCGAGCGCGGTGGTTTCCGAGGAGAAGTCAGCATCCTCGATGCGGCTGCGCGCATCGGTCAGGTTGGCGACGTTGGAGGTCAGGTTGTTGATCGTCGAGTCGAGACGGTTTTGCACCGCACCCAGGCTGGCGCGCGTCGTCGCAACAGTCTTGAGCGCGGAGTCGAACACCGCCAGGGCAGCGGTCGTCGCGGCTGCGACGGCCTGGGCACCGGCAGTGACCGGATCGATATCGGCCACGGCGGTCAGCTGGATCGCGGACCATGACGCGCCGGCAACGGCGGTGATCGTCGAATCGGCGGCCAGACCGCTCTGCGTGATCGTGACCACGTCACTGGCGTTCGCACCGGCCTGGATCTTGATGTCGTCTGCGCCGGCAGCGGCGGCTGCGCCGTTGGTGCCCGTGCCGTAGAACAGCTTCTTGCCGTTGAACGCCGCATTCTTCAGCGTGTCGCTGATCTGCGTGGCGAGCTGGTCCATTTCGAGCTGAATGCTCGCCCTGGAATCGACGTCGTTGGTGCCGTTGAGGCCCTGGACGGTCAGTTCGCGCATACGCTGCACCATGTTGGCGATTTCGCCCAGCGCGCCTTCGGCGGTCTGTGCCAGGCTGATGCCGTCATTGGCGTTGCGGATGCCCTGTTCCATGCCCTTGACCTGCGCGGTCATCTTGGACGCGATGGCGAGACCTGCGGCGTCGTCCTTGGCCGAGTTGATGCGCTTGCCGGTCGACAGGCGCTCCATCGCCATGGTCAAGGATTTGCTGGCCTGGGCAGAAGCATTAGCTGAGCGCATCGCCGCGGTGTTCGTTCCGATAACAGTCATGTCGTTCCCTTCCGTATATCGTCAATCCGCGGCAACGGCTGCGGCTACACAGGACAGAACGGCGGCGGTCGCCAGGAGTTTAGGTTAATTGCAGAACTATTTCTATATTTTACAATGGTTTATATGTTTCGGGCAGAATGCGACGAAGCCCCCGTCCGGGGGGACGAGGGCTTCGCATAATGCTGGTCGTTCAATCGAAGACGTTACCCCGGCACGGTGGGGACTGTTGATGCGCCGGGGCACCATGCGCCGCTGTCGGTGACCATAACCTCAGCGACGCATTTCCTTATGCGCTGATTACTGGATCAGCTTCAGCACGCTCTGCTGGCTCTGGTTCGCCTGGGCGAGCATTGCGGTCGATGCTTGGCTCAGGATCTGGGCCTTGGCGAGCGCGGTGGTTTCTGCCGAAAAGTCAGCATCCTCGATGCGGCTGCGCGCATCGGTGAGGTTGGTGACGTTCGAGGTCAGGTTGTTGATCGTCGATTCCAGCCGGTTCTGCACCGCACCCAGACCGGCGCGGGTCGTTGCAACAGCCTTCAGCGCCGTGTCGAACTTGGCAAGGTCAGCGGTCGAGAAGCCGACGGCGGTGACGTCGATCGGCGATGTTGCGCCGGCGGCGACGGCCGTGATGCCGGCGTTGGCAAGCAGGTTGTTCGCCGTGATCGTCACCGTGTCGCTGGCATTCGCACCGGCCTGGATGACCGTGTTGGTCGTGCCGTTGAACAATTTGATGCCGTTGAATTCGGTGTTGGTCAGCACATTGACGATCTGGACGTTGAGCTGGTCCATTTCCGACTTGATCGCGCTCTTGGAGTCCGCGTCGTTGGTGCCGTTCAGCGCCTGGACGCTCAGTTCACGCATACGCTGCACCATGTTGGCGACTTCGCCCAGCGCGCCTTCAGCGGTCTGCGCCAGCGAAATGCCGTCATTGGCGTTGCGGATGCCCTGTTCCATACCCTTGATCTGCGAAGTCATCTTGGATGCAATGGCGAGGCCCGCGGCGTCGTCCTTGGCCGAGTTGATGCGCTTGCCGGTCGACAGGCGCTCCATCGCGGTGCTCAGCGACATGCTGGCGGAGGCAGAAGCATTGGCCGAGCGCATCGCCGCAGTGTTGGTTCCGATAACAGTCATGGTTGTTCCCTTCCTTCATATCAGGTCGCTGCCATGCGGCGGTTGCGGCCTCAGGGGGGATAACGGCGAGGGACGGATTTGCTTTAACGGCATCGCGCATTTTCTTTATGGGCCGCGTTTTTGCAGGCCCTCCATATATAAAGTGTGCCCATGGGCGGTCCGATGCGGAACAAAATTGCCGGTCGGCGGCAAGTAACCGGCAAATTAACCATATGATAACCATGGCTGCCGCATATTTGCCTTATCGAAGGGGTTGCGGGGCGTACGGGGGTACAAGCCGAACCGAAAATTGGGGACTTTCATGTCGGCACTGGACATGAGCCGTAACGTCTGTGCGCTCGTACCGGGCTTGCAGCATTGGCTCGAAAACGCCTTTCACGCGGTGCGGATCGTCGATCTCGACGCACCCCGCGAGCGCACTACCGTCCGCATCCTGCTGCTGCGCGAAATCGCCCATGCGACGCATCGCGACATTTTGATCGACCTGCGCGATGGCGCGCCCAGCCTGCTGACTGCCGCCAACGGCCTGCCCGCACGGGTGGCCTTTAGCTGCGACGACATGGGCTTTGCCTTCGCGCTGATCGCCGAACTCGCCCGGCCCGCCGCTGTGCCCGCCGTCGGCGACGCCGGCAGCGCCCGCCTGATGACGCTGGCCGGGCGTATCGCCCGCAGTGAAGCGACCGTATTGATCCAGGGCGACACCGGCACGGGCAAGGAAGGCATGGCGCGCTTCCTCCATGCCCAGTCGGGCCGTGCCGCTCGTGACTTCATCGCCGTCAACTGCGCGGCGCTGCCTGAAACCATGATGGAAGCGATGCTGTTCGGCCACCGCAAGGGCAGCTTCACCGGCGCGGCCAATGCGTCGGAGGGCCTGTTCCTTGCCGCCGATGGCGGCACGCTGTTTCTCGACGAAATTGCCGAACTCCCCCTGGCGCTTCAGGCCAAACTGCTGCGCGCGTTGCAGGAGGGCGAGGTTCTGCCGGTCGGCGCGAGCCACCCGGTCCCCGTCAATGTCCGTATCATCGCTGCGTGCAACCGCAATCTCGCCGTCGAATGCGCCGCAGGCCGCTTCCGCGAGGATCTCTACTGGCGGTTGAACGTCATGCCGCTCGAACTGCGCCCACTGATGTCGCGCCGGGGTGACATATCCGCGATCGCCGCCGCCATCCTGCTGCGCCAGCATGACCAGGCGCATGGCCCCTTTGCCTGGCCCACCGCCGACGCGATGGAAAAGCTGGGCACCCACGCCTGGCCCGGCAATGCCCGCGAGTTGGGCAATGTCCTGCAACGCGCCAATGTCCTGCGCGAAGGCGACCGGATAGAGGCCGACGACCTGCATGTCGCGTCGCATATCGCGCCTGCGTCGCAGCCCATCCTGATGCCGGCGACCAACATAGCGCCGATCGGGCTGCGCGACGTCGCCCGCATGTCCAAGATCGAAGCCATCCGCCATGCCCTGCACGAGACCGACGGCCACCGTGCCGCCGCCGCGCGCAAGCTGGGCATTTCTGAACGCACGCTACGCTATCGGCTCGCCGAAATGCGCGAGCTGGCCGCAGCTTGAGCGGGGAGGGTTAGGTCATGGCGATCAACGGCATATCCGCAACCGACAATGTGATGGCGATCCGCAACGCCATCCTCCAGAAAAACGCAGCGCTGCGCGACGTCGCCTCGACGGGAACGCCCGGTGGCGTCGGTGGCGCGGACGCCACCAAGCCCGGCGGCTTTTCCGAGGCGCTCAAATCCGCGCTCGATCAGGTCAACGGTCTCCAGGACAAGGCTGGCGCGGCGGCGACCGCGTTCGAGCGGGGCGAGACCACCGATATCGCCGCCGTCATGCTGGCCAAGCAGCAGGCGTCGGTCGGCTTTGAGGCGACGCTGCAAGTCCGCAACAAACTCCTGTCCGCCTATAAGGACATTATGAGCATGCCGGTATAATATGAGCGACAATGCACTCACCATCGACGGCGGCACGCCCGCCCGTCCGGCCCTCCCGGCCCCAACCTCCGGCATGAATGGCGGCGGCATCGACGCGATGCGCGCCCGGATGACCGGCTTTTTCCGCCAGCCCGCCGTGGCGCGCAGCCTGCCGCTGCTCGGTCTGCTTGGCGTCGTCGCGGCGGCGGGCCTTGCCTGGATGGCGCTGCGCGAACCGCCGCAGCGCGATCTGTTCCGTGGCCTGCCCGATGCCGACAAGTCGGCTGTGGCACAGGTGCTCGAACAAAATGGCATCCCCTATGATCTTGCCAATAGCGGCGCGATGACCGTGGGCGAGGATGATTATTTCAAGGCGAAGATGATGCTCGCCGCACAGGGCCTGCCCAAGAGCGCGCCCGACGGCAACAGCATGATCGACAGTCTGCCAATGGGTGCCAGCCGCGCGGTCGAGGGCGAAAAGCTCCGCTCCGCCCGCGAAATGGACCTGGCCCGCACGATCGAGGCGATCGACAGCGTGCAGACCGCCAAGGTGCACCTTGCCGTCGAGCCGCCTAGCGTCTTCCTGCGCGACCGGGCTAAGCCCTCGGCTTCGATCATGCTGCGCCTTGCCAGTGGCCGGACGCTGACCGACGAACAGGTGAGCGCCATCGTCCACCTCGTCGCCTCGTCCGTTCCCGAACTCAGCCCCGACCAGATTTCGCTGGTCGACCAGAATGGCCGGCTGCTGAGCAATAATGACAGCAACAGCACCGACGATCGTCAGTTGGGCGTGCAGAACCGGGTCGAAGACCGTTATCGCCAGTCGGTGATCGCGCTGCTCACGCCGATCCTGGGCGCGGACAAATTCTCCGCCGAAGTCCATGCCGAACTGAATTTCGCCGAGCGTCAGGCGACCCGCGAGACCTATCCGCAGGACGAAGCGCGGCTGCGCGTCGAAACCGGGAGCTGGAATTCGGACGAACGCGGTCAGGGCAATGGCGAAGCAGGCGGTATTCCCGGCGCGCTGTCCAACCAGGCGCCGGTCAATCCGACGACCACGGCGACAAACCCTAATGGCCAGGCCGTGCAGCAGGGTCAGACTACGGCGCAGGCCGCACCCGGCACACCGCCCAATCCGCTGATGAAGACGCAGGAGACCTTCAACCGCAGTTTCGAGTTGGGCCGTGAAGTCTCGGTCACTCGCGACGCCGTGGGCACGGTCAAGCGCCTGTCGGTCGCCGTGGCGCTCGACAATGGCGCGGACGGCAAGCCTCGCAGCGCCCAGGAAATCGCCGCGCTCGAAGCCCTCGTCAAAGGCGCGATCGGTTTCGACCAGGCGCGTGGCGACGTGGTGGCACTATCCTCGCGCGGCTTTGCCAAGACCGAAGAGATTGCGGCCCCCTGGTATGAGGCTGACTGGGTATCGCCGCTGGTGCGCAATGTGTCCGCGCTGCTGGTCGCCGTCCTGCTGATCTTCGGCATCGGCCGCCCGCTGATGAAGCGCCGCGCCGCCGTACAGGAAGCGACCGCCGCCAACACGGCTGAACAGGGCCAGCGTATCGGTCGCGAAATATCGGGCGAACTCAGCCGCAGTGCGCTCGAAACGCCCGACCCGGCGCGTCCGGTGACGCTCGACATGATCTCGTCCGCGCACAACTATGCCCAGCGCGCCGACCTCATTCGCAACTTCGTCAAGCAAGACCCTGATCGCGCCGCCCTGGTGGTTCGCGACCTTCTGAAGGAAGGGAAGAAGGAAAATGCCTGAGATCGTCCCCGGTCGCCCCGAGGCGCTGAAAGGCAGCGCCGCCGCCGCCGTCCTCCTGATGCTGTTCGACGAGGATGAAGCTGCCCAGATCCTGTCCCGCCTGGAACCCGAAGAAGTGCGTCAGCTTGGCTATGCCATGTATGACGTGCAGGATGTCGATCCGGAGGAAGTGAACGAAGCGCTCGACCATTTCGTCACCAAGGCCAAGAAGCGCACCACCATCGGCTATGGCGCCACCCGCCATATCCGTGGCGCGATGACCAAGGCTCTGGGCGAGGAACGTGCGGAAACCATCCTGGCCCGCATCACCCCGCCGACCCGCTCCACCCAGCTGGAAATGCTGAAGTGGATGGACGCCAAGGAAATCGGCACCCTGATCGAAGCGGAACATCCGCAGATCATGGCGATCGTGCTCGCCCATCTGGAGGCGCCCGTCGCCGCCGACGTGCTGCAATTGCTGCCGGTCGAATATCAGGAAGAGATCGTCTATCGCATCGCCACGCTCGGCCCGGTGTCGAACGAGGCGCTGGAGGATCTGGAGCAGTTGCTGCTGCGTGGCCCGGTCAACAAGCAGGGCGCGGCGTCGCAGCGCGGCGGCACGGTCGAAGCGGCCGCGATCATGAACAATGTCCGCAAGGACAATGAGCAGCGGATCATGAAGGCCGTCGCCAAGCGCGACAAGATGATCGCCCAGACCATCGAGGAGGAGATGTTCGTCTTCGATAATCTGGTGGACATGGACGACAAGAATCTGGGCGCGCTGATGCGGACCATCGACAACACCGTCCTGGTCGTCGCGCTCAAGGGCGTGAACGACATGCTCAAGGGCAAGATTTTCGGCAGCATGTCCGCTCGCGCGGCACAGGCGATCGCCGACGAGATCGAGGAGCGCGGCCCCATCCGCCTCGCCGAAGTGCTGGAAGCACAGAAACTGATCATCGCCACCGCCCGCCGCATGGCGGATGCAGGCACCATCATGCTCGGTGGCAAGGGGAATGACTTTGTCTAAGATCTGGGGCGCTGAAGCAGCCCGTGATTTCGCGCCAGTCGCAGTTGCCGGTTTCGTACAGAGCGAAAGCAGCGGGTTCCGCAGCCTCTACACCGCTCATCCCGGCGCGCAGACCGCGACGATCCGCGCCGCCATGGCGGAGGCCGACCCCGTGGTCGACCTGGTCGAAGAAGCGCGGATGGAAGCCTTCACGCTTGGCTTTGACGAAGGCTGCCGCGTCACCGCAGAAGCCCATGCCGCCGAAACGGACATCCGCGAACGGCTGGCGGAATCGCTGGCGTCGCTGGCACCTGCGCCCAGCGGCATGCTCTCCACCATGCTCTCCGCCACGGTAGTCCGCCTGGTCGAACAGATTGTGGGCGAAGTCGAGATCGACATCGAACGCCTCGTGCAGCGCTGCGACACGGTCGCCGCCTTCATTGAGGATAATGACGAAAAGGGCGCGCTTCATCTCCACCCCGACGACATTGTCATGCTGGAAGGCGAACAGATCGGCGTGAAGCTGGTGCCCGACAAGGCGATGCAGCGCGGCTGCGTCCGGCTGGAAACCGCCGAAGGCTGGGTTGAGGACGGCCCTGACGTGCGTCTCTCGCGCCTGCGCGCGCTGCTCGATGATATGGAGGGCAGGCCTTGATCCGCGCATCGCTGGCCCAGGCCGAAAGTCTGTTCGATCATTTACAGGTGCAGAACCGCGCGCCGCGCCATGTCGGCCGTCTGGTCAGCCATGATGCGGGGATGCTCGAAGTCACTGGCTTTCGCCGCCCGATCGGCGCAGGCGCGCGGGTGATCGCCAGCGACGGCACGATTGCGCGCGCCGAAGTCGCGGGCTTTCGCGGCGGCCGCACCCTGCTGGTGCCGCTCGACAGCGACGCGCCGCTCGAAAATGGCGCGCGGGTCGAACCTGATAGCCAGGCCAATATGGTGCAGGTGGGGGAAGGGCTGATCGGACGTGTCGTCGATGCCATGGGTCAGCCGCTCGACCGCAAGGGACCGATCATCGCTGGCGGCACCTGGCCGCTCAATGGCGTCAAGGGCAACGTCCTCGATCGCGGCCGCGTCACCGAACCCTTCGATCTTGGCGTCCGCGCCGTCAACGCGCTGCTGACCGCCGGGCGCGGCCAGCGCATCGCCATCATCGCCGGCTCTGGCGTTGGCAAATCGGTCCTGATGGGCCAGATGATCGCCGGGGCCGAAGCCGATATCGTCGTGGTCGGCCTGATCGGCGAACGCGGCCGCGAAGTCAGCGACTTTCTCGAAACCAAACTCAAACATACGATGCACAAGAGCATCGTCGTCGCCGTGCCTGCCGATCATCCCCCGGTGCTGCGCCTGCGCGCCGCCGCGCGCGCCACCGCCATCGCCGAATATTTCCGTGTTCGCGGTAAGAAGGTGCTGCTGTTGCTCGACAGCCTGACCCGTTGCGCCCACGCCCAGCGCGAAATCGGCCTGGCATTGGGGGAACCGCCCGCGATGAAAGGCTATCCGCCGTCCGCATTGGCGCTGATCCCCCGCCTGGTCGAGCGCGCGGGCGTGGACGTCCGCTCCGGCGGGTCGATCACCGCGCTTTATACAGTGCTGGCAGACGGCGATGACACTGACGATCCGATCGTCGATGCTGCCCGCGCCATTGTCGACGGGCATTTCGTGCTGTCGCGGCATCTGTCCGAACAGTCGATCTTTCCCGCCATCGACATCGGCAAGTCCCTGTCGCGCGTCATGGCCGACGTGGTCCCGCGCGAACATCTCGCCGCCGCCGCCGCCTATCGTCGCCTCTGGGCCGCCTATGAGGAAAATCGCGACCTGATCCTGATGGGTGCCTATCGCCCCGGCAATGATCCGGTGATCGACGAAGCCGTGCAGCGCCGCCAGGAAATCCTCGATTTCCTGCGTCAGGACCAGAAAAGCCGCATCGACCTCGACACCAGCGCAGGCGCGCTCATGGCCGAGTTCGGCGCATGAAGAAGATCGTCGATCGCCGCCAGCGCGTGCTGCGCGTCCGCCATGTCCAGCATGCGCAGGCGGTCGCCGAAACCGTGCGTGCGCAGGACGAGGCGAACAGCATCGCCCATAATGCGGAGCGTCTGCACCGCGTCCGCGCCGAACTGTTCCGCAACGAAGGCCAGGCCAATGGCGCGTCCTTTGCGGCGATGCAGGAACTGGCCAGTCGGCTGGAGCAGGCCGGACGGCAGCTCGACGGCGCGCTTTACGACGCCAATCGCCGGGTCGAGGCAAAGAAGGATCTTTCCATCTTCGCCAATCGCGAGCGCGAAATCGCTTCGCGCCTCAAGGACCGGGCCAGCGTCCAGTTGGAAGAATGGCGCGAAAGTCGGCTGGCGGCCCTACCGCGCTATCGCCGCATGCAAAGCACGGGGGAACCCAAGTGAATATTTTCGCCAGCCTCAAGGCTTTGTTGCTGCCCGTAACGCCAGGTGCATTGCCTGCTGGGTCGTCATCGGGGGAGGCATATGGCGACTTTGCGGCCCTGCTTTCTACCGTTGATCAAAAGGCGGCTGTCGAGCCGCCTGTTGCACCCGTGGGTCTGAAGACGGATGCCGTCCAGCCCGATGCGATGGCCTTGCCCGTGGCGGATCGGCCGTCGCTCTCACCCGTCCCGGTCGATGTTGCGGCTTTGCTGACGCCATCTGCCCCGGTTCAGCCGACCGATGCCGCGCCGGTCCCTGTCGCACAGGAACAAGCGATTGTCGTGCCGATCAGCACGCCAGCGCTTCCCGCAACGGCACCGGTGGTAACGGACCAGGCTATCCCTGCGCCGTCTCTGCGGCCTGCAACGTCAATGCTGGAAGAGGCCGATGCGCCGGTCGCACAGTCCGACGAGGATTTGACCGAAGCAAGCCCGACCGCCCCGGATCAGTCGGGAACGCCGGACCCATTCGTCGCCGCCATTCCCGTGACGCCGATCCCGATTGCCCCTGTCGCGGTGGCCCCGATTCCATTGGCTGATGCGCCTGCTCCCGCGCCCATGGCGGGCATCATCGCGCCGCCTGTTCAGGCCAGCGCTATCAAACATGCGCCCCCGCCGCTGGCTATCGACGCATCGGCCACCATTGCCGCGCCCGAAATGTCCGCCGCTGCGCCGCCGGTGATGACAGGCACGCCGCCGATGCCCGATGTGGAACCAGTCGCCACCGCGTTTGCACAGGCCCCTAAAGCAAGTCGACCGGTAGTTGCGCCATCGTCTATGGTCGAAGCTCCATCTTTACCCAATCCCATTGCCGCGCAGGCCCTGCCGATCACGCCGACGCGGGGTGGATCGCTGACAGCCGTTGCGCCGACCGCCGATATGCTGGTGACGCCTGCATCGGCCCTGCTGCCGGACACGCAGTCGGCACCCACCGAAGCCGCCGAGCCGGTCCGGTCCGAAGCGCTCAGCCTGCTGCAACTGGTGCGCGATCAGATCACGCGCCGCCCGGCGACGAAAGAGCGCGCTTCCTCTGTCCCGCACCGCGGAGAAGGCGGGCCTGTCGCCACACTGGATAATGTGGCGAACGTCACCGCGTCGCCTTTCGCGCCCGCGCCGACCGCTACACCCATGGTCGCACCCGCGATCCAGCCGCTCGTCGATATCGGGGGTACGCTGGCATCCAGCGTCGTTGATATGGGGGTGCAGGGCCAGTGGATCGACGGCCTCGCCCGCGACATTGCGGGCTTGTCCGCCAATGGCGCGCAGGGCCGTTTCCAGATCAACGCCAGTCAGCTCGGCGCGGTGCAGGTTGACATCCGCCAGGGCAGCGACGGGGCCGATATAAGCCTGATCGCCGCCAGCGACGCCGCCGTTACGGCCTTGCGGCAGGACAGTGACCGCCTGCGCAGCGATGCCGCCCTGTCGTCGGTTCGCATCGCCGACATTCGCATTGATCGCGCACCTGCCCCGGCGGAAGCGCCGCGTGGCGACACCGGCAACCAGCAGGGCGGCGCACCGTCGCAAAACGGCTCCTTGTCGCAGGGCATGAACCAAGGTGCCAGTCAGGGTCGTCCGCAGCCCCGCGAAAATTTCGCCACGCCGCATAAAGCTGGCGGGGAGCCTGCCGTTCTTAACCATGTGGATGCGCGCGAGATTGCGCAGGGTGGCGGTCGCACCGCCGGCCATGCGCGTTATGCCTGATCGCCTGATGCGCCATCTGGGGGACTTTGACGATGAGTGACGAAGCCAAGCCGAAAAAGAAGAAGGGCGGCGGCATGAAGCTGATCCTGATCCTGGTCGTCGGCCTGATCCTGGGCGGCGCGGGCGCGGCTGGCGGTCTCTATGCGGCCGGTGTTTTCGGTTCCAAGGATGAAGGCCCCAAGATCGACCCCAACAAGCCGGTGCTCGTGCTGAAGGGCGAAAGCGCTGAGGATATCGCCAAGGCGCATGGCGGCGGCGAAGGCGGGGAGGGTGGCGAACATGCCGCCGCGCCTTCCTCCCATGGTGTCGGTGGCCATGCCCCCGGCAAGGGCATCGACCTGCCTGCTCCGGCCAATCCCGCTGCCTATCAGGCGACCTATTTTCAGATGACCGCGCCCTTCACGTCGAACATGATCGATACCGACGCTTTCGCCCAGATCAGCGTCGCGGTTTCCACTTATTACGACATGCGGGTGATCGACGCGATCAAGACGCATGAGATGGCGATCCGCAGTCAGGTGCTGATGATGCTGGCCGAACAGCCGATGGAGACCCTCTCCACGCCGCAGGGCAAGCAGGGGCTTCAGGGCAGGATAAAAAATATAATCAACGATATTCTCAAGCAAAAGACGGGCTATGGCGGGGTTGATAACGTTTATTTTACCAATTTCGTTA
>CAZLSU010000039.1:0-17307 GCA_964562225.1 uncultured Sphingobium sp.
GCCTGATTCCCTATGACGAGATCGTGCAGGAGGCGCTGCGCGCGGTCGTCGGCCGGGTATTGGGCGAGGTAGAGGCGTCAGGCGGACTACCCGGCGGGCATCATTTCTACATCACCTTCAAGACCCAGGCACCCGGCGTCGCCATCCCGCGCCATCTGGTCGAACGCTTCCCCGATGAGATGACCATCGTCATCCAGAATAAATATTGGGATCTGAAAGTCAGCGACCATCATTTCGAGGTTGCGCTCACCTTCAATCAGGTCGCCGCCCACCTCAACATCCCCTTTGCCGCGATCACCGCGTTCGTCGATCCGGCCGTCAACTTCGCGCTGCAATTTCAGGTCGCCGGGGACGACGCGCTCGAACCCCATGACCCGGCGGAAAATGACGCGCCGACCGTGACCAGCGACGATGGATCGAACGTCGTGACGGTGGATTTCGGCAAAAAGAAATGACGGCCGCCTAAGGCCGTCACCCTGCACTTGTTCAGCATGACGGGGGTGAATAGCCATGACCGACACCCGCACGGAAACCGACAGCGTCGGTCCCATCGACGTCCCCGCCACCGCCTATTGGGGCGCACAGACCCAGCGCAGCATAGAGAATTTCCCGTTCGGTGAGACCGAGCGCATGCCGATCGGCATCGTCCATGCCCTCGCCATCGTGAAACAGGCCGCCGCGCGGGTGAACCGGGCGCATGGCCTGGACGACATATTGGCCGACGCCATCGACGCGGCGGCAGCGCAGGTCATCGCGGGCGCGCATGACGATCAGTTCCCGCTGGTCATCTGGCAGACCGGCAGCGGCACCCAGACCAATATGAACGTCAACGAAGTGATCGCGGGCATCGCCAACGAAGCCCTCGCGGGCACGCGCGGCGGTAAATCGCCGGTCCACCCCAACGACCATGTCAATATGAGCCAGTCGTCCAACGACAGCTTCCCGACCGCGCTGCATATCGCGGCGGCGCGGGCAGTGACCGGCGCGCTGTTCCCCGCGCTCGACCGGCTGCATGATGCGCTCGACGCCAGGGCGAAGGCGTGGGCGCATATCGTCAAGATCGGCCGCACCCATTTGCAGGATGCGACGCCGCTGACACTGGGCCAGGAATTTTCCGGCTACGCGCACCAGCTTTATCGCGCGAAGAAGCGCATCGAACCGGCCACGATGCACGGCATGACGGCACTGGCGCAGGGCGGCACAGCCGTCGGCACCGGCCTGAACGCACCCGAAGGCTTCGACGTCACCGTCGCGGCGCAGATCGCCACGATCACCGGCCTGCCCTTCCGCACCGCCGATAACAAGTTCGAGGCGCTGGCCTCCAACGACCCCCTCGTCCACCTCTCCTCGACCCTCGCCACCCTCGCCGTCTCCCTCACCAAGATCGCCAACGATATCCGCCTGCTCGGCAGCGGCCCGCGCTCCGGCCTTGGCGAACTGGACCTGCCCGCCAACGAGCCGGGCAGCTCGATCATGCCGGGCAAGGTCAACCCGACCCAGTGCGAGATGCTGACGATGGTCGCAGCCCAAGTGATCGGCAATCATCAGGCCGTGACGATCGGCGGCATGCAGGGGCATCTGGAACTCAACGTCTTCAAGCCGATGATCGGCGCGGCGGTGCTGCGCTCGATCCACCTGCTCAGCGTCGGCATGGCAAGCTTCGCGGAGCGTTGTGTCGAGGGGCTGGAGGCGAACGAAAGCCGCATCGCCGAACTGGTCGATCGGTCGCTGATGCTGGTCACCGCGCTCGCGCCCGAGATCGGTTACGACAATGCGGCAAAGATCGCCAAACATGCCCATGCGACCGGCCAGACGCTCAAGGAAGCGGGGCTGGAACTCGGGCTGGTGGACGCGGAGACGTTCGACCGCCTGGTCCGCCCGGAAAATATGGTCTGATCCAGATCAACTGGCGGAACCGGCGCGCCTGCGATACATTCAGACCATTATGAAAAAGCCCATCGTCTCCGCCCCGCTGGTCACCGTCCGCCCGCCCAAAAAGGCGAGCCTTTTGCGCAAGGTGGCGCGGGTCGGTGCGACCTTGGTCGCGACCCGAGTCGCGGCTGCCACGGGCAAGAAGGGTGCGTTGGGTTTGCTGGCGGGCATGGGCGCGAAACGGGTTATCATGCGCTACCCTGTCGGCGCGATCGTCGTGAGCGGAGCCTATATGGCAACCCGGCTCTACGAGGCGAAGCGCGAGATGGACCGCAAGAAGGCGACCAAACTGCTGCCCGATATGAGCAAGGAGCCGGTCCCGATCGACTCGGCACGGGTCAAGAAGGCGAGCTAAGGCCGTACTCCTGCGAACGCAGGAGTCCAGGGTTCAAAGTCAACCCGTCCAACTCTAGGTTCCTGCTTTCGCAGGTGCCCCTCGCTATGGGACTATGCCTTACCCGCCACCCTGCCAGATCTTCACCGCCTCCACAGGCCAGGTCAGCATCAGGATATTGAGCGCCAAATTATCGCGGATCACCGCCAGCGCCAGCAACTCGAACCCGATTCCCACCAGCATCGTCACCCACCAAGGCACCCGGCCTGCGAACAAAAAGCCGATCGTCATCATCCCGATATCGCTCATCGAATTGACGATGCTGTCGCCGCTATAGCCCAGCGCGATCGTCGCGGTGCGATAACGGTCGATGATGATGATCGGCGAATTCTCCACTATCTCCCAAGCCGATTCGACCAGCACCGCGATGCTCAACCGCACCCCGATCGGCTGCCGCCGCAGCACAGCCCACAATCCGGCGTAGAACAGAAAGCCGTGGATGATATGGCTCAGGCTGTACCAGTCGGTGATATGCTGGCTGTTGCCGCTGTCGACCGCGCCATGCCACAGCTCGATTGTGCCGCAGGTGCAGATGGGCGGTCGCCCCATCGCGAACAGGATCACGCCCGTCCCCAACGCTATCACCAGCGCGCCAATGATTCCCCACCGATTTGCCGTCATCCGTCCCCCCTTGCCAAAACAGACCCTTTTCGCCACTAGCGGCCATGGCCGACACCTCCCTTACCGATCCGCATGGTTTCAAGCGCCGGGGCGTCCTCTTCGTCCTGTCTTCGCCTTCCGGCGCGGGCAAGTCCACCATCGCCCGCAAGCTGCTGGCGTCCGATCCGGACCTTGCCATGTCGGTCTCCGCGACGACTCGTCCGATGCGGCCGGGCGAAGTCGACGGCAAGGATTATCATTTCGTCGATCTGGAACGGTTCCGCGCGATGGTTTCCGATCAGGAATTCATCGAATGGGCGCATGTTTTCGGCCAGCGCTACGGCACCCCGCGCGCGCCGGTCGAGGCGATGCTGAAATCCGGGCGCGACGTGCTGTTCGACATCGACTGGCAGGGCGCGCAGCAATTGCACCAGATCGCCGGAGGCGACGTGGTCCGCGTGTTCATCCTGCCGCCCTCGATGGAGGAACTGGAGCGCCGCCTGCGCGGCCGCGCCACCGACAGCGAGGAAGTCATCACCGGGCGCATGGCCCGCGCGGCGAGCGAGATCGCGCATTGGGACGGCTATGATTATGTCCTGTGCAATGATGACGCCGACGCCTGTTTCGAGAAAGTCCGCACCATCCTCCATGCCGAACGGATGAAGCGCAGCCGCCAGACCGGCCTGATCGGCTTCATCCGCAAATTGAACCGCCACGTTCAAGACGATTGAGGATAGGCAGGACGATCGAGGATAATATTGCACGGTCGCGCGTTCTGCCTCACACCGCTTGGCGCGGACAGGGGAACCAGATCATGTTCAAGACCATATTGGGCGGCCTGCTGGGCGGCTGTGCTTTGTTCCTCACCGGCTTCATCTTCTGGGGCACGCCTTTAAGCGCCATCGCCATCAGCCGCGCCGACGCGACCGCCAGCGCCAATCTGCAAGCGGCGATGGCACAGGCGCTCAACCCCACCGGCACCGGCGTCTATATCATCCCCGATCCCGCCACGGCGGAGGGCACGATATTGTTCGGGCGCGGCCCGGTGGGCCAGATTTTCTACAACAGCACCGGCTTTCCGGTGACCGACGGCAGCGCGCTGATCGGCGGCTTCATCCTCTCGCTGCTCGTCGGCCTGCTGATCGCCCTCGCATTGCGCTGGGTCGCGGCGGATTATGGCGCGCGTGCGCGAGTCGCGCTGCTGTTCGCGGGCGGCGGCGTGCTGTGGATGCAGATCGGCCAGGCGGTGTTCAATCACGCGCCCTGGGGCTATATCCTCTATCTCGCCTTCAGCGATTTCGTCGGCCTCGCGCTTGCAGGACTGATCGCGGCAAAGCTCGTGCCGGACAGGGTGGCCATTCCGGCCGAACCCCAGATCCCGACCGAGAGCATCCACTAAATATTCCATCTCCGTTCGTTTCGAGCGAAGTCGAGAAACCTGCGCATTGTTGGGTGCTGCACTTAACGCCCGGCCTCATCCGCCAGCGCCAGCATCGACGCGGCATGTCGCCGCGCCACCGCCATCCGGTCCTCGCCATAGCCCCCGCCCAAGGTACTGGCGAGCGCGATGCCCCGGTCCCGCGCCTGCCGCATCACGAACCGGTCGCGCGCCGCCAGCCCCGCGTCGCTCAGCGCCAGCCGCCCCAGCCGGTCGTCGCGATGCGGATCGACCCCAGCCTGGTAGAGGATCAGATCGGGCGCGAAATCTTCGATCACGCGCGGCACCACATCCGCCAGCATCGCCAGATAGGCCGTATCCTCCATCCCGTCCGCCAGCGGCACATCCAGCGAAGACCGCGCCTTGCGCACCGGGAAATTCTTCTCGGCATGGGCGGACAGGGTGAAGATATCGTCCCGCCCAGCCGTCAACGACGCGGTGCCGTCCCCCTGATGCACGTCCAGGTCCAGGATCAGGATGCGCCCCGCATCCCCGTCCGCGATCAGCCGGTTGGCGGCGATCGCCAGGTCGTTGAACACGCAATAGCCCGCCCCCGTATCGCTCAGCGCATGATGGCTGCCCCCGGCGGCATTGGCCGCATGACCATGGGCCAGCGCCAGCTTCGCCGCCAGCCAGGTTCCGCCCGGCGACAGCAGCGATCGCAACATCACCCGCTGCGTCACCGCAAAGCCGATCCGCCGCTCTTTCTCGCGCGGCACGCTCAGGCTCAGCACCTCCTCGACATAGGCCGGGTCATGCACCGCCTCGATCCACGCGCGCGGCATCGGTTCGGGCGCATGGACCGTGAACGCCGCCCCGCTTTCGTGCAGCGCGTCCATCACCAGCCCATATTTGTCGAAGCGGAACGCGCTGCCTGCTGTGGCCGGAGAGACATAGCCGGGATGATGAACGACGTGAAGGTTCGACAAGAGAAGGCGTATCCCGATTCCAACCCGCGCCGCTTTGCGCTATCGGACTTAACCATGTCCTATCGCAATATGATCCTTCGGCCTATCCTTGCCCTCATGCCCGTCGCCGCGCTGGCCCAGACGCCCCCGCCGGTCATGGCCCCGACTTTGCCCGCCACCCCCGTGCTTCCGGCCATCGTTACGCCCCCGCCGGTACCGATCCCGCCCTTGTCGGGCGCGCAGGAAGCCACGCTCAACGCCTGGCTGAAGCAAGGCGCGGAACAGGGGCTGGTCCTGCGCAATGATTCGGTAAAGTCCCTGTCGGGCGACGCGCTGGTCGCCGCCGTGCTCGATCGCGCGCGCGCCCTGTCGCGCGGCCGGGTCGACACCGCCGATTTCCTGGAGGTCTGGGCGCTGCGCCCCGCCGCCTATGATCCGCGCCCCGGCCTTGCCAACGCCGTCACCGCCGATCGCCTGAACCAGTGGATCGCCTCGCTCGCCCCGCCCTATGCGGGCTATGATGGCCTGCGCAAGGGCCTGACCGCCTATGAAAAAATCGCCGATGCCGGCGGCTGGGGCACGCTGGGCGCCAAGGCGGACCCCGCCGCGATCCGCAAACGCCTCGCCATGGAGGATAAGGCGGTCACCCCGTCCGAACCGCTCGTCGTCGCGCTCCAGCGCGCCCAGCGCCGCTACGGTCTCAACCCCACCGGCCTGCTCGACACCCGCACCATCGCCGCGCTGAACGTGCCGGTGGAGGCGCGAATCGGCGCGATCATGGCCAATATGGAACGGTGGCGCTGGCTGCCCCGCGAACTGCCGGCCAACCGCGTGCAGGTGAACATCGCCGCCGCCGTGCTGACCATGTTCGAGGGGGATCAGCCGATCAGTTCGATGCGCGCCGTCACCGGTAGCCCCGACAATGCGACGCCAATGCTGCAATCGAACATCCATTCGATCGTGATCAACCCGCCCTGGAACGTCCCTACGTCCATCGCCAAACGCGAGCTTTGGCCCAAGGGGCGCGGCAGGCTGATCGCGCAGGGGTATAAGATCGTCAAGACGCCCGAGGGCGGCGAACGCATCGTCCAGCCCGCTGGCCCGAACAGCGCGCTCGGCCGCCTGAAATTCGACTTCGCCAATAATTTCGCGGTCTATCTGCACGACACGCCCGCCCGCGCCAAATTCTCCAGCTATGACCGGCTCGCCAGCCATGGCTGCGTGCGCCTGGAAAAGCCGGTGCCGCTTGCCGAACTGATGGTGCGCGGCGCGCCCGATCTGGAAGGGCAGATCCAGACGCTGATCGACCAGGGCAAGACCCAGCGCGTCGCGCTGCCCCAGGAAGTCGCCGTCTATCTGCTCTACTGGACCGCCTTCGCCAGCGGCAACGGCACGATGAACTTCCGCGCCGACCCCTATGGCTGGGACAAGCTGCTCGCATCCAAGATCGAAGCGTCGAGCAACCGCGCCGCCGCCGTCACCAATCTCGCCTCGAAGGATTGATCCTCATGCGTCGTTTCACCCTGATCGCCCTCGCCTCGCTCGGCGCGCTCGCCCCGTCCGCCTGCGGCAAGAAGGAAGAGGACACACCCGAGATCGTCAACAATCTGGTCGAGCCGCCCGCCGACATCGAAGTCGTGAACGACACGCCGCCGCCCGCCCCGGTCGAAAACACCCCAGAGCCAGCCGCCCCGCCCGTGATCGGCGAGGATCAGCAGACGCTCGACGATGCGGACGCCACCGGCATGACCGCGCGGATGCCCGCAGGCGACGGTGAGCCGGTCGAGGAAAGCGGCAACCACAGCGGCCACGAATAGCGCGCCCCTTGGACCGGGGCACACAAATCGCTATATCGAGTCCTATGGATCGCAGACAATTTACCAGAATGGCGTTCGCCGGCCTCGGCATGGCCTGCTTCCCCGAAACGGTGGGCCGCGCTGCCCTGTCGGCTTCCGGCCCCGCCGCGCCCGCGACGCCAGCGGTCGCATCATCGCTGGCTGCCAAACCCTATGCCCCCCTGCTGGAACGCGCCAAGGCCGCGCTGGACACTCATGACAAGAGCTTCGAGCTGCGCGACCGCGTGGCGATCGCCGACTTCGCCGTCGCGTCGAAGGAACTGCGCTTCCACATCGTCGACCTGATCGGCGGCCAGACCAGCAGCTATCTGGTCGCCCACGGTCGCGGGTCGGACCCAGACCATAGCGGGTGGCTGCAACGCTTCTCCAACGAACCCAATTCGCTCGCCAGCTCGGCAGGAGCCTATAAGACCGGCGAAATCTATGACGGTCAGCATGGCGCGGCGATGCGCCTGGCTGGCCTGGACCCGCTCAACAACAATGCCGAGCCGCGCGCCATCGTCGTCCATGGCGCGGACTATGTCAGCGAAAACCACATCGCCACCTGGGGCAAGGTCGGCCGCAGCGAAGGCTGTTTCGCCGTCGCCCGCCACATGCTGCCCCAGTTGCTGGGCCTGCTCGGTCCGGGGCGGCTGCTCTATGCGGATAAGTTGTTGGCCTAAAGCTATCCTAAGCCCCTCCCCTTCAGGGGAGGGGTTGGGGTGGGGGCTATCGCCTTGGCGCATGCCCCACCCCCGGCGCTTCAAACGAGTCATGTGCCTCGTTTGAACCTAAAGGGGAGAGGAAAAATCACCCCGTCGCCTTGACCCCCGTCATCGTCTCGACCGAAGGCTTGTTTACCGCGTCGATCGACCCGTCCGCCAGCATCGCCTTGCCCAGGGACAATGCCTCTTCCTTCACCTTGGGATCGGCGCTGGTCTGGCTCTGGCCGATCAGGGCGGACAATAGCAGATTCTTCGCCACCGGGTCCGCCGCCTTCTCCGCCACCGACTTGCGCGCCAGCGTCACGCCTTCGGCATAGAGAATGTCCGCGCCTGGCTTGTCCTGCGCGACCAGCTTCTGATTGCCCATCTGCGTGACCACCCCGGCCAGCAGGTTGCGGCTGGCGACATCGGCAGGCTTGGCCGCGACGACCTTGCGGAAGTGCGGCGCGGCCTCGCCGAACAGCGTGATCATCTCTTCCAGCTTGCCTTGCGCGCCCAGCGCGGCGGCATTGGCGTAAAGCGCGTTCGCCAGGAAATTGACGTTATCAATATTGTCGGGCTGCACCTCCACCGCCTTGCGGATCGCGGGCAGCGCGGCGGCATATTTTGTCGCGGCGGTGGCGTTGTCGCCGCCCTGTTGCGCGGTCTGACCGGCGGTGAAATCGGTCACCGCCTGGTTGAACGCGGCGATCTGTTCGGGGGTCATCTGCGCGGCGGCGGGCGCGGCACCTGCCGGGGCAGCGGGAGCAGCGGCAGGCGCGGTCTCCTGGGCCAGCGCGGGCGCGGCAAATAATAGCGGCAGGGCGAAAAGGGCGAATGTGGCTCTGGACAAGATCAGACTCCGTTATGAAAAAGTCGGGCGACGTCATGCCCGCACCATCTTCATACTCACGAAACCGCATGCGGGTTCCCAGCCCGTCAGCCCCGCGCCATCGCGCAAAAGGCACAGGCCGTCAGAAAATCGGCATGGCGCGCAGCGGATCGGGCGACCGCCAGCGCATCCTCGCCCCATAGTTGCGCCTGCCATATCTCGTCCAGTTCGGCCGCCTGCCAGATGCTTTCCGGGTCGTGCCCGCCCTCGACCAGCGCCAGCCCGCAGACCAAAGATCCGCTGATCGACACCAAAGTGGACAGTCCCGCCAGCACGAACGGATCGAACGCCGTCACCGCCGCCGCCAGCCGCGCCAGCGTCTCGGGCGGCTGCGCGACATGGACGATGCCCTGCGTCACGCGGAACGTCAGGTCATAGCGTTCCCGCGCCCAGTCCAGCAACGGTCCCCAGACCGCCTCCTGCCGCGCCACCAGTGCCGCGGGCGCTTCGGCCCGATAGCAGAGCAGGTCGCTCTGCCCATATTCGGCGATACCGGCGGTAAAGCTGGCCCGGTTGGGCATGATCTGGTCGATCGCCGCATTGGACAGGCCCGTCATCGGCATCGTCAGCGGATCAATCGTCTCGCTTTGCCCGCGCCATTCCTCTGCGACAGCGTCCGCCAGCGCCGCGTTGGGCAAAGCCAGCGCCGCCTTCGCCGGTGTCCGCACCGGCCGCCCGTCAAGCTGCACCGCCCAGCCGTCCGCCCCCGCGACGACGGACACCTGCTTGTAGAATCGCTTCATTTCCGGGGCGGGCGCTTGAACATGCGCAGCAACAGGCGCGGCACGATCATGAACTGGAACAGGCCGACGATGACGAAGATCATCCCCATCGCCTTCGCCTTGCCCCCCTGTACCCAGCTAAACCGCTGCATCAGCACCAGAAAGCCGAACATGACGAGGAAAGCCCCCGCCAACCGGATAAGGCCGATCGCGAAGAAACGCTGGCGCGCGACCGTTTCGGGGTCCGGCTGATAGTCTGGAACAGGTTCGCTCATGGCGGCCCGATATGGCGATGCAGTTCGGCCATGTCCATCGCGATGGCATGCGCCCCCGCCGCGCGCAATTCCGCCACGCTGTGATAACCCCATGTCACGCCGATGGTCCGCACCCCCGCGGCCAGCCCCATGTCGATGTCGAAATGCGTGTCGCCGATCATCACCGTGCTCTCCGGCACCGCCCCCGCCTCCGCCATCGCCTGCCGCAGCATTGCGGGATGCGGCTTGGACGGATGGCGATCGGCGGTCTGGAGCGTCACGAAATGATGCGCGATGCCATGATGGGCCAGGCACAGCGCCAGCCCCCTGTCCGACTTGCCGGTGGCGACGCCCAGCAGCCAGCCGGCCTCGTCCAGCGTCCCGATCAGCTCGGCTATGCCGGGATAGAGCGGTTCGGAAATCGCCTTTTCCGCGCGCATCGCCTGGAATGCGCGCTTGTAACAATCGCTCAGATGGTCGTGATATTCCGCCTCGGCGTCGGGCATCAAGCGCGCCATCGCCTGCGGCAGCGACAGGCCGATGATCGACAGCGTCCGCTGCCGGTCGGGCGGGACCAGCCTCTCGCCCTCGAACGCGCGCACCATCGCGGTGAAGATCATATGCTGGCTGTCCACCAGCGTTCCGTCGCAATCGAACACGACCAGTTTATTGCTCATGGCAGCGTCTCGCGCATCATCCCCGCAATGCCGCTATCGCCCGCCCGCGCCATCGCATCGGCTACCGCAGCGCGCGCTTCCGCGGGCTTGTTCTGCCCCAGCTTGCGCGTCCCCCGCCAGTCGCTGACCCGCATCTCATAGCCCGTGATTGCGCCCATCATCCGGCCGAACAGGCCATCGCCCATCTTGTCGCGGGTCCACACCGGCTTGGGCGACAGGCGGCGTTCGCTGTCCAGCGACAATGCGTCGATCAGCGCGGGCAGCCGCTCGGGGGCGATCGTGCTGACCATCCCCTCCAGCTCGACCGCGACATAATTCCAAGTCGGTACCTGATCGGGCAGGCCATACCAGTCGGGGCTGACATAGCCATGCGGCCCATCGACCAGGAACAGCGCCGTTGCGCCGTCCAGCCCCTTCGCCAGCCGGTTGCCCCGCGACAGGTGAAAGCCGATCCGGTCGTCGCTCAGCCATACCATCGGGACATGCGCGACACCGGGACCATCGGCCGTGACGGCGAACAGCTTGCCGAACGGATAGGCCGCGACGAACGCCCGCATTTCGCCCCGGTCGGTCCAGCCAAATTGGGAATCAGGATGCATGAAAGGCTCCAACCCCCTCCGTTCAGTTCGAGCTTGTCGAGAACCATTCCCGGCCGGCGCAAGCGCATGCGCTCACTTCTCGCCCCGCCCCCGCCGCTCGCCGCGCCGTTCCTTGCGAACCTGCTTGGCGTGCTGCTTGGCGAATTTCTTTTCATCCTCGCGGGTCGGCGTCCGGTCGATCTCGTCGTCCAACAGCATGTCGCCCAGCGAAAGATCGAACCCCATATCGTTCAGGCTGGACGCGAAATGCGCGGGCAGTTCCGCCATCACGTCCACGCGCCCGCCATCGGGATGGTCGATTCGGATGCGCCGCGCATGCAGGTGCATCTTGCGGCTGATCGTGCCGCTCAGGAAGCTTTCCTTGCCGCCATATTTGCCGTCGCCCACGATCGGGTGGCCGATCGCGGCCAGATGGACGCGCAACTGATGGGTGCGCCCGGTATAGGGCTGCAACTCGACCCAGGCGGCGCGGTTGCCCGCGCGCTCGATCACGCGATAACGGGTGCGCGCGGGCAGGCCGTCCTTCTCGTCGACATGCATCTTCTCGCCGCCGGTGCCCGGCTGCTTGGCCAGCGCCAGCTCGATCATGCCGTCATTGATGCTCGGCACGCCCATCACCAGCGCCCAATAGACTTTGCGCGCCGTGCGACTCGAAAAAGCCTTGGCAAAGAAACCCGCCGACCGCGCGGTGCGCCCCAGCAGCAGCGCGCCCGACGTATCCTTGTCCAGCCGGTGCACCAGCTTGGGCCGCTGATCCATGTCGAACAGCAGGCCGTCGAGCAGCTTGTCGACATGCTCGTCGGTCTTGGTCCCGCCCTGCGTCGCCAGGCCCGGCGGCTTGTTGATGACGATCGCCTGTTCGTCGCGGTGGATCACCATCGACTGGATATAGGCGATCTCGTCGGGCGTCAGGTCGATCACCCGCGCGCGCTTCACCTTCTCGGGGATCGGCGCCTTCGCCTCTGCGGGTGGCACACGGATGGTTTGCCCCTCGACCAGCCGATCGCCCGGCGCGGCGCGCGCGCCATCGACGCGCAACTGCCCGGTGCGCGACCAGCGCGATACGATATTGAAACCGACATCGGGCAAATGCCGCTGGAACCAGCGATCCAGCCTGATGCCGTCATCGTCGGCCTTCACCCGGAACTGCCGCACGTCCAGCGTCACGCCCTGCTGCGCGGCGACCTTGGGCGCAGGCGCGGGCGCGACCACCGGCTTGGGTGCCGCCTTGATCGCAGGCTTGCGCGCCGGGGCCGCTTTGCTTGGCCCGCGCTTGCGATCGGGCGCGAAGGACCGCGTGTCGGACCGGCCACCGATGCGCCCGTCCGGCCCGGTCTTGCCGCGTGGTGCCTTCACCGGCCCTTTGCGTCCCGCTACTTTACCGCCCGGTACTTTGCCGCCCGGAACTTTACTGCCCGGTGCCTTGCCGCGCGACGGCGGACCGCCCGGCTTGCCGCCCTTCATGACACGCTCCGCAGGACCGAGATTCCGACGAACAGCGCCAGGATCGCGCCGACCACCGACGCCAGCACATAGGCCAGCGCCAGCATCATCTGCCCGCGCTCGATCATCAGGACGGTTTCCAGGCTGAACGCGGAAAAGGTCGTGAACCCGCCCAGCACGCCCACGCCCAACAGCAATCGCCACGGCTCGCCCACGCTCATCCGCGCCAGACCGGCCGCCAGCAGGCCCATGCAGAAACCGCCGACAACATTCACGACAAGTGTTGCCCACGGAAAACCGGGCGCGGTCAGCATAGTCACCAGCCGTCCGGCCTCATAGCGCAGCGCGGCACCCACGGCACCGCCCATCATAACGAGAAGGGTATTGATCATGCCGCCGCCCCTAGCGCAAAAGCCCGGACAAGGGAAACGGCGCGTTGGTGTTGGCAGAGCCGCACCGGCGCGGCCTCTACATAATGAGATACTACCGCCCGTTGTTCGCGATGATGTCCACGCTGGTCTTGCCCCCCGGCGCGTCGCTCACCATCACCAGATAAGCGCCCTCGTCGCCGCCCCGCGTGCCCCCCAGCAGATTTGCACCAGCCTCCTGGCGATGCTCGGCGGAAAAGCCCGCGCGCTTCGCCTGGGTGTAATAATAGTCGATCACGCCCTGCCGCGGCACCGGCGTCACGAAACTCGCCGCGCGCAACGTACAGCCATGACTGTCCGCCCCCGCCGCTTCCATCAACTGTGCGCCGGGATAGAGGCCGAACGCCTCGGGCAGCCGCGCCGCCCACTGCATGCCATAGGCCATGCGTTTTGCGCAGTCCGCGCTTCCTTTCCCAGCGCCCTGCTCACGTGCCAGCGCGCCCAGCGTCTCGGGCGTCTCGCTCAGCTTGCCCGCCGCCGGAGAAGGCGCGGACAATAGCTTGCCCCCGACCAGCTTCAATGCCTGCGCCTGTGCCTGCGCCGCGTCGCCGCCCAGCACCGGCAATGCGCCATTGGCGGGCTTGTCGGCGGGGCGCACCGCGTTGCGGTTGGACTGGCCGGTCAAATTCGGATCGACCACGATCTGATCGGCCAGCGCGCTTTTCAGCGCCGGATCGGCTGCATTGCCTGTCAGTTGCGCGTCGAGCGCGGCCAGGCTGTTCTTATTGTCGTCACGGCCGCACCCGGCAAGCGCCAGAGCCACCATGCCCGCCATCAGCCCCAGATTTCCACGCCCCATCACCGCCACTCCGCACATCAAGCGAACAGCCTTCGTGCCAGAGCGTTAAGATTTCGTTAGGGATTACAGTAAATAGCCATAATATTTCGCTAACCACGCCGCCAGCCGGGTCTTTTTGCGCATTGCCTCACGCTAAACCCTTGCCCGCCGCGCGCGCAAGCGCCATTTCAAGAGCATGCTGAACCTCCTCTCCGGCCTTATCGGCCTCATCACCCTGATCTGCATGATCCCGGCGGTCATCCCGTTCCTGGGCGCGCTCAACTGGATATTGGTGCCGGTCGCGCTGCTCGGCGCAGTGATCGGCATGATCTCGTCGAAAAATGGCGGCCGCAACTTCTGCCTGCTCGTCGCCGCATTCGGTGCGCTGCGGCTGTTTCTGGGCGGCGGCATCCTCTGACCGGGACGCAAGCAGAGGCAGACCATCGCACCGGGTTGCTGGCGGCCATCGCCGCCTATGGCCTGTGGGGCCTGCTGCCCATCTTCTTCAAGCTCATCCACCATGTCGACCCGACCGAGATGGTGGCGCAGCGCATCCTCTGGTCGCTGATGCTGATCGTGACGCTGATGGCGCTGCGCGGCCGCCTCGCCCCGCTGACCGCCATAGTGCGCGACCGCCGCCTGATGTTGCCGCTATCGGCGTCGGCACTGTTCATCGCGCTGAACTGGCTCACCTATCTCTGGGCCATCACCAACCATCATATCGTGGCGGCCAGCCTGGGCTATTTCCTCAACCCTTTGGTCAATGTCCTGCTGGGCGTGCTGGTGCTCAAGGAAAGGCTGCGCCCCGGCCAGACCGTCGCGCTGCTGATCGCGGCGGCCGGCATCGCGATCATGGCGGCGGCCGCGCTCCAGACGCTGTGGATCAGCGTCGCGCTGGCGGTCACATTCGCATTCTACGGCCTGGTGCGCAAACTGACGCCGGTTCATCCCATGGCGGGGCTGGGTGCCGAAACGCTCATCCTCACCCCCGTCGCGCTGGCCTATCTGGCATGGCTCGCGACCAGCGGCGGCATCGCCTTCGGCCGGGATGCGCCCACGACCGGGCTGTTGATCCTGTCCGGCGCGGTCACCACCGTGCCGCTCGTCCTGTTCGCCATCGCCGCGCACAGGCTGCCGATGGCGACGCTGGGCCTGCTGCAATATTCCGCGCCCATGCTGCAATTTCTATGCGGCATCCTGCTGTTCGGCGAAAAACTGACCCATGGCCAGATCGTCAGCTTCGGCCTCATATGGCTTGGCCTCATCCTGTTCGCGGCGGACAGCTATCGGTCGGCGCGCCGGAACAGGCTGGCGACCGCCTGACCCCTGGCTTTACGAAAACGCGGTCGCCTCGAACCGCACGGCCTCGCCCACCGCGTCGTTCGCCAGCGCATCCTCCCACATCACCCGGTTGCCGCGAATGATCGTGCCGGTCGCCTTGCCGATCAGCTCCATCCCCTCGAACGGCGACCAGTTGCACCGCGACGCCAGCCAGTCGGCCCCCACGGTCCAGCGCTTCTTCAAATCGACCACCGTGAAATCGGCGTCATAGCCGATCGCGATCCGCCCCTTGCCCACCAGCCCGAACACGCGCTGCGGCCCGCTCGACGTCAGTTCGATGAACCGTCGCAGCGTCAGCCGCCCGTTCGCCACATGGTCGAGCAGCAACGGCACCATCGTCTGCACGCCGGGCATGCCGCTGGGCGACGCGGGATAGGTCTTGCCCTTTTCCTCGATCGTATGCGGCGCATGGTCGCTGCCCAGTACGTCCGGCACGCCCTGGTTCAGCCACTGCCACAGGCCCTCCCGATGGGCGGTGGACCGGATCGGCGGGTTCATCTGCGCATAGCTGCCAAGGCGCGGATAGGCGTCCTCCCCCACCAGCGTCAGATGCTGGGGCGTCACTTCGCAGGTCGCGATATCCTTGTTCTGGCCGATATATTCCAGCTCTGCGGGCGTTGTGATGTGCAATATATGGATGCGCCGCCGCGCCGCCCGCGCCAGCGCGATGATCCGCTTCGTCGCGATCATCGCGCTTTCATCGTCGCGCCACACCGGATGCGAAGCCGGGTCGCCCTCCACCCGATAATCCTTGCGCGCATTCATTCGCGCCTCATCCTCGGCATGGATGGCGACGCGGCGCGTCCCCGACGCCAGCACCCGCGCCAGCGCGCGGTCGTCATCGACCAGCAGGCTGCCGGTCGACGCGCCCATGAATATCTTGACCCCCGCCGTGCCGGGTATCCGCTCCAGTTCCTGCAATGCCTCCGCATTGTCCGCCGTCGCGCCGACATAGAAGGCATGGTCGCACCACATGCGGTGATGCGCGCGCTTCAACTTGTCATGCACCCGGTCTGCGCTGTCGGTATTGGGATTGGTGTTGGGCATCTCGAACACGGCCGTCACTCCGCCCAGCACCGCCGCACGGCTGCCCGATTCCAGATCTTCCTTATATTCCAGGCCCGGTTCGCGGAAATGCACCTGACTGTCGATCACGCCGGGCAGGACATCCAGCCCGGTGCAATCAATCGTCTCGCCCGCCCCGCCTGATCGTGCGCCCAGCGCGGGTCCGATCGCGGCGATCTTGCCCGCGCGAACGCCCACATCCACCTGCTCCGACCCGCCCGGTGTGTGAACGGTGCCATTCTTGAGGATCATGTCGAAGGTCTGGGTCATGGTCATTATCCATTCTCCCGTTCGCCCTGAGCTTGTCGAAGGGCTGCCCTTTTTCTTCGAGAAAGAACAGGGCTTCGACAGGCTCAGCCCGAACGGCTTGGCGAAAGCATGTTGCCGTCCTACCTAAAGCCGATGACAGGCACCACCCTAAGCGACCGCGCAATCCTCAGAATTTCAGGCGAGGAAGCAAAGCCCTTCCTTCAGGGCCTGCTGACCCGCGATGTGCTGACCCTGAAACCGGGCGAACCGCGCTGGACCGCGCTCCTGACCGCGCAGGGCAAGGCGCTGTTCGATTTCATCCTGTGGGCCGCCAAGGATGAAAATAGCGACGACATTCTGATCGACTGCGAAGCCGCCCAGGCGCAAGCCCTCGCCCGCCGCCTCACCCTCTATCGCCTGCGCCGCAAGGTCGTGATCGCCCGCGACGAGTCGCTGGCGGTCCACTGGTCGCCCGACGCCGCCGACCAGCCCCACGATCCCCGCCTGCCCGCGCTTGGCCACCGCTGGATCGCCCCGGCAACGGACGGCGACGCCGCGCCCGCCTTCCGCGCCCATCGCCTGTCGCTCGGCATATTCGAGGGCGCGGACGAACTGGGGCAGGACCAGATTCTCTGGCTCGAAACCAATGCCGGGGAATTGCACGGCGTCGATTATGACAAGGGCTGCTATGTCGGCCAGGAAAATACCGCGCGGATGCACTACCGCAACAAGGTGAGCCGCAGGCTGGTCGCCATCCCCCTCGCGCAGGCCCAGGAAAAACGCCAGCGCGCCGCCTTGCCGGACATGGAATTGTCGATCGAACTGCGCCGCGTGGAGGATCTCGACCCGGCAACGCTCCCCCACTGGCTCGCCAGCGCGATAGCCGCACAGGCAGCGGAGTGAGCCTGCAATCCTACCTCCGTTCGGTTCGAGCTTATCGAGAACCCGGCACTCCCACCCGTTCGGTTCGAGCCTGTCGAGAACCCAGCGCCTCCACCCGTTCGGTTCGAGCCTGTCGAGAACCCAGCGCCTCCACCCGTTCGGTTCG
>CAZLSU010000039.1:17407-25518 GCA_964562225.1 uncultured Sphingobium sp.
TCGAGAACCCAGCGCCTCCACCCGTTCGGTTCGAGCCTGTCGAGAACCCAGCGCCCCCACCCGTTCGGTTCGAGCTTGTCGAGAACCCGGCACCCCCATCCGTTCGGTTCGAGCCTGTCGAGAACCCAGCGCCTCCACCCGTTCGGTTCGAGCCTGTCGAGAACCCAGCGCGCAAAGTTCTCGACAAGCTCGAACCGAACGGCGGTGGGGCATAATATTCGCCATCCTCCTCCTCCTCACCACGCCCGCTTTGGCCGAAACCCCCTGGACCCTGGTCAAAACCTACCCCCACGACGGCACCGCCTTCACCGAAGGTCTCTTTTTCCACGACGGCGCGCTCTACGAAAGCACTGGCCTGGAAGGGCAATCGGACATTCGCAAGGTCGCGCTCAAGACCGGCAAGACGCTCCAGCGCCGCGCCATCGACGCGCGCTATTTCGGCGAAGGCATCGTCAACTGGGGGGACAGGCTGATCAGCCTGACATGGCGGCACCGCCAGGGTTTCATCTGGTCGCTGACCGATTTCAAACCCATAGGCGACTTCCGTTATGAAGGCGAAGGCTGGGCACTGACCCAGGACGGCAAGAGCCTGATCATGAGCGACGGCAGCGCCCAGCTCCGCTTCCTCGACCCCGACACGCTCACCGAAACCCGCCGCATCACCGTCACCTGGAACGGCCGCCCGGTCGATCGCCTCAACGAACTGGAATATCTTAAGGGCGAGGTGTGGGCGAACATCTGGTACGATACCAAAATCGCCCGCATCGACCCCGCGACCGGCGCGGTAAAGGACTGGATCGACATCGCCCCCCTGCTCAAGGCCAGCGGTGCGCAAGGCCAGGAATCGGTCGCCAACGGCATCGCCTATGACGCGGCGAAGGACCGCATATTCGTGACCGGAAAAAATTGGCCGAAACTGTTCGAGATAAGAATCAAATAATTCCTCCCCGGCACGGGGAGGGGGACCAGCCGAAGGCTGGTGGAGGGGGCTTTCGTCCGGGTGCCCCCTCAATCGGACGCATTGCCTAGCCTCCCGCCCCCTCCGTCACCCTAGGGGTGCCACCTCCCCGTGCCGGGGAGGATTTTCCCCTGTCCTACAACCCCCGCCCTACGCTATACCGGAACCCGGCTATTTCAACCGTCCGGCGCCCCACCCAGGCACACAGCCCGATAGGATCGCCTCCAAGCAACAATATGTCGCATCCTGCGGGAAATATGCGAAGTTAACGCTTCCACCGCGCCCAGATGGCGGTCGGCAGCAGCAGGCCGCGCGACTCCTCCCGCACCGCCAGCTCCCCCGCCTCGACCTCGCCGGGCAGGTCGGCGAACGCCTGACGCAGCAATTCGCCGATCGCCAGCGCCGACATCCGCACCGCATAAACGGTCAGAAACAGGAAACGGCTGTCGGCGTCGAGCAACTGGCGGCAATCGGCGATCAGGCCCGGCAGATCCTCTTCCAGCCGCCACACTTCGCCATCGGGTCCGCGGCCATATTTGGGCGGGTCGAGCAATATCCCGTCATAACGCCGCCCGCGCCGCACCTCGCGCCCGACGAACTTGGCCGCATCCTCGACGATCCAGCGGATGGGCCGCTCCGCCATGCCCGACAGGTCGGCGTTGACCCGCGCCTGCGCCACCGACTTCTTCGACGCATCGACATGCACCATGCGCGCGCCGCTGGCCGACATGGCCAGCGTGCCGACCCCGGTATAGCCGAACAGGTTCATCACCTCGGCATCGGGCTTGTCGGCGGTCCGCTCGCGCATCCAGTCCCACACCGGCGCCATGTCGGGAAAGAAGCCCAGATGGCGGAACGGCGTGCAACTCGACTGGAAGCTCACCTCTTGCCACTTGAGTGGCCATCCCTCCGCCGGAACTGGCCGCTCATAATACCAGCGGCCACCGCCATCCTCGTCGGACCCCGGAATGAACTCGGCGTCGGCGGTCCAGTCGTCTGTCGCGGGCGCCCACATCGCCTGCGGCTCGGGCCGGATGAAACGGTATTGGCCGTAGCGTTCCAGCTTGCGCCCATTGCCGCTGTCGATCAGCCCATAGTCAGCCCATGGCTCGCCGATGAGTGTCTGGAGTTCCAATATAACCTCCGTTCGGTTCGAGCTTGTCGAGAACTCCCGCGCGCTGGTTCTCGACAAGCTCGAACCGAACGGAGATCGTGACTAGGCCCGCCGCGTCGCCCGCTCCGCGACATAAGCGGTCACCGCCTCGAACGTGCCGGGCAGCTTCACATAGCTTTCCTCGCGCGCGAACAGGTCGCCGACCCGCGCGGGCATGGGCGGCCTCGTGCCGATCGCGCGCTCGACCGCTTCGCGGAACTTGGCCGGATGCGCCGTCGCCAGCGTGACGATCGGGATCGTGGGGTCAAGGTCAGCCTCACGCGCCGCCGCAAGCCCGATCGCGCTGTGCGGATCGATGATCTGCCCCGCACGGTCCCACGCCCAGCGCATCGCCATCGTCATGCCGTCCGCATCGACCCGCGCCGACCCGAACAGATGCGCCGCGCCCTCGCGCTGCGCATTGGTCAGCCGCATGCCCCGCGTCCGCTCAAACTCGGCCATCTGCTGCGCCAGCGCGATCCCGTCCCGGCCTCCCGCGGCGAACAGCAGCCGCTCGAAATTGGAACTGACCTGAATGTCCATGCTCGGCGTCGCGGTCGGCACCACCTGGCCCTGGCTATAATCGCCTTCGGACAGCGCGCGGTGGAGGATATCGTTGACGTTGGTCGCGACGATCAGCTTGGCGACCGGCAACCCCATCTGCGCCGCGACATAGCCCGCGAACACATCGCCGAAATTGCCGGTCGGCACCGAAAAGGCGATTCTACGCTCCGGCGCGCCAAGGCGGACGGCGGCGTAGAAATAATAGACGACCTGCGCCATCAGCCGCGCCCAATTTATGCTGTTCACCGCCGACAGGTTGAATGTCCGCGAAAAGTCGGCGTCGTTGAACATGCGCTTCACCAGCGCCTGCGCATCGTCGAAACTGCCGTCGATCGCGATATTATAGACATTGGGCGCGCGCACCGTCGTCATCTGCCGCCGCTGCACGTCGGACACTCGGCCTTCGGGGTGCAGCATGAAGATGTCGATCTTCTCGCGCCCCGCCACCGCGTCGATCGCCGCGGAGCCGGTATCGCCCGACGTTGCGCCGACGATCGTCAGATGATCGTCGCGCCGCGACAGGAAACGCTCGAACAACTGCCCCAGCAACTGAAGCGCGACATCCTTGAACGCCAGCGTCGGTCCGTGGAACAGTTCCAGCAACCAGTGACGATGATCGAGCTGGACCAGCGGCGTCACCGCATCATGGCTGAACCGGCCATAGGCGGCGGTACAAAGATCGCGCAGCTCGTCCTCGCTCAGCGACCCGGCGACGAACGGCGCCATCACCCGCACCGCCGTTTCGACATAGGACAGCCCCGCCAGCGCGGCGATATCGGCAACCGAAAAGGACGGCCAGCGTTCCGGCAGATAAAGACCGCCATCCGATGCGAGGCCCGCGAGCGTCACATCCTCGAACCTGAGCGTCGGCGCGCTCCCCCTGGTGCTGACATAGTGCATGATGGGAAAGCGCGGTAGCGATGCGCGCCGCCGGGGGCAAGCCTTTAGGCGGGCGGCGGCGCTGCCCGACGGCGCAACGCGATGATGTAGATGATGATCGCGATCCCGGCGAACAGAAACCATTGCACCGCATAGGCCAGATGATTGTTGGGCACGTCCGCAGCGGTCGGCGGCGCGGCGGCCTTCAGACCGGGTGCCGGCGCACGCGCAATCAGCATCGGGCGCAGCGGCGGGGCCTTGCCCGCAACGCGGGCAATCAGCGGACGGTGGTCGGGTTCCTGCGACAGCCAGCCGATCACGCGCCCGCCGATCCAGGCTGGTTTCACGTCCGGCCTTGGCGTAACACCCATGACCACCAGCGCGCCCGGCCCTTCTGCGCCCGTCACGCACTCCGCGATATACCGATAACCCGTGCTGCCATCGGCGGCGCGCCCCGCTTCGGTACGCCAGCCCGCCACCCGCAGACAGGTGACAGAGCTTGGCCGGAACAGCAGCGCACTGGGCACCGGCGGCAACACGGGAAAGCTGACCGCAGGCTTGGCGGGATTGGCGGCAGCCATCGCGATCGCAGCTTCCTTCTCGACCCGTCGCTGCAACTGCCACACGCCCAGGCCGATCATGATCGCGACGGCGAGCGCGACAATGATCGTCGGCAGGATCGGCAGTTTCCTCATGGCGCGTCCGCCCCTTTAATCTGCCCCTCACGCGCCTTGTTGCGATATTCCAGGATCAGCAGCGCGCCCTTGGCGATACGCAGCGATCCGATGACGGCAACCACGGTGAAGGGTATCCAGATCACCAGTTGCAGCCAGAGCGGCGGATGGACTTTCAGTTCCAGGATCAGCGCCAGCGCGACCACGACCGCGCCGACGATCAGGGTCAGGAACGCGGCGGGACCATCGCCGACATTGAACTGGATGAGGTCAAGCCCACAGTCCCGGCAGGACGGCGCGAATTTGGTTGGGCCGTCGAACAGCGTCGCCCCGCCGCATCGCGGACAGGCCCCGCGCGCCGCATCGACCAACAGGGGGGAAGCAGGCTTGATGAGGTCATCCGTCATGGCATCGAGCCATAGCCCCGCCAGCCCCAAAAGGAAACGGCCGGGGACACGCCCCGGCCGATTGCCTTACAACGCTGCCGATCGGATCAGCCGCCGTGGACCGGCGCCCCCCAGCCACCCCATACATAGACGGCGACGAACAGGAACAGCCACACCACATCGACGAAATGCCAGTACCAGGCAGCCGCCTCGAAGCCGAAATGCTGGCGCGGCGTGAAGTGGCCCTTATAGGCGCGGATCAGGTTGACGATCAGGAAGATGGTGCCCACCAGAACATGGAAGCCATGAAAGCCGGTCGCCATGTAGAAGCCCGAGCTGTAGGGCGTGCCGCCGAACGGGAAGGGCGCATGCGCATATTCATAGGCCTGAATGCAGGAGAAGATCGCGCCCAGAATGATCGTGCACCACAGACCCTTGATCAGGCCGTCGCGATCGCCATGGATCAGCGCATGATGCGCCCAGGTCACGGTCGTGCCCGAACAGAGCAGGATCAGCGTGTTGAGCAGCGGCAGCTCGAACGCGCTCATCACTTCGATCCCCTTGGACGGGAACAGGCCGTCGATAGGCGCAAGTGCGCTGGGGAACAGCGAAAAGTCGAAAAAGGCCCAGAACCAGCCGACGAAGAACATCACTTCGGACGCGATGAACAGGATCATGCCGTAGCGCAGGTGAAGCTGCACCACCGGGGTATGATCGCCCGCATGCGCTTCGGCGATGACCTGCGCCCACCAGCTATAGAAGGTGAAGAGCACGCCCGCCAGGCCGGCGAAGAACACCCAGCCGCCATGGGCCGGCATCGCGTCGGGGTGCATCCACATGATGCCGCCAAAAGCCATTATCAGCGCCGACATCGATCCGAAAAGCGGCCAGATGCTGGGCGGAAGAATATGATAATCGTGGTTCTTGGCGCCGGACATGCTCGTGTCTTCCCTGTTCGCGGTTCGCGTTATCGTGATTTGCCTTAGCTTGGCTTCTTGCCCTGCTCAACAGGGTAGAAGGTATAGCTCAGCGTAATTTGCTGCGTATCCTTGTTGTCCGGGTCGTCCAATATCTTGGGATCGACATAATAGAGGACGGGCATGCGCACCTCCTCCCCGGGCTTGAGCGTCTGCTCGGTAAAGCAGAAGCACTGGATCTTGGTGAAATAGCCGCCCGCCTGGGTGGGCGTCACGTTAAAGGCGGCGGTCCCGGTCACCGGCTTGTCGGACATGTTCTTCGCCACGAAGATCGCCATATCCTTGGCCCCTATCGTCACCGTGTCGGTGCGATGTTCGGGGTAGAATTGCCATGGCATGCCGGGCTGCACATTGGAATCGAAGCGGATCGACATCGTCCGCCCCGCAATCACCTGTACCTGGACGCCCTCGGCCGCCCGCGCGGTCGTCCCGCCGAAACCGGTCTGTTCGCAGAATATGCGATAGAGCGGCACCGACGCGAAGCCCAGGCCCAGCATCGCCAGCGCGACCCCCGCCATCGTCAGCATCGTGCGCCGATTCGCCCGGTTGCGGTCGAAAGGCGAAGGGGGCAATGCCATCATCACAATATCTTGCTCGTGCCGATCTTGGCGATGGTGATCGCGTAGAACAGGATGACCAGCGCGCCGAGCAGCAGCCCGGTGATGATCGCGCGCGATTTCTGCCGGGCGCGGACCAATCTCTCTTCCTCGGGCGTCATACGAGCACCCAGCGATCGACGACGACCGCACCGAACAGGAGGAACAGATAAAGGATCGAATATTTAAATAGCCGCCGCTCCGGCCCCATGCGTGTCGGATCGCTCTCGCGCCGCCGATAGACCTGGAACGCGAAGACGGCGAACAGGGCGGTGCCCAGCAGCGCGGTCACGCCATAGATAAAACCGGTGAGTTGCAGCACCACCGGCGCGAGCGCGGCGACCGCCATGATCGACGTATAGAACCAGATCTGGCGGCGGGTCGCCACCTCCCCCGACACGACCGGCAGCATCGGGATGCCCGCCGCCGCATAATCGGTCTTCACGAACAACGCGAGCGCCCAGAAATGCGGGGGCGTCCAGAAGAAGACCAGCATGAACAAGGCAACCGGCAGCGCCGATACGTCGCCCGTCACCGCTGCCCAGCCGATGATCGGCGGGAAAGCGCCCGCCGCACCACCGATTACGATATTCTGCACCGTGCGGGGCTTTAGCCACATCGTATAGACGATGACGTAGAAGAGGATCGACACAGCCAGGATCGCAGCGGCGAGCCAGTTGGTCGCGACGCCCATCAGCAGCACCGAGAAGAAGGACAGGCCGACGCCGAAGTGCAGCGCGGATTGTTTGTCCATCCGGCCGGCGGGCAGGGGCCGACCGGCAGTGCGCTTCATCTTGCCGTCGATCTCCGCCTCATACCATTGGTTGAGCGCGGCGGCGGCCCCCGCCCCCAGCGCGATGCACAGGATGGCGGTGAAGCCCAGGATCGGATGGATATGGCCCGGCGCGGCCAGCATGCCGCACAGGCCGATGAAAACGACGAGCGTCATCACGCGCGGCTTGGTCAGCGCAAGGAAGTCGCGCCAGTGCGCGGGCATCGAAACGGCGTCGAACGTAGCGGTCGTCATAATCATGTTCCGGCCCGTCAGGCTCGACGGGCAAAAGCGTCAGGGGCGGACCGCGGCCCGCCCCTGGAGTTGCAAGCCACCCTTAATGGTGGGCCGTATCGTCGATGACCGGCAGGGTCTCGAACTGGTGGAAAGGCGGTGGGCTGGACAGCGTCCATTCCAGCGTGGTCGCACCTTCGCCCCAAGGATTGCCCTCGGCCTTCTTGCCCGCCGCGAGCGACCAGATGAGGTTGACGAAGAAGATCAGCATGCCGACCGCCATGATCTCATAGCCATGGCTGGCCAGGGCGTTGAACGTCTCGAACGCCACCGGATAGTCGGGGTAGCGACGCGGCATACCGCTCAGGCCCAGGAAATGCATCGGGAAGAACAGCAGGTTCACACCGATGAAGAAGATCCAGAAGTGCAACTGGCCCAGAAATTCGTTGTACATCTTGCCCGACATTTTCGGGAACCAGTAATAGAAGCCCGCGAACAGGCCGAATACCGCCCCCAGCGACAGCACATAATGGAAATGCGCCACCACATAATAGGTGTCGTGCAGCACGTCGTCCACGCCGCCATTCGCCAGCACGACGCCGGTAACGCCGCCCACGGTGAACATGAAGATGAAGCCCAGCGACCACATCATCGGCGTCTTATAGGTCATCGACCCGCCCCACATCGTCGCGATCCAGGAGAAGATCTTGATCCCGGTGGGGACCGCGATCACCATCGTCGCGGCGGTGAAATACATCTTCACATTCACCGACATGCCGGTGGTGAACATGTGGTGCGCCCACACGACGAAGCCGACGACGCCGATCGCGACCATGGCATAGGCCATGCCGAGATAGCCGAACACCGGCTTGCGGCTGAAGGTCGAGATGATCTGGCTGACGATGCCGAAGCCCGGCA
>CAZLSU010000040.1:0-25381 GCA_964562225.1 uncultured Sphingobium sp.
GCTGATGGGCATCGTGTCGGGCATGGGCGGCAATGCGGGGACGCAGACGCTGGCGGTGGTCGTGCGGGCGCTGGCCACCAATCAGTTGACCAGTTCCAACACCGCGCGGATGATCGGGCGGGAATTCCGCATCGCGGCGGCCAATGGCGCGGTGCTGGGGACGCTGATCGGCATCGGTTCCTGGTTCATTTACGGGCGGATCGACCTGTCGATCGTGTTCGGCTGCGCGATCCTGACCAATAATCTGGTCGCGGGGCTGGTCGGCGTGCTGGTGCCGATCACGCTGGATCGCAATGATGTCGATCCGGCGGTGTCGTCGGCGGTGTTCGTGACGATGATGACCGATTCGCTGGGTTTTTTGAGTTTTCTCGGGCTGGCGACGCTCGTTCTGCGTTGAACCGCGCGCTGCCCGTCGCCACATCGCCCACATGCCGCTGCACCTGACCAAGGTTGCGTTCCAGAGCGAAAGTCCCGCGACCCTGCGCGCCTGGCTGGAGAGTCATGAGGGCGAGGCGCGGCTGACCACGCGTTACCTGCCCAAGCGGATCGAGGAAATGGCGGGCGGATCGCTCTACTGGATTCATGGGCATATGCTTGTCGGCCGCAGCCCGATCATCGGCTTTCAGGAAACCGGGCAGGGGCGCTATTGGATCAGGCTGGAGCCGCGCCTGATCCCGGTGCGGGCGCAGGCCAAGCGGGCGCATCAGGGCTGGCGCTATCTGGCGGGGGAGGATGCGCCTGCCGACCTGGGTGATGGCGAGGCGGATGCGCGGGATGCGATGCCAGCGGCGTTGCTGGGCGAATTGTCGAAGCTGGGGCTGGTGTAGAAAAAAAAGGGCCGCATAAGCGGCCCTTTCTCAATTATCGCGATGCGATCAGCATTTGGAATTGCGGTCGATCGCGCGGCCCGCGAGCGCGCCCGCGCCTGCGCCGACGACCGTACCTGTGGTACGCTCACCGCGGGTATCGACCGCGCGGCCCAGCAAGGCACCGGCGACGCCGCCCAGCAGCAGACCAGTGGTGCCGCCCGATTTCTCGCAGCGATCGCCCCGATAGTTGCGGCGATAATCGGCGCGGCGGCCGTCATAACGTCGGTTTTCGTAGCGATTATGTTCATAGCGATTGTCATAGCGACGCTCGTGACGGTCGCGGCGGCCATTGTCGGCGGATGCCGTCATGGGAATGACGGCGGTAAAGGTGGCGGCGGCCAGGGCGGTGGCCAGAATGGACTTGCGGATGCTCATTGTCGATCTCCTTTGAAACCTGAACTCTTAATCTGTAATTCGGTTTCTAGGCCCGGCCGTTTGGACCTTTGCTGAACTGCTATGTTATCCCAGGTTCATCGGTAAGCGCCTTGGCCCGCGCGCCGATCGTCCGCAACTCCTCCACGAAGCGGGCGCGTTCTTCCGCCTTTTTCCCTTCGTCGGGCATGCGCAACAGATAGCTGGGATGCACCGTCACCCAGGCTTCCGCGCCATCGGGCAGCGGCACCGGCGCACCGCGCGTCTGGCCGATCGTGACCGCCCGGCCCAGAAGCGCGCGCGCTGCCGTCGCGCCCAGCGCGACGATGATGCGCGGGCGGATGAGGTCGATCTCTCGTTCCATCCACCAGCGGCAGGCGTTGATCTCAGGCGTTTGCGGGGTCTGGTGAATGCGGCGCTTGCCGCGCCGCTCATGCTTGAAATGCTTGACCGCATTGGTGATATAGACGCGGCCGCGATCGATCCGTGCCTGCGCCAGGGCGGCGTCGAATATCTGCCCCGCCGGACCGACGAAGGGGCGTCCGGCCAGATCCTCCTGGTCCCCCGGCTGTTCGCCGATGAACATCAGGGCGGCGTCCAGCGGACCTTCGCCGAACACGGTTTGCGTGGCGTCGCGGTGCAGAGGGCAGCAGGTGCAGGCCATCGCTTCGTCACGAATGTCTCCCCATGCGGTCATGATGTTGGATGGGCGGGGGCTGGCCGCGATCATGCTGGCCTCCCGTGCCTGTGCGCCTGCGATCAGATCGGGGATGAGAGTCGCTTCGGGCAGGTTGCGCCAATATTTTTTCGGCATTTCGGACAGCATCGCGCCGACCTTGAGCCGGGCGGGATTGAAGATCGCGGCATAATAGCCCTTCCAGATATCCTCGACCGGATCGGCGGCGGGGGCATCGCCGCGTGTCGCGCCGGGGCCTTCGCGCAGCGTTTCGCCGTCCCAATGGATGCTGACCTGCAGCGTCAGGATCGACCAGCGCATCGCGGCGAAGCGGCGGATGAAGAAACCGGCATTGGCGCGGACGATATGATGGTCCGGCTCGAACCAGGCGACGAAATGCGCGCCGTCGGACTCTTCAATCTCACGGAAGCGCACGAACGCGCGCATCTTGTGGATGTCGCGCCGCACCGCCTTGGCGAGCGTCTCTACGCGGCGGAGGAGGGGGTCGGCCTTGTCCTCCAGCATGGTCGGGCTGGCGCGGACGGCGAGGAGCAGTTGATAGAGCAGTGCAAACCGTTCGGGATCGCTGTGCAGGATCGCGCTTTGCGCCAGATCAATAAAGGGCCGGGGGACGGAAAAGGGTGCCGCGGTCGATGCTGGCGGCGGCACCATATCGCCCTGCGACAGCAGGTCGCCTTGTGCCGCGTCGTCGCTCCAGCTTATAGCTTCGGTCGGCACGCCCGCCAGCGCCAGCGCGCGCGCCGCATCGCGCCAGCCGTCGAAATCATCCGGTCCGGCCAGCGTGATGCGATAGCTCATTCCGCCGCTTCGGCGCGCTCCAGTTCGGCGGGCTTGCGCTTGGCGAACAGGGCGGCGAGTTTCTTTTCCTCCTCCGCCGTCAGTTCCTTGGCGGCGTCGGGGAACATCTCTTCCTCCTCCTCGTCGATATGGTGGAGGTAGCGCTTTTTGAGCTTGTCGAATTTTTCGTTCCAGGCGGCACCGTCAAACTTCAGCTCGTCCAGTTCCTCGAAATAATCGTCGATTTCCTTATGCTCCGACACGCTATGTTGCGCGTCTTCGCGCAGGTCTGGGCGGGCCAGCATGGTGGCGTAGAGGGTTTCCTCCTCCGCCGCAGCATGCGCCGTCACCTCGACCTTGAACTGATTGAACAATTTTTCGCGCCGGTCGGCGTCGCCGCGCGCACCCTCTATCTTGGTCAGCAACTGACGGTGGGTGTCGTGGTCCTGCTTCAATCTATCGAAAATGGTGGCGTCGGCCATGGCTTGTCCTCCTGCGTTCAGGAGGCGTAACGATCACAGGCGCGAATTGGCTCCGCGCCGTTCGCAATTCAGCCGAACAGCACACGCCAGATGATGGCGACCGGTATCCAGAGCAGCGCGCCAAGGATGCTGGCGCTCCAGAGTTGGATCAGGTTGCTGCGGAAACGGACGGAAAGGCCGGATTGCGAAAGGCCGCTCTGGCCCAGGATGACCCAGCGCCGTTCCAGCGCACGGGCGGCGATGGCGAACATGCCGATCGCGACGATGATGCCCAGATGCAGGATGAGCGACCCGCCCATCTTCGCGACGATGAAAATCTGCAATAGCGAAAAAGTGACCAGCGCGGCGGCGAGATGGGTACTCATCCGCTTGCCGTAACCGATGCGATCCCGCCCGATAGCGCCCTCGTCAAAGACCGAAGCCATATCTTTCCCCTGACGACATTCAAGGCGTATAAGCTTTCACGAAAGCAGTCTATTTTCAACAGCTAATATCGGGTCAGGCGAAGAGGTCGAGTTGGCGGGCCGGGGGTGCGACCAGCGCGCGAATGTCGGCGCGATCCCCCAATACGACCGGGCGCCAGTCGGCGGCGATCAGGAAGGGCCTGATCTTACGCAGCGATGAGGTGAGCCGGCCCACATCCTCCAGCCCCAAATGGCGATGGCGGCGGCTGGCGAGGATGCGGTCGACCGCGCGCACCCCCAGGCCGGGCACGCGCAGCAGCCGTTCGCGCGGCGCGCGGTTGACGTCCACCGGGAAATCCCCGCGATGGTTAAGCGCCCAGGCGAGTTTCGGATCGATATCCAGCGGCAGGTTGCCGCTGTCCCGATCGACCGCATCGCCGATTTCGCTGGCGGAATAGCCGTAGAAACGCATCATCCAGTCGGACTGGTAGAGCCGATGTTCGCGCATCAGCGGCGGGCGCTTGAGGGGCAGCACGGCGCTGGCGGAGGGGATGGGCGAGAAGGCGCTGTAATAGACGCGGCGCAGGCGGTGGCGATCATAAAGGCTGCTGGCGCGGGCGATGATGGCGCGGTCATCGGCGGCGTCTGCGCCGACGATCATCTGGGTGGACTGGCCCGCAGGGGCGAAGCGGGGGGCGTGGCGATAGCGTTTGCGTGCGTCGCCGGTATCGTCGATCGCGGTCTTCATGCTGGCCATCGCGCCCTCGATGCGGGTCGCGTTCTTTTCCGGGGCCAGGCGGGCGAGGCCCTGCGCGGTCGGCAATTCGACATTGATCGACAGCCGGTCGGCATGGAGACCCGCCTGATGCGACAAAGCGGGGTCGGCATCGGGGATGGTTTTGAGGTGAATATAGCCTTTGAAGCCATGATCTTCACGCAGGGAGCGGGCGACCTCCACCATCTGTTCCATCGTATAGTCGGACGAGGCGATGATGCCCGAGGACAGGAACAGACCCTCAATATAGTTGCGGCGGTAGAAGCTGAGGGTCAGGTCGACCACTTCCTTCGTGGTGAAGCGGGCGCGGCGGACGTCGCTGGATTTGCGGTTGATGCAATAATGGCAATCGAAGATGCAACTGTTGGTCAGCAATATTTTGAGCAACGAAATGCAGCGGCCGTCGGGCGCATAGGCGTGGCAGATGCCCATGCCCTCGGTCGAACCGATGCCGCCCGATCTGCTGTCGCGCTTCGACGTGCCGGACGAGGCGCAGGACGCATCATATTTGGCTGCGTCGGCGAGGATTTCGAGCTTCTGTCGGGTGGTAAGCTGGGCCATATGTTCTTTTTATGTTCTATGGCGGTGTTTGTCGATTTGAAAGTAATTATCTTATGATAACATCGACTTTTCGTCATCCCGGACTTGATCCGGGGTCTCGCTTCTCTTCTTCGGCATTACCGCAGAAAGCGGGGTCCCGGATCAAGTCCGGGACGACGAGAGGGGGTATTGGCTTTAAGGTTGCTCCGCCTGCTTCTGCATCCGCCGTTCGGCGAACCATTGGGCCAGCCTGGCCGCGTTACAGCCGGTAAAACCATTGCTGCCGATGGCCGAGCAGCTATTGGGCAGAATCTGCCGCTGGGCATTTTCCATGGTTGCGACCTGGCTGCCCCAACCGGGGCCGCCCACGACATCGGGCTTTTCGCGCAGCTTCTTGGGAATGCGATAGCGTTCGGATTCGGGCTTGCGCGCGCATACGACGATGTCTTCGGGATCGTCGCTTTGCGGGCATGGCTCGTCGCCATAGACGATGAGGTTGAAGATGCGCTCCGGCGGCGGTTCGGGCTGGGCGAAGGCGGGCGAGGCGATCATCATCAGGGGGCTAAGAAGCAGGCTGGCCGGGAATGCGCGCATGGGATGAAAATCCTTGTGCCGATGTTCGGCCAGTAGCGCCCCCGCTATGATGATGACGATATCGGACCCGCTTTGCCGTCAGGGCTGCGCGGGCGTGGCTTTCGCTTTTTCCTCGGCCTTCACGCGTGCTTCGATCGCGTCGGAATCCGCATCGATCGTGGAGAGGCGCTTGGCGCGCTCGGCCTCGACCAGATCCTTCCAGCTCGCATTGTCCGCCTGCTGCCGTTCCGCCTTGGCGAGTCGGGCAAGCTGGGCGAAGCAACCCGTCGCGCCGCCGCCGCCGACCGGCGAACAGCTTTCGGTGCCCTGGCGACCGACATATTCCATCGAGCGGACGCGTTCACCCCATGCCTGGTTGATCGGGGCGTTGGGATCACCGCGTAAAGGTTCGGGGATGCGATAGCGTTCCTCCTCGCCCTTGCGTGCGCAGACGACGATATCGTCGGGATTGGCGCTGCCGGGGCAGGGATCATTGCCGTAGACGATGACCAGATTGACCCGCTCCGAGCCGGGCACCGTTGCCGGGGATGCCTCCTGCGCGAGGGCGGGGGTGGCGAACATCAGGGCGGCGGATGCGATAAGGGGGAGCTTCATCGTCAAATTCCTCAGATGCGCTTCGACAGCGCGATGGCGGCGCGGCAGCCCAGGCGGATCGCGCCGGACAGGATGGGATAGGCTGGGGCCTGCTCCGCGCCATGGGCGATGGCGGCGGCGCGATGCTCGACCTCCTCCGCCTGAAAATCCGCGATGGCGGCGACAAGTTCCGGATCATCGATGCCGAGCTGTTCCAGTTGCTCGCCATAATGACGGTCGATCTCGGTCTCTATCGCGGCGGTGCAGGCCATTGCGGCCTTTGGCCCGATCGCGGCGGTCACCGCGCCGAGCGCGAAGCCTGCGACGTTCCAGACCGGGGCAAGCAGGGTGGGGCGGACGCCGCGTTCGACCAGCATCGTGTCGAACAGCTTGCGATGGCGTTCTTCCTGCGCAGCCATGCCCGCGATGACGCGGCTTGTCGGGTGCCGGTCACCCATCACGGCGAGTTGCCCTGCATAGATGCGGGTCGCGCCATATTCGCCGGCCTGATCGACCCGCAACATCGCGGCACGGGCGCTGTCGGTGATGCGCTTGCCGGGGCGGGGATAGTCGTTCGCTGCGCTCATCGGCCCATGCTCATCGAATTGCCTTTGCCTTCATCGTCAGGACGAAGATGGCGAGGGCGCCCCCCACCGACAAGAGGCCATTATAGCCCGCCAGCGAAATGCCCAGCAACGACCAGGGCGCGACGTCGCACCGCGTCATCGGCGCGGCCATGATGGATTTGAGGATATCGGCCGGATTGGTGCCGATGGTGGTGGTGGAACAGGCGGTCAGCCCCTCCCACCAGCCATATTCGACGCCTGCATGGAACAGGCCGATCGCGCCGCTGATCGCGATGGCGATGGCGGCGAGGAGAATGAAAAGGCGGCTAGCGGGGGGATTGCCGCTAGTCGCATGGGCGAGCAGCGCCAGCGGGATCGCGGCCATATGCGGATAACGCTGCCACCAGCACATTTCGCAGGGGTACAGGCCGCCAATATATTGCGACGCATAGGCCCCGCCCAGCAGGGCGACCGGGGTCAGCAAGGCAAGGGCGCGGGCGAGGGACAGGTTCGTCATTATGATGGCTTAGACACTGGCGCGCCTTTCGTCATGCTGAACCTGCGTGGGTGAAGGTGGTTGTTCCCCGGCGCAGGCCGGGGTCCAGCCCCGAGCGTGAGGACTGGACCCCGGCCTGCGCCGGGGAACGGCCCATCACCGCGTCGCGGGCTTGCGCGCTGCCGGTTTTGCCTCTGCCACGACCGCGCCGGGCCGGGCGGCCAGGCGGCCGATCGTCTTGAGCGCATAGTCGAGCTGGAAATCCTCGATGCCCTTTTTCTTCAGCTCGTCCGCCGTCATCGCGAAGCGCGGGTCCGTCTTGACATCCTCTTCCAGCGTCTTGTCGTCCACCTTGATTTCATTGATCAGGTGGCGACGCAGGTCGCTTTCACGGAATTTGGGGCGGCTCTTATAGTCGGGATCGCTGATCTGCGGCACGCGGATGTCGGGTTCGATACCGCCTTCCTGCACGGAGCGGCCCGATGGGGTATAATAGCGCGCGGTGGTAAGTTTGAGCGCGGTCGTGTTGCTGAGCGGCAGCATGGTCTGGACGCTGCCCTTGCCGAAGCTGCGTTCGCCCATCACCAGTGCGCGATGCTGATCCTGCAAGGCGCCCGCGACGATTTCCGATGCGGAGGCAGAGCCGCTGTCGACCAGCACGATCACCGGCAGGCCCTTGGCGTCGTCGCCGGGCTTGGCGTAATAACGCTCGACATCGCCCTTCTGGCGGCCGCGCTGCGAGACGATCTCCCCGCGCTCCAGAAATACGTCGCTGGTCGAGACGGCCTCGTCCAGCAATCCGCCGGGGTTGGAACGCAGGTCGAGCACATAGCCGGTGGGCTTGCGGCCCAGCGACTTGTCGATGCTGCGGATCGCCTGGCGCACGTCGGCCCCGGTATTGGCCGAGAAGCTGACGATGTTGATGACGCCGATATTATTCTTCACTTCCCACTTGACCGGCTTGATCTCGATGACTTCGCGGGTCAGCACCAGGTCGATCGGCTTGTCGCGGCCGGGGCGCACGATGGTCAGCTTGATCGACGTGCCCGCCGTGCCGCGCATCTTGTCGACCGCCTCGTCCAGCGTCCCGCCATAGATGAGCTGGCCATCGAGATGGGTGATATAGTCGCCCGCCTTTATCCCCGCGCGCCACGCAGGCGTGTCCTGCGTCGGGGCAATCACCTTGACCGCGCCATCCTCCTGCGTGACCGAGAGGCCAAGGCCGCCATAGCTGCCCTCCGTCTGGGTGCGCAGATTCTGGAAATCGCGCGCGTCGAGGAAGCTGCTATGCGGGTCGAGACTGGCGAGCATGCCGTCGATCGCGCCCTTGATCAGTTTGTCGTCGTCGACCTTTTCGACATAGTCGCTGCGGACCTTCTGGAACACGTCCATAAACTCGTCGAGCGCCTTGTAACTGCTCCCCTCCGCGTCCGCGAGTGCGGCGGTGGTGGCGGGAATCAGCGCGATCGCACCCAGTGCGACGGCGGCCTTGAGGAAGCTGGGTTTCATGAAATGGCTGAGTCCTGACGTGAAGCGCGCAATATAGGGACATTTCGCGGCTTAGGCAAAAGCGATGCTCGACCAATGTTGCCCATGATCGATGAGCGTCGGGTTAATGGGGGCGGTCCTGGTTCCAGGCGACGCCCAGGCGGACCGCCGCTTCGTGCAGGCGGCGGTCGCGTGTCCAGAGTTTGGAGGCCGCTGTCAGCCGGGCGGATACCAACAGATGCGCATCGAGATATCCGATGCCCAGACCAAATAGGTGCGCCACTTCGATAAGGAGCCTTACCTCCTTGTGATCCGCTTCATTGGCTTGAGGCAGATCATCGAGCATTTCCAACAAATCCTGCCGTCCACGCAAGCTGCCCATCGCGATTTCGCCGATGACGTAGGGATGGCCGAGGACTTGCCGTTCATCAAGCAATGCAGATAAGGTCTGATTTCCGCTTCGCAAATGATCGATCCACACAGAACTATCGACCAATATCACGGCAGTTCCGATCGACGTCGAGGCGGTATTTCCGCATTCGGATCTGATCCCCCCAACAGAGCAAGCCGTCGCGCCGCTTCCCGCTGGACCAATGCCGTGAGCGCTTCCCGGATCAGAGCCGACTTTTCGGTCAATCCCGTATATTTCTGCGCCTTGGCAACAAGTTCATCATCAAGGGTTATGGTAGTGCGCATGAGATATCTCCTGATGCACCAAAAATAGCATCAAATGATGCCAAAATCAATGCCTCACCCCAGCCCCACCAACGGCACAATGTCGATCGGGCGGCCGTTGCGGCGCAATTCTATCGTGATGCTGGGGCGGCCTGCGCCAGCCACGCCGATGGGGTCGCCCTGTCGCGCGGTGTCGCCGACCGTCGCTGACAGGCGGTGCAGGCCGGTGATCAATGTGGTCCAGCCCTGGCCATGGTCGATGATCACGATCTGGCCATAGCCGCGATAGGGACCGGCGAAGGCGATGCGGCCCGCAGTCGGCGCGACGACCTGCGCGCCGGCCTGGGTTGCGATGGTGAGGCCGCGGGTGCGCACCCCGCCGTCGGAGATTTCGCCCATGCCGGTGACGAGCTGGCCGACGACGGGCAGGCGATAGGGCGGTGGCCCGGCGGATTGGCGGACCTGCTGTTCGGGCGGTGCGGCGACGGTGTCGGGGCGGGCGGGGCGCAGCATCGGGCCGGGCAGGGCGGCCAGTTGCTCGCGCAGGTCGCCCGCTTCCTCCAGCCGGTCCATCAGATCCACAATGTCGCGGGCGCGTTCCCCCAGCGCCAGCGCGCGGTCCTGCTCCAGCGCCGATCCGGAGCGCAGATCGCGCGCGGCGACGCGCTTTTGCGTTTCGAGCGCGCGCAGGTCGTTCTGGCGTGTCGCCAGTTCCAGGCGGCTGTCGGACAGCGCGTCGGCGGCCTGCTGGGCCGTGGCGCGCAACTTGCGGCTTTGCGCGAGTTCGATGCGCAGTCCGGCCGTGCGTTCGCGGATGATGGGCAGGATGGACGAGAGGACGGCGCGCATATGGACCGCATCGGTGACCGATCCCGGCTGGACCAGTGCGAGGGCGAGCGGGCGGCGGGCCATCATCTGAAGTGCGGCGGTCAGGCGTACGACCGGTTCCTGTCGATCGGCGAGGCGGGCGGCCTGGGCGCGTTGCAGCCGGGCGATGATCGCGATCCGTGTCTGCGCCATCTGGATTTCCGCTTCGGATTCCTGGATGCGCGCGGCCATGGCGGCGGCGCGGCGGCGGGCGCGATCGGCCTCCTCGCGGGCTTGGGAGGCTTGTTGGTCGAGCCTTTGGGAGCGTTCGCGCGCTTCGTCTGCCTGAATGCGCGCGGATTTGAGCGCAGCCTGTTCCTGCTGGATGCTGGTGGCGGCGGTGCCGGGGAGGATGATATCCTGAGCGAAAGCGGCGAACGTCATCGAGCCGAGCAGGACCGCCGCAAGCGCGAGCCTCTTATATTTTGCCCTTCCGCAGATCACTATGTTGCGTATCCCCGGAATGCCCCTGCCGAACCAACCGCTGTGCTCCTGCGAAGGCAGGAGCCTAGAGTAATCGGCACCACGTCCAACTCTGGACTCCTGCGTTCGCAGGAGCACGGCGCATCTTAGGCAAAAAGGAGCGCCTGTGTCGAGCGATCGCCGACACTACCCCTCACGATGATAAGGGTGGCCCGCCAGAATGCTGGTCGCGCGCCATAATTGTTCGGCGAGCATCGCGCGGGCCATCATGTGGGGCCAGGTCATCGCGCCAAAGGCGATGAGCAGGTCGGCGTTGGCGCGCTCCGCTTCGTCGAAGCCGTCCGCCGCGCCGATCAGGAAGCGGCATTCCCGCGTTCCCGCGTCCCGCCAGCCCTCGATGCGGCGGGCGAATTCCATCGAGGAAAGCTGCTTGCCCTTTTCGTCGAGCATCACCGTGACCGTGCCGGGCGGGGCGGGGGGCAGCTTGCCGGCCCGGTCAGGTAGTTCGGTGCCTTTGTACGGCAGGGTCAGTCGCTTGACATAGCGATCGACCAGATCGGCTTCGGGCGAACGGCCGATCTTGCCGCGGGCGATGATGTGAAGGAGCAACGGTTTCGACCCTTTGGGCAGTTGTTGTTCTCCGCCCCGTCATGCTGAACTTGTTTCAGCATCCATTTCGCCCCACGAGCCGTCGCCAATGGAAATGCGTTACGAAGCCAGCTTGCGCTAATCTGCTACGGAGCATGACAATTTTGCGCCGCGCCTGGGACACGATGGATGCTGAAACAAGTTCAGCATGACGAGTTAGAGGTTGATCAGGCGGTCAAGCCGTCCCCGCCACCGGTCCGTCCACAAAGCCCCACATGCGTTCCAGATTATAGAAGCTGCGCACTTCGGGCTTGAACAGGTGGACGATGACGTCGCCCGCGTCGATCAGCACCCAGTCGGCGGTCGGCAGTCCTTCGATCCGCGCGAGACGGCCGGTTTCCTTCTTGATCCGTTCGGCGAGATGCTGGGCGATCGCCGCGACCTGACGCGACGAACGGCCGCTCGCGATCACCATATAATCGGCGATGCTGCTCTTGCCTTCGAGGGGGATGGAAATGGTTTCCTGGGCCTGGTCGTCGTCGAGCGACTGCATGACGAGGGCGTGCAGGGCGGCCACGCTATCGGCCGATGCGGCCGTGTCGTTGGCGGGGTGGGGTCTGGTCAAAAAGGCTCCATTCTAGATCACTAACCGGCGCGTGAGCGGATCTCGCGCACACGATGTTTCATATTCGCGATGCCAGAGGGGGTCCGCCTGCCGAAGCAGGGTCGCCGATCTTGGATCAGGGCGAAAGCGCAAAAGCACGAGCGCCGGCGGTCTCCAATTCGTCCAGTCTCTACCCTGGCTTGGCGACCGGACGAAGTGCCGCAGCCAGCCCATGGCCACAGAGCCACGCGCATCGTCATCATAGCCCGGTCTGGCGATAACGGCAATGGGCATCTGTCGCGCGATGCCGCGCCAGTCCTTCCACTGGACGAACTGCGCCAGATTATCGCTGCCCATCAACCAGATGAAGCGATTGCGCGGATATGTTCGGCGCAGCGCCCTGAGCGTATCGACCGTGTAGCGGGTGCCGAGCCGGGCCTCGATCGCGGTTGCGCGGATCGGTACGCGGCGGGCGATTCGCTGGGCATGCGCCAGCCGTGCGGGCAGGGGCGCCATGCCTGCCTTTGGCTTTAGCGGGTTACCCGGCGAAACCAGCCACCAGACCTCGTCCAGCCCCAATGCCTTGGCCGCAAACAGTGAGATCGCGCGATGGCCGCCATGGGCGGGGTTGAACGATCCGCCCAGCAGGCCGATCTTCATTAAGGGTAACTGACTGTCTTGGGCCGCCCCCGTGGGATCGGGATGAATTCCTGATCGTCGCCGGGGATCAGCGGGAAACGCATCGCCTCCCAATCCTCGCGCGCCTGCATCAGCCGGTCCTGCGAGGAGGAGACGAAGTTCCACCAGACATGGCGCGGCGTTTTGAACGCTTCCCCGCCGCACAGCATGACGCGGCCGCCATCGACGCTGTAGAGGCTGGCGCGGACGCCGGGGCGCAGGACGTAGAGCGTCTGGGGCGCCAGCGCCACGCCGTCGAGCGCGGCGTCGCCGCCCGACAGATAGATGGCGCGTTCCTCCGCATCGGCGTCGATCGGTACGCCGCCGCCCGGCTGGAGCAGGATGTCGGCATAGATGGTGTTGGCATAGGTGGTGACAGGCGCGGTCTGGCCCCACAGCGACCCCATGATGATGCGGGCGCGGGCATGGCCATAATCAATGATCGGCAGGCCGCCTTCGCTGACATGCTCGAACGCCGGGTCCATTTCCTCGACCGCGTCGGGCAGGGCCAGCCAGGTCTGGATCGCGGAGAGCTTCGACAGCTTGGCGCGGTCCTCGTCCGGCGAGCGTTCGGAATGGACGATGCCCTTGCCCGCGGTCATCAGGTTGACCGCGCCCGGCTCGATGATCTGCTCCGTCCCCAGCGAATCGCGGTGGAGGAAGCTGCCCTCATACATATAAGTGACGGTGGCTAGGTTGATGTGCGGATGCGGGCGCACGTCGATGCCCTGGCCTGGCGCGATCCTGGCGGGACCGGCCTGGTCGAAGAAGATGAACGGGCCGACCATGGTGCGGCCCTTGGCGGGTAGCGCGCGGTGGACCTTGAAGTCGCCCAGGTCATGCGTGGTCGGGCTGATCGTCTGGATGACGAGATCGTCGAGTGTCATGCTTCCTCCGGCGCGCGGGCCTTGATGGCGAGGGCGTGGACCTTGTCCACAAGCAATTCGGCTAGCGCGGCGTTGACCATGCGCTGGCGGGCGACGCGGCTTTGCCCGGTGAAGCTGTCCGCGACGATTTCGACCGTGAAATGGCTTTCGCCCGATCCGTCGTGACCGGCGTGGCCGCGATGCTTTTCGCTGTCGTCGATCACGGCGAGCTGTTGCGGGTTCAGGGCGGCGCGCAGCCGGGCCTCTATTTGCGTGGCCACGGGGCCTTTGAGCATCTGGGTCATTGCCCCTATATAGCGGGGACGACAGCGACTTGCATCAGGACAATCTTGGCTACCGATCCCTTCTCGAACCGACGCTTCAATCGTTTCCATGGCCGCGTGGAGGGCGAACGGCCTTGCGCGGTTGCGGGGTGCCCGGAGCTTGGCGAATTCCGCGCGCCGCCCGAGGGTGGGCAGGTCAGCGGGGAAGGGCCGCGCTGGCGCTGGTTCTGCCTGGATCATGTCAAGGCGTTCAACCAGGGCTATAATTTCTTCACCGGCATGACCCCGGATGAGATCGAGGCGGCGCAGCGGCCCTTTGCCGGGTGGGAGCGGGAAACCCGCGCCTTTTCCAGTAACGCGCACAGCCCGCCGCCCAAATGGGCCGATTTCGCCGATCCATTGGACGCGGTCGGCGCGCGCTATCGCGACCGGATGGCGCGCGCGGCCAAGGCGCAGCAGGCGCGCGAGGATGGCAAGTTCCTGTCGCCAGAGGATCGCAAGGCGATGGACGTGATGGGGCTGAGCGTGGACGCCGACCGCAAGGCGCTGCGGCAGCGCTATACCGAATTGGTGCGGAAGTTTCACCCGGACCATAATGGCGGCGACCGGAGCCATGAGGGCGCGTTGCAGGCGGTGATCGAGGCTTATGGGCGGTTGCGCAAGGCCGGGGCTTTTGTTTGAGTCGGGCGCTTAACTTCTCATATTTCCCGCGCATTTTGTAATTTTCGATCAACGGGTCGTAAGTATATTACGGTCAGGCATGGGCGTGGAGCGTTACGGAGAGAAATAGCCGTCTTCTTTATATCGAGCACGCCTTGTGTAGGACAGCGTTTTCGATCGGCGCTCATGCGCGCTGATGGCTTTTGCCGGGATGACGGGCGAGGGGTTGTGATGCTGCTCCCCCGCTGTCATAGGCCGCGTCCCTCACGGAGACTTCCCTATGACCCGCGCCCTGGGCCTCGACTTCGGGACGACCAACAGCGTTGCGGCGATTGCCAGCGGCGACCAGTCCGACCTTGTCAACTTTGCTGATGACGCCGTTTTCCGCTCGGCGCTCTGCTTCTGGCATGAGGAGGGCGTGAAGGGCGGGATCGCGCATGAGGCGGGGCCGTGGGCGATCGCGGAATATCTGGAATATCCGCAGGACAGCCGCTTCATCCAGTCGTTCAAGTCGGTGGCGGCAAGTCCGATCTTTGAGACCGCCAGCATCTTCGACAAGCGGTTTCGGTTCGAGGAATTGGGGCAGATGTTCCTGGCGCGAATGGTCGCGCATGCGGGCGGGGCGCTGGATGACCGGCCCGCGCGGATCGTGGTCGGGCGGCCGGTCGAATATGCAGGCTCCCGGCCCGATGAGGCGCTGGCGCGGACGCGTTATGATGCGATGTTCAGCCGCTTCGGGGTGGATATTCATTATGTCTATGAACCGCTGGGCGCGGCGTTCAGCTATGCGTCGCGGCTGACCGAGCCTGCCACCATATTGGTCGCCGATTTCGGCGGCGGCACCAGCGATTTTTCGATCGTGCGGGTGGCGGTGCCGGGTGCGGAGCGGCGTTGCGAACCGCTGGGGTCGGCGGGCATCGGCATTGCGGGCGACCGGTTCGATTATCGCATCGTCGATCATCTGGTGCTGCCGATGCTGGGCAAGGGCGGGAGCTATAAGTCGTTCGACAAGCAACTGGAGATACCGCGCAGCTATTTCGCCGATTTCGCCGACTGGTCGCGACTGGCGCTGATGCGCAACCGGCGGACGCTGGAGGAACTGGCGCGGCTGAAGAAATCGGCGAATGATCCGCAAGCGATCGGGCGGATGATTACGGTGATCGAGCAGGAATTGGGCTATCCGCTTTATGATGCCGTGGGGGCGCTCAAGCGGGCGCTGTCGGGCGCGGACATGGCGCATTTCCATTTCGAGGGGGCGGGGCTTTCGATCGAGGCGGATGTCGGCCGCGCCGATTTCGAGCGATGGATCGCCCCCGATATCGCCCGGATCGAGGCGACGGTGGACAAGGCGCTGGCGAAGGCGGGCGTGGGGCCGGATGCGATCGACCGCGTGTTCCTGACCGGTGGCTCTTCGCTGATCCCGGCGATCCGGGCGATCTTCGACCGGCGTTTCGGCACGGAGCGGATCGCGACGGGCGGCGAACTGACCTCGATCGCGCATGGGCTGGCACTGATCGGGCAGGAGGCCAATTTGGCCGAATGGGCAGCTTGATCGTTAGGGGTAGGCACGCCACTGTATCGACAGGCCCTTCCCCGATCGTTTAGGGGCAAGAGTGACTCGCAGAAAGATGACCCGCATGACCGACATTTCCAACGTCCAGCCCGATACGCGCGCCGATACGCTGATGGATCGGCCCGACCGCGAAGTGGATGCGCGCGAGGCGTTCGGCATCGATATCGACATGAAGATCCCGGCCTTTTCGCAGGCCGACGAGCGTGTTCCCGATCTCGACCCCGCTTATGTGTTCGATCCCGACACGACGCTGGCGATCCTGGCGGGCTTTTCGTTCAACCGCCGCGTCATGGTGCAGGGCTATCATGGCACCGGCAAGTCGACGCATATCGAGCAGGTCGCCGCGCGGCTGAACTGGCCGTGCATCCGCATCAACCTGGACGCACATATCAGCCGTATCGACCTGGTGGGCCGCGACGCCATCGTGCTAAAGGACGGGCAGCAGGTCACCGAATTCAAGGAAGGGCTGTTGCCCTGGTCGCTCCAGCGGCCGGTCGCTCTGGTGTTCGACGAATATGATGCGGGGCGGCCCGATGTGATGTTCGTGATCCAGCGCGTGCTGGAGACGGACGGCAAGATGACGCTGCTGGATCAGAACCGCGTGATCCGCCCGAATCCCTGGTTCCGCCTGTTCGCGACCGCCAATACGGTCGGCCTGGGCGACACGACGGGCCTGTATCACGGCACGCAGCAGATCAACCAGGGCCAGATGGACCGGTGGAATCTGGTGGTGACGCTCAACTATCTGCCCGCCGCGACCGAAGCGCAGATCGTCCTCGCCAAGTCGGGTGAATATGACCATGCGGGCGGCCGCAAGGAAGTGGAGAATATGATCAAGGTGGCGGAGTTGACCCGGCAGGGCTTCGTCAATGGCGATATCTCCACCGTCATGTCGCCGCGTACCGTGATAAGCTGGGCGCAGAATGCGCTGATCTTCAAGAATGTCGGCTTCGCGTTCCGCCTGAGCTTCCTCAACAAGTGCGATGAGGCGGAACGCGCGTTGGTGGCGGAATATTATCAGCGGGTGTTCGGCAAGGATCTGCCCGAAAGCGTGGTGGGCAAGGCGGGATGACGGCAACGGCCCTGCCGCTGGCCAGCGCGTTCAACCTGCGCGACTTTGGCGGCTATGTAACGTTGGACGGGCGAACGGTTAAGCGCGGGATGCTGTACCGGTCGGGGACGATGGCGCTGCTGACGGACGCGGACGCGGCCCAGTTACGGTCCTTGGGCATCCGCGCGATCTGCGACTTTCGGCGGGGCAATGAGCGCGCGATCGAGCCGACCGACTGGCATGGTGACGATGTCGATTATTATGCGCGCGACTATAGCGAAAGCAGCGGGATACTGGGCGAGGTGCTGCGCAATCAGGATGCGACGCCGCAAGATATGCGTGACGCGATGATCGCGCTCTATCCCGAAATCCTGATCGATCATGCCGAATCCTATCGCGCCATGTTTGCGCAGATGGCCGCTGGTCGCTTGCCGATCCTGATCAACTGCGCGGCGGGCAAGGACCGTACCGGCGTGGGCGCGGCGTTGATCTTGGCCGTGCTGGGCGTGGCGCGCGAGACAATTATCGAGGATTATCTGGCGACCAACGATCATGCCGACTGGGACTGGCGGCTTTCCGTCCAGAAGGGAATGATGGGCCAGCTTCACGCCACGCGCCGGGATGTGCTGGCACCGGTCCTGACCGCTGACGCAGCCTATTTCGACCGGCTGTTCGTGGCACTGGATGAGGAGCATGGCGGGATCGAGGGCTATCTGGAGACCCTGGGCGTCGATATCGCAATGCGCGCGGATTTGCAGGCGGCGTTGCTCGAAGCATGACCGAACGATCCCCCCTCGACACCTTCAAGGATGTTCTGTCCGGCGCGGCGCGGTCCATGGCGCGCGACGCCGAGGTGGAGGTGGGCTTTACCGCCGATGCGCCGCATATGGCGGGCAAGGCGATCAAGGTGCCCACGCCCAGCCGCGCGCTGCCCGCCGATCAGGTGGCGCTGGCGCGAGGCTTTGCCGACGCCAATGCGCTGCGGTTGCGGCATCATAATGCGCGGGTCCATGCCGCAAATGCGCCCGCCGAAGCGGTGGCGCGCGCGGTGTATGACGCGGTCGAGCAGGCGCGGGTCGAGGCGATCGGATCGCGCGCGATGGCGGGGGTGCGGGCCAATCTGAACGAAGCACTGGCGATGCGGCTGAAGTCCGATCCGATCCGCCGGGCGCGCAATGCCGATGAAGTGCCGTTGTCCACCGCGCTGGCGCTGAAGGTGCGTGAGCGGCTGACCGGGCAGGCGATCCCCAAGGATGTCGCGCCGGGCATGGCGATGATCGACCAGTGGATCGAAGATAAGGCGGGGTCCGACCTGGATGCGCTGGGGCTGGCGATCGACGACCAGCGCGCGTTCCAGAAGCTGGCGCAGGCGATGCTGGAGCATCTGCAACTGGTCGATGCCGATGTGCCGCCCGAAACGGACGAGAATGAGGATGAGGACGACAGCGAAGACGAGAATGAGGGCGAGGAGGAAAGCGAAAGCGGCCAGGAGGATGCGGGCGACAGCGATGTGAATGCGGAGGCCCGCGCGCAGGACCAGGACGGCGAGAGCGAGGACGGCGAGACCGAATATAGCGACGAATTCGACGCCGACGCCGAAGATGGCGGCGACGATATGGGCGAGGAGGGCATGATGCCCGTGCGCCCGAACCGGCCATTGTCCGACATGCCGCCGGGCTTTGATTATAGCGCCTATACGGTGAAGCATGACGAGATCGTCACTGCGAGCGACCTGTGTGATGAGGATGAGCTGCTGCGACTGCGCGGCTTCCTCGACCAGCAGCTCGTCAGTTTGCAGGGGGCGGTGACCAAGCTTGCCAACCGGTTGCAGCGCCGGTTGATGGCGCAACAGTCGCGGTCGTGGGATTTCGATCAGGAAGAGGGGATGCTGGACGCGGCGCGGCTGGCGCGGATCATCATCGATCCGACGCGGTCGCTGACCTACAAGATCGAGCGCGACACCGAATTTCGCGATACCATCGTCACGCTGCTGATCGACAATAGCGGGTCGATGCGCGGGCGGCCGATCAGCATCGCGGCGATCAGCGCCGATATCATGGCGCGTACGCTGGAGCGGTGCGGGGTCAAGACCGAGATATTGGGCTTTACCACGCGCGCCTGGAAGGGCGGGCAGTCCAGGGAGGAATGGCTGGCGGCGGGGCGGCCGCCGATGCCGGGGCGTCTCAATGACCTGCGCCACATCATCTACAAGAAGGCCGACGAGCCGTGGCGGCGGGCGCGCAAGAATCTGGGCCTGATGATGCGCGAGGGGCTGCTGAAGGAGAATATCGACGGCGAGGCGCTGTTGTGGGCGCACAGCCGCCTGCTGGCGCGCAATGAGGAGCGCCGGATATTGATGGTGATTTCCGACGGCGCGCCGGTGGACGATTCGACGCTGTCGGTGAACAGCGGCAGCTATCTGGAGCGGCATTTGCGGCAGGTGATCGACTGGATCGAGAACCGGTCCCCGGTGCAACTGGTCGCGATTGGCATCGGCCATGACGTGACGCGCTATTACAAGCGGGCGGTGACGATCATGGACGCCGAGCAGTTGGGCGGGACGATGGTGGAGCAGTTGGCCGGGCTGTTCGATGAAGACTGATCCCCAAACCCCCGTGGGGAATGGTGGTGGCCAATGAGCGTCGCCTTCCGTCGCGAGAGCGATGAGGAACATCTGGAGCCGAAATTCGAGTTGCCGATCCCGCCCGGTCCCAATCGGGTGACGGCGCGCGGGCTGGCGCTGACGCAGGCGAAGGTCGAGGCATTGGAGGCTGCCGTCGCGGCGGAGACCGATGTCGAGGCGCGCAAGAAGGTGCAGCGCGACCTGCGTTACTGGCGTACGCGGCTGGCGACGGCGGAGGTGATGCCCGAGGCGGACGGCTCCAGCGTGACGTTCGGCGCGCGGGTCATCTATCGCCATGGCGGGCAGGAGAAGCGCATCGACATTGTCGGCGACGATGAGGCGGAGCCGGCGGCGGGGCGGATCGCCTTTTCCGCGCCGATCGTCCGTGCGATGATGGCGGCGGAACCTGATGAAAAGGTGGATTTCGGCGGGAAGGACGACGCGATAGAGATCGTCGCGATAGAGCCGATCCCGCAAGGAGAGTGACGAGATGACCGACGAAGTGCTGTTGACCCGCGATGGCGCGGTCGCGACGATCACGCTCAATCGCCCGGACGCGTTCAACGCGATCAATATTCCGCTGGCGCGCGGGCTGCTGGAGGCGGCGCTGGCGGTCGATCAGGATGACGCGGTGCGCTGTGTCGTGCTGACCGGGGCGGGGCGGATGTTCTGCGCAGGCGGCGACATCGGCCTGATGCAGGAAGCGGGTGACAAGGCAGGCGCGGCGCTGAGCGAACTGGCGGGCGTGCTGCATATGGCGACGTCGCGGCTGGCGCGGATGAACAAGCCGCTGTTGTGCGCGGTCAACGGTCCTGCGGCGGGCGCGGGTCTGGGCATGGCGATCATGGGCGATATCGTGATTGCGGGCGCTTCGGCCCATTTCACGCCGGGCTATCCGGGCATCGGCCTGACGCCCGATGGCGGCGCAACCTGGCTGTTGCCGCGCCTGATCGGGCTGCGGCGCACGCAGGAGATGTTGCTGACCAATCAGCGGATCAGCGCGGAAGAGGGCGCACGCATCGGCCTGATCACGCGCATGGTCGATGATGCGGCGCTGATGGAAGAGGCGATGGCGACGGCGGGCAAGCTGGCGCAGGCGGCAACCGGGGCGATCGGCACCGTGCGCGCGCAGTTGCTGGCAAGCTATGGTGCCGGGCTGGAAGCGCAGTTGGAGATCGAGGCGCGGGGGATTTCGGCTGCGGCGGCGGGCGCGGACGGGCGCGAGGGTGTGGCGGCGTTTCTGGAGAAGCGTCGGCCAGTGTTTACCGGGGGGCAGTAAGGCGCTTCACCCCGGCGAAGGCCGGGGCCGCTATCGTCCTGATGTGACCTCGAAATGCTCGGTGCGCGACGCCAGGGCGTATATCGACGATGGCGGTCCCGGCCTCCGCCGGGACGACGCTATTCCTTACGCTATTCTTATGCGCCCCGCCCTGCCTCAAACAGGAACCAGGCGCGCTGTTCGGCCTGGTCGGTCCAGTCGTCGACGATGCCTTCGGTTGCGTTGTCGCCCGCCTTGGTGGCCGCGTCCTTGGTGGCGCGGAGCGCCTCGACCAGTTTCAGATTATCCTCGCGCAACTCGTTAAGCATGTCGGCGGGGCTGACATAGTCGGCATCATTGTCGGTCAGGCTCTGGTGGCGCGATATGTCGCTGATCGAGCGCAGCGTGGTGTTGCCGGTCTTGCGCACCCGTTCGGCGATGAGGTCCGTGGTCGCGAGGATCTGGGTCGCCTGCTCGTCGAACATCAGGTGATAGTCGCGGAAATGCGGGCCGGAGACATGCCAGTGAAAATTCTTGGTCTTGAAATAGAGCGCATAGCTGTCGGCAAGCACGCCATTGAGCGCTTCGGCCACGGACTTGGTCGCATTGCTCTTAAGGTCGGTGGGAGTCTTCAAATCGGGAGCCGTCATGGGATGTCCTCCTGTGTTCGTGAAACTGGTTACGGACATATAATGATCGGGCGTCAAGATGGTGCCGTCCCGCAGCGGAGAATTTATCGTTCAGACTGATGGAGCGGGTCGATCAGAAAAGGGCGAGCGCCGTCAGCGCCATGATCGCCCCGACCAGCAGGAACAGGACCGCGCTCCCTAGCCGGATCGCGCGGAGCGGGACGGCGGCGAAGAAATGATCGCGCAGGAGGATGACGGGGACTTGCACCGCCAGGATACCGATCGCGCCGCCGATCCCCGCGAGGAAAGGATCGCCGGTGCGGGTGGTGATGCCCAGCACCAGGAATTGCGGGCCGTCGCCAAAGCCCAGGATGAACAGGCCGAGCGCGGTGGTGAGAAAAGCGCCGATCTTCCAGCTATCCAGCACATCGGGCCGCTTCACCCGCCAGAGCAGGCCGAAGCCGAGGAACAGGACGGAGAGCGCGGCGAACAGCAGGCGGGCGTCGGCACCCAGCATCGGCGCGAGCACCGCACCGGCGGCGGCGGCTATGCCGGCATTGGCGATGGCGGCGAACGCGGCACCAAGCAGAACTGCACGGTTATTGTTGAAACGAACGGCGAGCGCGAGCAGCAGCAATTGGCTCTTGTCGCCCATTTCGCCCAGCAGGCAACCGAGCAATGCGGTCAGCAGGGCATCCATGGGGTAGCGGGATCAGGCGGGCGGGCGCGAAGCGGCGATGACCGGCGCGATATGGGCGGGATGCGGGACGGCGAGGGCTATCTGCCCTGCTGACGCATCGCCCAGGGCTTCACGCATCAGGTCGAGATAGGAGAGCACGACCGGGTCATGGCCGTTGACCGAAAGGGCGCTTTCCAGCGTGCCCGCCAGGCTTTCGAGCGTATCGAAACGGAAGCTGCGGGCGATATGGCGGATCTGGTCCACCTCGTCATGGATGCGCGGCACCGAAAGATGCCCGCGTTGCCCGGCCAGCGCGTCGATGCGCTTTACCAGATCGGCCCGGATGGCCAGTGTCGCGTCATGTCGCATCGACATGTCCCTTCATCGCTTTTGCCCCGATTGGCATCATGCGCGCGGAGGGTTAAGAGGCCGTAAAGGGTGGCGCGGGCCGCCGCAGAAATGCCTCTTACCCTTGACAGCGGGCCGAATCTGCATCATGGGCGACCGCTGAAACGGGGCGGTCCGACTGGGCCGCTTTTCTTTTTCGTCGATTTTAAGCTTCAAGGATTTGGGCCATGGCCAAGCCAGCAACCGTCAAGATCAGATTAGTCAGCACCGCTGACACCGGCTTCTTCTACGTCACGAAGAAGAACCCGCGCACGAAGACCGAAAAGCTGAGCTTCAGCAAATATGACCCCGTCGTGCGCAAGCATGTCGAGTTCAAGGAAGCCAAGATCAAGTAAGCCGGTGCGGACCCGATCAGGGTTCGCGCGCTTATCCGGTTTCTTCAGAAAAGGCCCGTTCCCTTGTGGGACGGGCCTTTTCTGGTGTTGGGGGCATGTTCCCCGGCGAAGGCCGGGGTCCAGTTCTGATGGCGGGACTAGGCCCCGGCCTTCGCCGGGGAACATGCCCGTTGAAATGCCTAACTACTCCCAACCTTCATCGCGCCCATAGACATCCGCGACGAAGCGTATGCCGTCGCCTTCGGGGATGGCGGTGAAATAGGTGAGGTAGACGGGCACCGGGCGGGGCAGGGGCTGGTGCTGTTCGGGCGCGCGGCCGTCGACGCTGAGCGGCTTGCCGAAGAACCAGCGGCCCAGACGCTGCGCATCCTCTAGCCGGACGCAGCCATTGCTGAACTGGCGCGCGGACTTGGCGAACAGGTCGCGGCTGGGTGTGTCGTGCAGGTAGATGCCAAGGTCGTTGGGGAACATGAACTTGACCCGGCCCATCGCATTGTCGCCGCCCGGCAATTGGCGCACGCGCAATTCCTGCGCGCCGGTGGCGACGGCCTGCCAATCGACTTCGCTCTGCTTCACCGGGGTCGCATCGGCGGTCCAGTCGGACAGCGCTTCATAATTCATGCCGCGCAGGCTCGCGCCCTTCAGAATCCTGGGGGCGACGCGGCGCTCCACCAGATCGGACGGGATGTTCCAATAGGGGTTGAGCGTCGCATAGCGGACCATGCCCGCCATCATGGGCGTGGGGCTTTCCTTCGCCCCCACGACCACCTTCATAGCGCCGTCCAGTGCGCCCTTGTCATAATAATAGAGGCGCGCGGATGCCGCATCGACCACCACATGCCTGACCCAGGGACCGGGCAGCAGCCGGGCGCGCTCCAGGTTGAGGGCGATCAGCCGGTCGAATGTGGCAGGATCGCGGTTGAGCAGCGCCAGCGTCTGCGGCCCCGCCACGCCATCGGCCCCCAGCCCATGATCGGCCTGGAACGCCCGGACCCGCGCGGCGAGCAATTTGTCGTAGCTGTCGCCTGAGGCCAGCCCGAGGCGGCGGCGGAGGGCGGCGATGGTGGCCCCTTTCGCACCGGGCTTGAGCATCTGTCCACCATCGATCGCGATGGCGGGGAGCATGCCCCAGCTTTCGTCATAGGCGGCGCGCGCCTGGCGCAGCCGCATGTAGAAGGGACTCATCCAGCCCGCGCCATGCACATAGTCGGCAAAGGACGGCGCGAGGGCGGCCTGGCGCAATATGTCGGCCGGGTTGGCGCGGCGCGGTTCCAACTCTTCGTCCAGATAACGGATAGATACGCCGCGCACCGGCTTTCGCATGTCCTCGACCAGTTCCGCGAAGGCGCGCGACAGCGCCAGTTCGGCGCGGGCGAGCGCGCGAAGATCGCCGCCGTCCGCTTCCTCTATCGCCCGTCGCAGTCCATCCGGATCATAATCGCGCGGATCGAGGCCGTCCATTTCGGCACTTTCGATCAATGCCAGCAAGTCTTGCGCCTGTGGTCCGATCGCCTGTCCTTCTATCCACACCGGCCAGAAGCCGCGCGGGGCATAGAAATCGCGCAGCTTGCCGCCGGTCTGCGATCGGATTTCCGATGCGATGCTGGCCGGGGCGGTCGCGCCCGACCGCCCCGGCTGCGCCAGCACCGTGTCCGGCACCAGGCCGATCAGCATCAGCGGCAGGCAAAGGCAGGAAAAGCGGGCGCGGTTTGATAACCGCGCCCGCAACAGCGGATGGATCAGCCGCGTTCCCCCTTACGGGTGGGCGGCGGCGGGGGCGGCGGCGGGCAAGGTGGACCCTGGACCGCATGATAGACGCCGTCGGGCGTATAATAGCCGTCGACAAAACCGTCGCCGTCGCGATCGGCCGCGATGGTGCCGGCGATCGCGCCGGGGCCTATCGGGGGCGCTGGGGCGATTTCGTCCTGCGTGGTGGCGCAGGCGGCCAGGGACAGCATCCCTGCGGCGGCAAGCGCCAAGTGGCTGATCTTCATATCTTCTCCTCTACGGCCTTTTTGCCCGGATGGTCGCCGGGCGGCCGCTCGACTGGCGTTCAACCCGAGGCTGCTGGATGCAGCACGGGCGTAACGACCAACACACGGCCTCTATGCCATTACTCTATGGTAATGACGCCGAACAGTGGCTTAACCACGATTGGCCGAGTGGGTCAGGACCCAGCAGGCGTCAGCTTGTCCTGCGTGCGGGTTGCGAAGTCGCTCGCATCGTGCCGTTCGTGGAGTTGCTCGTCGAGCGGTCCATTCGCTTTGTTGACCATGCGGCCGCGCTTGACCGCCGGGCGTGCGTCGATCTTTTGCGCCCAGCGTTGGACATTTTTGTAGCTGGTGGCGTCGATAAACTCCGCTGCGTCATAGGCGCGGCCCAGCACCAGGCCGCCATACCAGGTCCAGATCGCAATATCGGCGATGCTATATTCATCGCCCGCCATATAGGCGTTGGTCGCGAGGTGACGGTCGAGCACGTCGAGCTGGCGTTTCACTTCCATCGTGTAGCGGTTGATCGGATATTCGTATTTTTCCGGCGCATAGG
>CAZLSU010000041.1:0-25211 GCA_964562225.1 uncultured Sphingobium sp.
TTCGACGCTGTTTTCCGGCAGCGCCAATGCCGATTATCGCACCAGCCACAGTTGCCATCTGGACCGGTACGAGCCGACCGTGCTGGCGATCAGCGACCGGATCTGCGCGCTGACCGGCATCGCCGCCGATACCGGCGAGACGCTTCAGGGCCAGCGTTATACGGTCGGCCAGGAATATAAGGCGCATTGCGATTATTTCCCGGCGTCGGCCGACTATTGGCAGGCCATGCGGACATCCGGTGGGCAACGCTGCTGGACGGTCATGATCTACCTGTCATCGGTCGAAGCCGGGGGCGAGACGCAATTCCCCCATTGCGGATTCATGGTGCCGCCGGTCGAGGGCATGTTGCTTGTCTGGAACAATCTGGATCGCGATGGCGCGCCTAACGACCAGAGCATCCACATCGCCAGGCCCGTGGAGCAGGGCACGAAATATGTCGTGACCAAATGGTTTCGCGAACGCCCATGGATGCTGTGAGGGCGCGCATTACACTTTGCGACATAAATGACTGGAAACTGACGATATCATTCTCCGTCCGTTCAGCCGATCAGGCCGATAAGGGACTGGTCGGACAGGAACCTGCCCCCGAGGCCCGCGTTTCCTCCGATAGAATTCAGCACCTTGGCTGAGCAGGAGAAGAGATATGCGTAAGTTCATCATCCTGGCCTTGATGGCGGCAACGGCAGTGCCGAGCATCGCATCGGCCCAAAGCTGGAACGAAGCCCGCCGCAGCGACCGCGAAGTGCGCGAGCAGCGTCGCGATGTCCGTCAGGCGGAACGTCATGGCACGCGCCGCGACGTACGCGAGGAACGTCGCGACCTGCGCGAAGCCAGGCAGGAGCGTCGCGAGGACTGGCGGGATTATCGCCGCAGCCATCGCGACGTCTATCGTGGCGGCAACTGGCGCGCACCGTTCCGTTACAGCCAGTGGAATGCGGGCGCTCAACTTCGCCCGGCCTATTATAGTTCGCGCTATTACATCAACGATCCGTACCGCTATCGCCTGTCGCGCCCCGGCGCGAACATGCGCTGGGTACGCCATTATAATGACGTGATGCTGGTCAATGTGCGGACCGGCCGCGTGATGCAGGTGCATCGCAGCTTCTTCTGGTAAGCTAGCCCGCCCGTTGAAATGACGAAAGGCCCCGGAGCGATCCGGGGCCTTTTGCTGTTTGCGCCTACCCCTCGTGGCCGCGCCGCCCGTTTCCAGGCCGACGCGGCCGATGACACGCGCGGGGCGCATCACCAGTCCGAAAGGGGGTGGACCGTGGCTTAAAACGTGTCTGCGAGGTGAATGTTCCGTTCGTCTTACGTTCAGCTTGCCAGTGCGTCGGCAATCAGTTTGCGGCTGTTGGCGATGCCGTAGAGCGCGATGAAACTGCCCATCCGCGGTCCCTGATCGGCCCCCAACAACGTCTGGTACAGCGCCTTGAACCAGTCGCGCAACTCGGCAAAGCCGAACGCTTCATCCTTGCCGATGGCATAGACGATGTTCTGGATATCCTCCACGCTGGCATCGGCGGAAAGGGCGGCGAGTTCCGCATCAAGTTGACGCAGTGCCGCCGCCTCGTTCGGTTCTGGCGCGCGGCGCTTCAACGTGGGTGCGACGAAATCCCGATGATAGGCGAGCGCGTGGCCGATCAGCGCGTCGAGTTCTGGATAGGTCGCGGCATCGGCGTCGGCGACATAGTTGCGCAGATAGCCCCAGACCTGTTCGTTGGTCGCGTCCCCCATCACCCCAACCAGGTTCAGCAACAGACCGAACGTCACCGGCAGCTTGCCATCAGGCAGATTGCCGTCATGGATATGATGGACCGGGTTGCCGAGCCGCTGCTCGATCGCCTGCGCCGCATAATTGCCGCGAAACTGCCAATATTCATCCACGGCGCGGGGGATGACGCCCATATGGAGCTGCTTGGCCTTTTTCGGTTCGCGATAGGCGTAGAAGGCCAGGCTTTCCTGCGGGCCATAGGTCAGCCATTGCTCCAGGCTCAGGCCATTGCCCTTGGACTTGGAGATCTTCTCGCCCTTCTCGTCGAGAAACATCTCGTAATTGAAGCCCTCGGGCGGGCGGGCACCGAGCGCGCGGCAAATCTTGGACGATTGCGTGACCGAATCGATCAGATCCTTGCCCGCCATCTCATAATCGACGCCGAGCGCGACCCAGCGCATCGCCCAATCGACCTTCCATTGCAGCTTGGCCGCGCCGCCTAGGATCGACTGTTCGATGACCTCTCCTTCATCCTCGAAGCGGATAAGGCCGGTCTCGGGGTCCAGCACCTCGACAGGCACCTGCAATACGATGCCGCTTTTGGGGCTGATCGGCAGCACCGGGGAATAGGTCGCCTGCCTTTCCTTGCGCAGGGTCGGCAGCATGATGTCCATGATCGCCTGATAACGGCGCAACACCTGACGCAACGCATCGTCGAAGGCACCCGCCTTATAGCGTTCGGTCGCCGACACGAATTCGTAATCGAAGCCGAAACTATCGAGGAAGGCCCGCAGCGTCGCATTATTATGATGCGCGAAACTCTCATGACAGCCGAACGGATCGGGCACCTGGGTCAATGGCTTGCCGAGATATTCGGTGAGCATCGCCTGATTGGGCACATTGTCGGGCACCTTGCGCAACCCGTCCATATCGTCGCTGAACGCGACCAGCCGGGTCGGCACGTCGGACAAGGCGTGAAAGGCGTTGCGCACCATCGTCGTGCGCAGCACTTCGTTGAACGTGCCGATATGCGGCAGGCCGGACGGGCCATAGCCGGTCTCGAACAGGATATGCCCTTTTTCCGGCGCACCCCCGTCTGGACCATCGGCCGGGTAGCGCTTGAGCAGCTTGCGCGCTTCTTCATAGGGCCAAGCCTTGGACGCGAACGCCGCGGTGCGGAGGGTGTCGGAAACGGTCATGGCCTGCCCCTACCGTCGCCCGCGCCGAAAGGAAACGGCCTTTGCACGGCTGTTCGATGGGAAACCGTTACAAAAGTGCGCCGAACCGGATGGATGTTGAGGATTTATTAACCCTGTTGCGCGATAAGCAAGTCCCTGGAGGCACTATGCAGATTTCCCGCAGCCGCGAGCGCATCGTCGTCGACATCCCGATTATCATCACCACTGTGCTCGACAGCCTGGAAGGGACGATCGTCGACTTGAGCGAAGGCGGCGCACAGATTTTCGGTTGCAGCCTGCCCGCCAAGTCGCAGTGCCAGATCGACTTGGACGGCCATATCGTATTCGGCACGGTGCGCTGGTCGGAAATCGACCGCATGGGCATCCGCTTCCCCTTCGAGATGCGCGACGGCCCTCTATATTATCTGCTCGAACAGGCACGGGCCGCGCTGCGACCCGCTGCGCCAGTCCGCACATTCATGCCGACCGCAGCGGTGCTTGCATCTACCGGCGGCGGGGGCTTTGGACGACGCGGGATCTGAATTAAAGACGGTTTCCCTTTTGTTCCGGCGCGTTTAAGCCGGACGCATGATCGACCCATCCGCCCTGCCCGCGCTTCATGCCAGCCATGGCGGCGTGTGGTTGCGCGAAGGCGCCGAAACGCGCGGCCTGGCCAAGGGACAGGCGATCGCGCGGGCGGGCGAAACCCCGATATTGATGCTGAACGCGCCCTTGGCCGGGCAGCGGCTGGGTTATCCCGATCTCAACGGCCTTGATCTGCTGGAACTTTGGGCGTTCGTCCATCCGGCGCGCTTCGTCGTGCCGACCGCCAAGGGACTGGCGGAGGCGCTGGGCCTGCCGCCTCCGGCGCGCGAATCGGACATTCCCGCGCTGCTACAATCGGTCGCAGCGGCCCTGATCGCACGACTATCGGCCGACGACTGGCGCGAACGCGAAGGGGCGTGGACCAGCGCGCAGGCGCTTGCCCGGTTGCGCTGGCCATGGGCACCCCTGATCGGGCCGCATATCGCCACCCCGCGCGAGGCGGAACGCTGGCTGTTTTCGCGGCTTCCCGAATGGGAGGAAGCCGCGCCCCGCCCTGCCCCGCGCCCGATCCGGCTGGATGGCGACGCGGTGCTCGGACGGCTGGACATGATGACCGGCGCGGGCGCGGAGCGGCGGGCGGGCCAGCGCGCCTATGCCGAAGCGGCGGCGGCGACCTTTGCCCCGCGCGCGGTACGCGACCAGCCCAATATGCTGCTCGCCGAGGCAGGCACCGGCATCGGCAAAACGCTGGGCTATCTCGCGCCCGCCTCGCTCTGGGCGCGCGAGGCGGGCGGGACGGTGTGGATTTCCACCTATACCAAGGCGTTGCAACGCCAGCTCGATCGCGAGACGCTGCGGCTGTTTCCCGACCCCGCCACCGCCGCCAAATATGTGGTGGTGCGCAAGGGGCGGGAAAATTATCTCTGCCTGCTCAACCTGGAGGACGCGCTTCAGGGCGGGTTTCAGGGCCGCGCGGCGGTGCTGGCACAACTGGTGGCGCGCTGGGCGGCCTATAGCAAGGACGGCGACATGGTCGGCGGCGATCTGCCCGGCTGGCTGCCCACCCTGTTCCGCCGCAACGGATCGACCGCGCTGACCGACCGGCGCGGCGAGTGCGTCTATGCGGGCTGCCCCCATTATCGCAAATGCTTCATCGAACGGGCCGCGCGGGCCTCCGCCGAAGCCGACATCGTGATCGCCAATCATGCGCTGGTGATGATCAATGCCGCACGCGGGCGGGAGAGCGGGCAGCGGCCGAGCCGGATCATCTTCGACGAAGGCCATCATCTGTTCGACGCCGCCGATTCGACCTTTTCGGTCGCGCTGTCGGGACAGGAGGCGATCGAGCTGCGGCGCTGGGTGATCGGGCCGGAGGGCAATAGCCGGGGGCGGCGGCGCGGGCTGGCGGCGCGGCTGTCCGATGTCGCAAGCTATGATGTGGAAGGCGGCGAGGCGATCGAGACGGCGCGGCGCGCGGCCGAGGCTCTGCCGGGCGACGAGTGGCTCAAGCGTATCGTGGCGGGCGAGGCGTTCGGGCCGGTCGAGCGGCTGCTCGCCGCCGCGCGCGGTACCGTCTATGCAGGCGCCGCCGATGCCGGGGAGACCGACGCGGGCTATGGGATGGAGACCGAACTGGCCGAGCCGGACGGCGCGCTGATCGATGCCGCCCAGGAAGCCGCGCAGGCGCTCGACGGGCTGCTGCGCCCGCTGACGCGCCTCGCCAAGCGGCTGGAGGCGGTGATCGAGGATGCACCCGACTGGCTCGACGGCGCGGCGCGGGCGCGGATCGAGGGGGCTGTCGCCTCGCTCGGCTGGCGCTGCGACCTGCTGGCCGCCTGGCTGGCGCTGCTGGCGCGAATCGGTGGACCTGTGGACCCCGACCATGTCGACTGGCTGGCGGTCGACCGGTTCGAGGGGCGCGAATATGATATCGGGCTGCATCGCCACTGGCTCGACCCGACCCGACCGCTGGCCGAAGTCGTGCTGAAGCCCGCCCATGGCGTCATCGTCACGTCGGCGACGCTGAAGGGCGGCGGCGACTGGGACAGCGCCGAAACCCGCAGCGGGTCGATCCACCTGCCGCGCGGCGCGGCGCGGTTCGAGGCGGAAAGCCCGTTCGACTATGCCAGCAACGCGCAGGTGCTGATCGTCACCGACATCAAACGCGGCGACATGGCGGCGCTGTCGGGTGCCTATGCCCGGCTGATCGAGGCGGCGGGCGGCGGGACGCTCGGGCTGTTCACCGCGATCCGGCGGCTGCGCACCGTTCATGCGCGGATCGCCGACCGGCTGGCACGCGCCGGGCTGCCGCTCTACGCGCAGCATGTCGATCCGATGGATACCGGCACGCTGGTCGATATCTTCCGCGACGATCCGCGGGCATCGCTCCTGGGCACCGATGCGTTGCGTGACGGCGTGGACGTGCCCGGCCATTCGCTGCGGCTGGTGGTGATGGAGGGGGTGCCCTGGCCCAAGCCCACGGTGCTGCACGCGGCGCGGCGACTCGCAGGCGGCGGGGGCGCGTTCGACGACCGGCTGATTCGCGCGCGGCTGGCGCAGGCATTCGGCCGGCTCATCCGCCGCGCGGGCGACCGGGGCAATTTCGTGATTCTCTCGGCGGCCATGCCTTCGCGTCTGCTCAGCGCCTTTCCGCCGGGCGTACCGATCCGCCGCGTGCCGCTCGATGAGGCGATTATCATGGTCAGTGCCGATAATGGGGCCGACGGTCTTGGCCTTGACGCACGCTTGGTGCATCAGGGTCGCACGATTGGCCCTGCTGACCTGGAGATCGAATGAAGCGGCTGACCCTGTTGCGCCACGCCAAATCCGATTGGGATGATCCCGTCGCGCGCGATTTCGACCGGCCGCTCAATCGCCGGGGGGAAAAGGCCGCTTTGCTGATCGGTCAGTTTGCGCGGTCCAGAAAGCTGGGCTTCGATTATCTGGTCGCCTCCCCCGCCGTCCGCGTGCGCGAGACGCTGGACACTTTCTATGAAGGCTATGGCGAAATATTGGAGGCGCAGTGGGACCGGCGCATCTATCTGGCGGCCGCACCGACCCTGTTCGACGTGATCCGCGATCTGCCCGAAAGCGCGGACCATGCGCTGATGGCAGGCCATAATCCGGGGTTGGAGGAATTGATCCTGGATCTCGTGCCCGACGATGCCGCCAATCCGCTGCGCGAGGATGTGGAGATCAAGTTCCCCACCGCCAGCCTTGCGGTGATGGATCTGAAGATAGAGCGTTGGACCGACGCGGGCGCCGGGACGGCAGTGCTCCTGAGCTTCACCCGCCCGCGCGATCTGGACCCGGCATTGGGGCCGGAGACGCGATAGGATGACGCCGATCATATGGCGCGGGGCCGTTCACGCCGATGCGCCGGCGCTGTCGATCCTGGGTGGAGCAACTTTCCTGGCCAGCTTTGCCCATGATCATCCGGGCGGTCCGCTGATCGAACATATCCGCAAGGCCCATGGACAAGACCATTATGCGGCGGCGATCGCGGACAGTGCGCAGACCGTCCTGATCGGCGAGACACCGCTCGGCGCGCCTGTGGGCTATGCCATCATCACCCCGTCGGCCTTGCCAGTATCGGGGCTGACCGATGGGGGCGATATCGAACTCAAGCGCATCTACCTGCTCGCGGGATGGCAGGGCGGCGGGCATGGCGACGCGCTGATGGCATTGGTGGTAGAGGCGGCGCGGGCACGCGGGGCGACACGGCTGCTCCTCGCGGTCTATCCGCAAAATGACCGGGCGCGGCGTTTCTATGCGCGCCATGGCTTTGTGCAGATTGGCGTCACCACCTTCATGGTGGGCGATGTGCCGTTTGAGGACATGATCTACGCGCGGACGCTGTAGCAGGGCTTCAGCCGCCGATGGCACCGGCCAGCGTAGCGCGAATCGATTCGAGACGGGATATCAGAGTCCCCTCTTCACCCTGCGCAGGAAGCGGCGACGGCTCGGCCCCAGATTCTCCCAGCGCCTTCTGCGCACCGCGGACGGTGAAGCCTTCGACATGGAGCAGTTGGTTGATGCGACGCGCCAGCGCAACGTCCGCCGGGCGATAATAGCGGCGGTTGCCCGAACGCTGGAGTGGGCGAAGTTGAGGGAAGCGCGTTTCCCAATAGCGCAATATATGCTGGGGCAGGCCAAGGTCGGTCGCCAGCTCGCTGATCGTCAAAAATGCGCCATCAGCCTTTTCCATGACGCTATTGTTGCACCCAAGGGGCCTAAAAGGTCAACCTTGGTAAGAATTTAGCATTGTGTCGGGAGCCTGCACCAGCGCAGCTAAAAACTCAGTCCCCCGCAACCCGATCGCGCATCGACTGGCTGGCCCGGAAGGTGAGGACGCGACGCGGTTCGATCGGCACTTCGATCCCGGTCTTGGGATTGCGACCCATCCGTTCGGTCTTGTCGCGCAGGACGAAGGTGCCGAAGCTGGATATCTTCACATTTTCGCCCTTCTCCAAGGCGTCGCACATATGATCGAGGATCGATTCGACGATCGCGGCGGCATCCGCGCGGGACAGGCCGATATGACGGTTGACCGCTTCGGCCAGGTCCGCCCGGGTCAAGGTTCCATTGCTGCTCATCCGGTCCCCTAATGCGCCCAATCCCCCACGGACCATCGGGCGCGCATGATCCAGACCGAATGTGCGGCATCCGCACCGATTCGGCAAGTTCATGCCTGTAAGGATTGAATAATATCGGGACGGGACGTTTATAGGGGGCGGACTATCAGACCCGCAGGACGCAGGCACCCCAAGTGAAGCCGCCGCCCATCGCTTCGAGCACCAGCAGGTCGCCCGGCTTCACCCGCCCGTCGCGTACCGCGACGTCGAGCGCCAGAGGCACCGATGCGGCGGATGTGTTGGCATGCTGATCGACCGTAACCACCACCTTGCCAGGCGACAATTTGAGCTTGCGCGCGGTCGCATCGAGGATACGGGCATTGGCCTGATGCGGGATCAGCCAATCGATATCCTGCGCGGAAAGATCGGCGATCGCCATCACCTCGGTCAGGACCGAAGCCAGGTTGGTGACGGCATGGCGGAAGACTTCCTGCCCCTTCATCCGCAGCTTGCCGACGGTGCCGGTGGTCGACGGACCGCCATCGACATAGAGAAGCTGGTTATGACGGCCGTCGGCATGGAGCTTGGCGGCAAGGATGCCGCGCCTGCCGTCTTCGCTTTCCTCGGCACCCAACACCACAGCGCCCGCGCCATCGCCGAACAGGACGCAGGTCGTGCGGTCTTCCCAGTCGAGAATGCGGCTGAAGGTTTCCGATCCGATGACGATCGCCCGATTGGCCGCGCCCGACCGGATCATGCTGTCCGCCACGGTCAGCGCATAGAGAAAGCCCGAGCAGACCGCCGCAACGTCGAAGGCGACGCAATCATCGATGCCCAGCGCCGCCTGCACCAGAGTCGCGCTGGCGGGGAAAGTCTGGTCCGGCGTGGCTGTCGCCAGGATGATGAGGTCGATGTCGCCCGGCGCGATCCCTGCCGCATCCAGCGCCGCCCGCGCGGCCTGCGTCGCCAGCGTGGCCGTGGTCTCCCCATCGGAAGCGACGTAGCGGTTGCGGATGCCGGTGCGCTCGACGATCCATTCGTCGGTCGTATCGACGGTCTGCGCCAGTTCCGCATTGGAAACGGCGCGCGCGGGCAGGGCTGAACCCGTCCCCAGAAGAACCGAACGGCGAATCACTTTGCGGCCATCTCCACCCGCGTAGGGGCCTGCGAAAAGCTCTGAAGATTGGCCATATCGGCGGCGATCCGCCGGGTAATGTCCTCCTCCAGCAGGCGGGCGGCGACGTGGACGGCGTTGGCCACACCCTTGGCATCGGCATTGCCGTGGCTTTTCACCACGACCCCGTTGAGGCCCAGAAAGACCGCGCCATTATGGTTATTGGGGTCGAGATGATGTTTGAGCATGTGCATCGCCGGCTTGGAAATCAGGAAGCCCAGCTTGGAACGGAGCGAACTGGTAAAGGCCCGGCGCAGCACGTCAGTGACGAAACGCGCCGTTCCCTCCGCCGTCTTCAGCGCAATATTGCCCGAAAAACCATCGCAGACGATCACGTCCGTGTCGCCACGACCGATCTTGTCGCCCTCGGTAAAACCCTCGAACGCCATCGGCAGGTCGGCCTGGCGCAGGATCGCGGCGGCATCGCGAATCTCGTTGGTGCCCTTCAGATCTTCGGTGCCGATATTCATCAGGCGGACGCGCGGGCGTTCCAGGTCCAGCGCGATTCGCGCATAGGCCGCACCCATCACCGCAAATTGCACCAGGTTGCGCGCGTCGCATTCGGTGTTCGCGCCAAGATCCAGCATGATGACATCGTTCGCGCCGAGTGTCGGGAGCATCGCGGCGAGCGCGGGCCGATCAACACCGGGCATGGTGCGCAGCGCGACCTTCGCCATGGTCATCAGCGCGCCGGTATTGCCAGCCGAAACGGCGGCACCGGCCTGGCCGGATTTCACCGCCGCGATCGCCATGCTCATCGAGCTGGTCTTCTTGCGGATCGCCGCGCTGGGCTTGTCCGACCCCTGAATCACCGTATCGGCATGGACGATGTCAGACGCTGCGCGCAGATTGGGGTGATTGTCGAGCGCCGCCTTGATCTGCGTCTCGTCGCCGAACAGGGTGAAACGCAATCCGTCATGGCGGTGGCGGGCGAGAGCGGCCCCCGCCAGCATCACGCGCACGCCATCATCGCCGCCCATCGCGTCGATTGCGATTCGCGGTTGGCTGCTCACTTTTTCACCCCTTCTGGGATCGGTAGACGTGTAAATTACGCCCCGACGGCGAGGATTTCGCGGCCGTTATAATGGCCGCAGGCGTCGCACAGATTGTGCGGGCGCTTGAGTTCGCCGCAGTTCGAGCATTCGTTGAATGCCTCGACCTTCAGCGAATCATGGCTGCGGCGCATGCCGCGCTTGGACGGGGACGTTTTCCTTTTGGGGACAGCCATATCGGCACCTGTATTCCGTGATTGTTGGAGCGACTGGCCAGATACCGAAAATGGAATGCCGACGGCGGTAAAGCCGCAGACCCATATGCGGCCCGGTTGATCGCGAAGCCCTGCGCCTATAGCGTTTTTTGTTCAGGGTGCAAGTCCTTCCTTGTGCACGGACGGCCCTTCCATCATCCTGCCGCCTTTCAGGAAAAGGACAAAATAGGGGATGCTGCTACCGATCACGCTCACGTTGGCCGCGGCCTGCGCGATACTCAACTTCTGGCTCGCGCTGCGCTGTTCGCGGCTGCGCATGACCGGCAAGGTGCTGCATGGCGACGGCGGCAACGACCTGCTGGCGCGGCGCATGCGGGCGCACGCCAATTTCATCGAATATACGCCGCTGGTGGTGATTCTCTTCGCCCTTGTTGAAATGGCGCTGGGCGCGTCGCTCTGGCTGTGGATCGCCGCACTGGTCTATCTGGTCGGTCGGATCGGTCACGCATTGGGCATGGATGCCGACACCCCCACCGCAACCCGCGCAGGCGGCATCATGCTGACCCTGATCGTGATGCTGGGCCTTGCGGGCACGGCGCTCTATGCGGCCTATAGCGGCACGCGCGAAGTCCCTGCCCCACCGGCGCTGGCCGCCCAGGTTTAGCCGCGCGCCAGAACCGAGTCGGCGACGAAGGGATTGCTCTGCCGTTCCCGAGCGAAGGTGCTCATTTCGCCATGGCCGGGCACGAAGGCGGTTTCGCCGCCCAACGGCCACAGCTTGCCGGTGATCGCGTCGATCAGATCGCCATGATTGCCGCGCGGAAAATCGGTGCGCCCGATTGATCCCTGGAACAGCACGTCGCCGACGATAGCCAGCTTGCTGGGCGCATGGTGGAATACGACATGGCCGGGCGTATGACCGGGGCAATGGAGCACGTCGAGAACGAGATTCCCGACCGTCACCTGATCGCCATCGACCAGCCAGCGGTCCGGCTCGAAACTTTCCCCGACCATGCCCCATTTGACGCCATTTTCGCCAAGCTGGTCGATCCAGAAACGATCATCCTCATGCGGCCCTTCGATCGTCACGCCCAGGTCTTTCGCCAGCATCCCCGCCTGCCCGCAATGGTCGAGGTGACCATGGGTCACGAGCAGCTTTTCGATGGTCACGCCATATTGGGCGGCGGCGGCCTTCAACTTGGGCAGGTCGCCGCCCGGATCGACGAAAGCGCCCTTCATCGTCTGGGTGCACCAGAACAGCGTGCAATTCTGTTGCAACGGCGTGACAGGGATCAGGGCGGCCTTGAGCGGGGGCTGTGTGGTCATGCCCCCGATGTGGCGGACCAACAGCGGCTAAACAAGCCCTGTTCGTCTGGCCCCTTCACTCAACGGCGAAAGCTTCGGCCAGGCTGATACTGTCCAGCACCCTGGCGGTCTCGTCGCGCACGCGCAGCATCACCTTGTGCAGGCGGCATTCCGATTCGGGCAGGCAGTTGGTGCAGCTTTCATGCGCGAAGCGACTGGCGCAGGGGGTAAGGGCCAGCGATCCTCGGGTCAGCCGGACGATATCGCCATAACTCACGTCCACCGGCGACAATGCCAGCCAGTAGCCCCCGTCGCGACCGCGCTGGGTCGCGACCAGCCCCTCGCGCGACAATTCGGACAGGATGACGGTCAGGAATTTGGAGGGAATATTCTGCCGCGTGGCGATCTCGTTCAGCGGCACCGGTCCCTGGCGGTAACGATCGGCCAGATGCTGGAGCGCGCGGATGGCGTAACGGGTCTTCTGCGACAGCATGGGTCCGTTATTCGCCGGGCCGGGCGGTTTGGCAAGTCACGGCAACAAACAGTTCGCACATCGGTTCGATTGGGGGGTGGAGCGGGCGATATCGGCGATATTATTGCGGCGTTGTGCTTAACGCCGCGCGCGCCTGCGCCGGGAAGTCGCTAAACAGCGCATCCACGCCGGTTGCCGCCATCGCCCGGACATAAGCGGCGAAATCGCCCCGGCCCAGCGGATCGTCGGGTCGCTGAAACAGGGAGGGCAGGAAGCTGTTTTCCATCCGCAGCGTCCAGACATGGACCTGCAACCCCGCATCATGCGCGCGACCGACCAGCGCGGTCGCGCCTTCGGGCGTCCAGACCAGTGCCGCCGAGGGGCCGACGCCATCGGCATAGTCTGCAATCGCCTTCAGCCCCTCGATGCTCAGCATGTCGGCATATGGGGTGCCCGGCAGGTCGGCGGGGCCGCCTTCCGCATCGACCAACTGGATGAGGCGCAGCCGGGAGGACGCGCGCAACGCCTTGAGATTCCCGACCTCGAACGACTGGATAAACAGCGGGTCCGCTTCGGTCGCATAGCCATAACGGTCCAGCAGCGCCAGCAATGGCGCCTGGTGGGGCAGGCCGATACCCGCGAAATAGCTTGGATGCTTGGTTTCGGGGTAGAGGCCGATCCGCCGCCCGGCCTCCGCCTCCTTCGCGCGGACCAGTTGCAATATCTCCTCGAAGGTCGGCACCGGGTACAGCCCGTCGAACCGCCTGTTGGCGGAACGCATATCGGGCAGCCGTTCGCGGGCGCGCAGCGTGCGCAGTTCGGCGAGGGTGAAGTCCTCGGTGAACCAGCCGCTCATAGCCTGCCCGTCGATCTGCTTTGTCGTGCGACGATCGGCAAATTCGGGATGGTCGGCGACGTCGGTGGTGCCGCTGATCTCATTTTCGTGCCGGGCGACGAGTACGCCGTCCTTGGTCAGGACCAGATCAGGCTCGATGAAGTCCGCACCCTGGTCGATCGCGCGTTCATAGGCGGCCAGCGTATGTTCGGGCCGCTCGCCGCTGGCACCGCGATGCGCGATAATCATGGGTTCGGCGATGGCAGGGGTCATGGTCAGCAGACCGAGCAGGAGAAGACATGCCCGAAGCAGACCATGGCGGCTCACGCCTTCACGCCCGCCAGCGCATTCTCATAGGTCGTCGCCTTGAACCCGACGATCGTCTCCCGTCCCGTATCCAGGATCGGCCGCTTGATCATCGAAGGGTTGGTGATCATCAGCGCAATCGCCTTGTCCGAATCGATATGCGCCCTGTCGCCTGCGTCCAGCGCCTTGAAGGTCGTGCCCGAGCGGTTGAGGATGGTTTCCCAACCATGCTCCATCACCCATTCCTCCAATTTGCCCTTGTCGACGCCCGACACCTTATAGTCGTGGAAGCTATAGGATACGCGCTCATTATCCAGGAAATTGCGGGCCTTCTTGATCGTGTCGCAATTTTTGATGCCATACATGGTGATCATGATTTTCAACCTTTGAAGGCGGTGACTTCGATTTCGATCTTCATGTCCGGCCTGATGAGGCCAGCGACGACGCAGGTGGCGGCAGGGCGGATGTCGCCGAACACCGCGCCGAGCGGCGGGCCGATCTGGTCCCAATAGGACGGGTCGGTGATATAATAGGTGGCCCGCACTATATCGGCGAAGCTGAACCCGCCCTGTGCAAGCGCAGCGCCGATGACCTTGAGCGCATTGGCGGCCTGATCGGCGACGCTGTCCGGCATCACCTTGGTTTCCGGGTCGGTGCCGGTGGTACCCGCGACGAAGCACCAGTCGCCCTGAACGACGGCGCGCGAATAACCGACCTGCGCCTCGAAAGGCGAGCCCGAGGAGATGAGGGTGCGAGGCATGGGATGACCTATATCATAGGGGGTGTGTCGGCGCGGCTTGTGCATCGACGGCAACCCCCTGTCCAGCCGAAACGGCGGAAAAACGGATGCGGTTTAAGCCATTGTTGGCAGGCGCGGGGCTAAGCCTGACGCATGGCGACATATATAAAAAATGGCAAAGCGCGACGCAGGACCAGCCGTACACGGCGGGCAGGATGGAATCCCTCCGGCGTCACCATCTTCAACCTGCTGATGCTGGCCTTCTTTGCAGGATGGCTGGCACCCAGCGTCGGGCCGGGCCTGGAGGACATGATGGGGCGGTACGAGCCGCCCACCGTCACATCACGCGATGCGCTCTCCGCGCAGTTCGGCTTTTGTCATTCGGGCGGCGGCACCAATTGCGTGGTCGATGGTGACACATTCTGGCTGCACGGGCAACGATACCGGATCGCCGACATCGACACGCCCGAAACGCACGGGCCGCGTTGCGCGGCGGAAGGCGCTTTGGGCGCGCGCGCGACCGGCCGGTTGCAGGATCTGCTCAACGCCGGGCCATTCACGCTGGAGAGTGCTGATCGCGACGTGGACCGCTACGGGCGGCGCTTGCGGGTGGTGACGCGCGGCGGCACGTCGATCGGCGGGATGCTGGTGGACGAAGGAATGGCGCGGCCCTGGGAAGGATCGCGACGGCCCTGGTGCTGACCGCCGGAACGGGCGGCTGCGCCGACCGTTGATAGGCAAACCCGCCAGGAGATTGCCATGAACAGCCCCGACCAGACGCCCCTTGCCGACATCGACGAAGAGAATGACGAGCAAAACGACAGGGGCACGCAGGCGAACGATGTGGCCGACGATGCCCGGCTCCGTTCGACCGACCTTTCCGAAGACAGCGAGCATGGCGGGACGACCAATCCGGCGCAGATCATCCCCGACGATGTGCCAGACCTGGTCGACAAGATGGAGGAAATGAACCGTTCCGGACGAATCGACTTCGACGCTTTTGCCGGCGAGACGAAGATGGACGATGAGGAAGATTATCTGGGCGATACGGACAGCGACGACGACGAATAGCGCAAGGGGGAGGGGTTTGCCCCCTCCCCATCGCGTCAGGCCATGACTGTTCCTGCCGATTGCGCGAGCAGCTTGTCGAGCGTCATCGGATAATCGCGCAAACGGATGCCGGTCGCGTTATAGATGGCATTGGCCACCGCCGCACCCGCACCGCATATCCCCAGTTCGCCCACGCCCTTGGCCTTCATCGGCGAACTTTTATCGTCCAGTTCATCGACGAACAGCACGTCCTGATGCGGAATGTCGGCATGGACCGGCACATGATATTCGGCCATGTCGTGATTGACGAAGAAGCCGAAGCGGGTGTCGACCGTCAATTCCTCCATCAAGGCCGCACCGACGCCCATCGTCATCGCACCGATCACCTGGCTGCGCGCCGATTTGGGATTGAGGATGCGCCCAGCCGCAAAAGCGCCGCCCATCCGCCGCACGCGCACCTCGCCGGTGTCGATATCGACACCGACTTCGCAGAAATGCGCGCCGAAGGTCGCCTGCGCATAACGCTTGGTGAGGTCGCCAAACTGCATCTTGTCTTCGGCCCACAGCCCGTCCCGGCCGACAAGCGCGGCCAGCTTCTGCGATTTATTGCCCAGCTTGATCAGGCCGTCGTCAAACTGTGCCTGATCGGCGGGATAGCCCGCTTTTTCCGCCAGTGCATTCCGCAAGGCAACGCAGGCGGCATAGACACCCGCTGTCGAGCTGTTCGCCCCCCATTGGCCACCCGATCCCGCCGACACCGGATAACGGCTGTCGCCCAGCCGCACGGTCACGTCGACCACGGTCACGCCCAGCATCTCTGCCGCCGTTTGCGCAATGATCGTGTAACTTCCCGTGCCGATGTCGGTCATGTCGGTTTCGACGATGATGCGCCCCTGTGGATCGACACCCACCCGCGCCCCCGAATCGCCGGTCAGGTTGTTGCGAAACGCCGACGCCATGCCCATGCCGACCAGCCAGCGGCCGTCGCGCACCTGGCCCGGTTTGGCATTGCGCTTGTTCCACCCGAACTGATCGGCCCCCTGGCGCAGGCATTCCACAAGCTTCCGGCTGGAAAAGGGGCGCTGCGGTCCCGCCTCGGGGTCATATTGCACATCGTTGCGGATGCGCAGTTCGACCGGATCGACGCCGCAGGCTTCGGCCAGCTCGTCCATCGCCACTTCCAGCGCGAGCAGGCCCACCGCTTCGCCGGGCGCGCGCATCGCATTGCCTTCGGGCAGGTCGAGCACGGCGAGCCGGTGCGCGGTCATGCGATTCGCGCCGCCATAGAGGAGGCGGGTCTGCTGCGCGGCGGTTTCGGGACTGCCGCCCGGCAGATCGCCCGACCATACCTCATGGCCGATCGCGTCGATCACGCCATCCTTGTCGGCACCGATCCGGATGCGCTGGATCGTCGCGGGGCGGTGCGTCGTATTATTGGGAATCTGATGGCGGGCCAAAGCGACCTTGACCGGACGGCCGGTCGCCTTCGCGCCCAGCGCGGCGAGCAGCGCATCGGCGCGCAGGAACAGCTTCGATCCAAAGCCCCCGCCGATATAGGGGGAGACCAGCCGGATATTCTCCTTGGGAATGCCCAGCGTCTTGGCCACTTCGCCCACGCTCCAGGCGATCATCTGGTTGGCGGTCCACAGCGTCAACTTGTCGCCGGTCCAGGCGGCCGTGGTGGCATGCGGCTCCAGCATCGCATGGCTCTGGTCCGGGGTGCTATATGTCTGGTCGATCTTGACGCTGGCCCTCGCGAAGGCGGCAGCGAAATCGCCAACGGCGGTATCGGGTGCGTCGCCAAAGCCACCCACCGGCGGCTTCACCGCGTTCGCGCGCTCGACGGCGAGGTCAAACTTGCCCGGCTCGGCGGCATAGTCGATCGCCACCAAAGCGGCTCCGGCGCGGGCATTTTCAAAGCTGTCGGCGACGACCAGCGCCAGCGCCTGCTCATAATGTTCGATTTTCGGACCGCCCAGCAGGTGCGCGGTATTGAAATTGCCCTTGCCCAGCTTTCCCGCATTGGCATGGGTGACGACCGCGATGACGCCAGGCGATGCTTCGGCGGCGCGCGTGTCGATCGCGACCACCCGCCCCTTGGCGATCGCCGATCCGACGACCCAGCCATAGGCAGGGTTGGGTGCGACGTCATGCCGTTCATAGGCATAGGGCGCACGGCCCGTCACCTTGGCGGGACCGTCAATGCGATCATGCGGAATGCCGATCACGCGGCCGCGATCGATCGGGTTGGCGGTGGCCGGCGTGTCGAACTTCATGCCCGTGCCTCCCTCATCACCGACGCGATCGTTCGCGTCGTGAGTGTCTTCTTGAAATCATTCTGCTCGGTCGTGCGCGCGTTCGCCAGTGCGGCTTCGGCAACGGCCTTGGCACCCAGGGACGTAGCCTGATCCCCTGCGGCGACGCGCCATGGCCGTGGCGCAAGCCCACCGAACGCAAACCGCCCGCTGCCGTCCTTGCCCAGGATCGCCCCGACCGAAATCAGCGCGAAAGCATAGGACGCGCGGTCGCGCACCTTGCGATAGATATGCGTGCCCTTGACCGGCGCGGGCAACGTGACCGACACGATCAGTTCGCCGGCCTTCAGCGCATTTTCCACCTGCGGCGTGTCGCCCGGCGCGCGGTGGAAATCGGCGATCGGGATGGTCCGGCGGGTGCCGTCCGCCGCCATCGTGTCGACCCCGGCGTCGAGCAGCCGCATCGCCACCGCCATGTCGGACGGATGGGTGGCTATGCAGCTCTCGCTGGTTTCCATGATCGCCAGATTGCGATTGAACCCTTTCAACGCCGCGCAGCCGCTGCCCGGCTTGCGCTTGTTGCAGGGCATGCGGACATCGTAGAAATAAGTGCAGCGGGTGCGCTGGAGCAGGTTGCCTGCGGTCGTCGCCTTGTTGCGCAACTGGCCAGACGCGCCCGCCAGCAGCGCACGGCTCAGCACCGCATAATCCTTGCGCACCACCTTGTCCGCCGCCAGATCGGTATTGCGCACCATCGCGCCGATACGCAGTCCGCCATCGCCGGTATTCTCGATCCGGTCGAGGCCCAGCCGGTTGACATCGACCAGCATCGTCGGCGTCTCGATTTGCAGCTTCATCAAGTCGAGCAAATTGGTGCCGCCCGCAATGAAGCGTGCGCCCTGCGTCTGACCGGCGGTCTGGACCGCATCCTCCACACTGGTCGCGCGATGATAGGTAAAGGGCTTCATGCGACATCCTTTCCGGCAACGTCGCGCATCGCGGCGATGATGTTGGGATAAGCGGCACACCGGCAGATATTGCCGCTCATCCGCTCGCGCAGTTCGGCGTCGGAAAAGGCGACCTTGTTCAAATCCGCGCTAACATGGCTAGGGATGCCCGCCTCAATCTCGTCCAGCACAGCCACCGCCGAACAGATCTGCCCCGGCGTGCAATAACCGCATTGATAGCCGTCATGGACCACGAACGCCTTCTGCATCGGGTGCAGCCGCTCGGGCGTGCTCAGCCCCTCGATCGTCGTCACCTTGTCGCCATCATGCATCACCGCCAGCGTCAGGCAGCTATTGATCCGCCGCCCTTCCACGATCACCGTGCAGGCACCGCACTGGCCATGGTCGCACCCCTTCTTGGTGCCGGTCAGGTGCAGATGCTCGCGCAACGTGTCCAGCAACGTGGTGCGCGGGTCGAGGTCCAGATGGCGATCCTCGCCATTGATCGTCAGCGATACCGATATCATGCCGCCTCCCTTGGATGGCTGGGGCGGCGCGGCCAGCGTGCTTCCCATCGCTGGTGCCGCCGCAGCCAGCACCGCCCCGCCGCGCAGGAGGCCGCGCCTCGAAAAGCCGTTTTCCGTTGTCATGGACTACCCCTGTGCTTGGCTTATGTTATGCCAGACGAAGCTGGGGACGAAATGATCCCGTTCAACCTCCAGAAAAACCCAGTTATGCGGTTTGTTCCGCACCAGACACGGAATCTTCGTCTATCCGCGCACCATAATGGCGGGCAAGCACGGCGCAGGCGATCAACTGGATCTGGTGAAACAGCATCAGCGGCAACAGGATCGGCCCGACACTGGCCGCCGGGAACAGCACCCCTGCCATCGGCACGCCCGAGGCGAGGCTTTTCTTGGACCCGCAAAATTGCAGCACGATCGCGTCGGCGCGCGAAAAACCGAGCAGCTTGCCCAGCAGGAACGTGACGAGCAGCACCAGTGCCAGCAGGGCGACGCACAGCGCCGCGATCATTGCCAGTTCGGCGCCGGAAAGCCGTTGCCAAATCCCTTCGACCACCGCCGCGCTGAACGCGCTATAGACCACGAGCAGGATCGACCCGCGATCGACCCGGCTCAGCCACACCTTGTTGCGCGTCACGAAGCCGCCGATCCAGGGCCGCAGCAAATGACCCAAAACGAAGGGCAGCAGCAGTTGCAGCAGGATCTTTTCGACCGCTTCGATCGAAGGGCCGCCCGCGCCGCCCGTATGCATCAGCAGCGCGACCAGCAGCGGCGTCAATAGGATGCCGATCAGGTTGGAGAAGGAGGCGCTGACCACGGCGGCAGCGACATTGCCCCGCGCGATCGAGGTGAAGGCGATCGAGGATTGGACGGTGGAAGGCAGCAGCGTGAGGAACAACAACCCCATGCCGACCAGCGGCGGCACGCCGGGGATCGCCGCGATGCCCAAGCCCAATATCGGGAAGAAGATATAGGTGCTGCCCAGCGTCGCCAGATGCAGCTTCCACGCCTTCGCGCCGTCCAGCACCGCCTGCCGCGACAGCCGCGCGCCATGCAGGAAAAAGAGGAGGACGATGCCGACATTGGCGGCGATGCCCACAATATCCGCCGCCTGCCCGCGCGCGGGTAGCAACGAGGCAAGCACGACCGTCCCGACCAGCGCCAGCAGAAAGGGATCGAGGAAGGCGCGGAGTCTGTTCATGGCTGGCGGTTCATGGCTGCTTGGCCTGAAGCGCCGTCGCGCAGGCGGCCGGGTCGGTATCGATGCCCAGGGGCGTGCGTGCGTCGACATGGGTCACGACCGGCTCCTTCCCCTGTGCTGGACTGTAGAGATAGGTATCGAGCACGCAGCGGCCATTGGCGAACTGCAATTTCCGCACGCTGCGTTCACGAATGTCGAGACGCGGCGTGCCGAACATCTGGGTCAGGCGGCGCGCGTCCAGCCCCATCATCGGCCCGGTCTGGGTGAAGGCGCTGGCAGGCGGCCCGGCCGGGGCGACACGGATCGGCTGGGGTCCGGGCACCGCCGCGCCGCAGGCGGACAGCATCAGCAGCGCCATAACCGGGAACAGGCGGGTCATGGCGTTTTCCTCTTGCGTCCGTGCAGCATATGCACGGCCATAGCCGCGCTCCAGATCGGCGCAAGCAGGTTTACGACCGGCACCAGGAACAGCAGCGCCGAAGCGAGGCCCATCAGCCAGCGACTGGCCCGGCCGATCGGCGGCAGGTCGGGATGGCGCGGCTCGACCATCTCGGCCAGGTCGCGCCCCAGCAGATAGGCGTTAAGCGCAAGGAACAGCCCGATCGTTCCGACACCTGTTACCAGCAGCACGACATAAAGCGGCATCGCCAGCAGATTCCAGCCGATCGTGCGGGCCAGCGAACGCAGCGCAAAACGCAGCCCCGCTGCGACGCTGACCGGGCGCGCGGCGGCGGCTGCCGTCGGATAGTCGCGTTCCTCCACCGCGATGACGATCGCATCGGCGAAAAAGCCCATCACCGCCATCGCGATGGCCCGGAACAACAGCCAGAAGGCCAGGATCGCAAACAGCGCCGTGGCGGCCGCCTCGGCGAAGCCAGCGCCGGTGCGCCAGCCCATCCACGCCACGAAAGCACCGATCCCCCACCACAGCGCCACGCCCAGCAGCGCGAAGAGCAACAGGGTGAGCAACAGCGTGCGCGCCAGCAACCCGCGCGCCGGGGCCGAAAAAATCTGGGGGAAGGCCCGAAATAGCGCCGATATGATCATCGCGATCCCCTATCCCGCTCAGGGCGCGATCCGTCAATCGGCGCTGCTTGCGCCGACCCCTTTGCGCCGATAGACAGCGCCAACTCTTTTCCAGCTTAGGATATAGCCCCTTGCCAGATATCGCCCCCGCCACGCTCGACGTCGTCGCCATCGGCAATGCCATCGTCGACGTGATCGCTCGCAGCGACGACGCGTTTCTGGCTGAACATGCGCTGACCAAGGGCGGCATGCAGCTGATCGACGCGGACATGGCGACATCGCTATATGCGGACATGGGCGCGGCGATGGAGATCAGTGGCGGTTCGGCCGCCAATACGCTGGCGGGCCTTGCCGCGCTGGGCAAAAGCTGCGGGTTCATCGGCCAGGTCTGCGACGACCAGTTGGGCGGCGTGTTCGCGCATGACGTGCGCGCGCTCGGCATCCGCTACACCACCGCGCCCTTGTCCAGCGACGTGCCGACCGCCCGCTGCCTGATCCTGGTGACGCCCGACGCGCAACGCACGATGAACACCTTCCTGGGCGCGTCGCAGTTCCTGCCCGCAGCCGCGCTGGACGCGGACCTGATCCGGTCGGCTTCCATCCTCTATCTGGAGGGTTATTTGTGGGACCCCGAGCAGCCGCGCGCCGCGATGCGTGCCGCCATGGCCACCGCGCGCGACGCGGGCCGCCGGGTCGCCTTCACCCTATCCGACAATTTCGTGATCGACCGCCATCGCGCCGATTTCCTCGACCTGATCGATCAGGGGCTGATCGACATCCTTTTCTCCAATGAGGGGGAAATCCAGTCGCTGGCGCAGATCGACGATTTCGACGGCGCGGTCGCGGCAATCAGCGCCAAGGTGCCGGTGCTAGTCTCGACCCGCAGCGAAAAGGGCGCGATCGCGGTGGTCGACGGAGTGCGCCATGAAGCCCCCGCCGCGCCGGTCGAAACGATCGTCGATACCACGGGCGCGGGCGACCTGTTCGCCGCCGGCTTCCTCGCCGCGCATATCGACGGGCGCAGTGTCGAGGATTGCCTGGCGCTGGGCGCAGCCGCGGCGGCGGAAGTGATCTCGCACTATGGCGCGCGACCCGAAGCGGACCTCAACGTGATCCGGGACAGGCTGTTCGCCTAACCCTTGCGGAACAGCGCCCGGTCTTCCTTGCCGAAGCCCCAGCGCCAGATCACCGCGCCATAGGCACCCAATATCGCCGCAACGCCGAACACCAGTTCGACCCATTCCAGGCTGGGGGGCAGCGCGACGAAAGCCGCGCCGACCAGGCAGCCGACCCCCGCCGCGCTCATCAGCGGCCAGCGCCACGCATTGATCGGCGCATTGAGCAGCCGCGCGAGCAGCTTCGCCTTGACCAGCGCGCCGACGCCGAGCGCCACGCACAGCGCCAGCGCGGGGGCCGCCGCCATCACCATCTGCGAATAGCCCAGCCGCCGCGCGGCGATGATCAGCGCGAAGCTCAGGCCCGCTTGTAGCGCGATCATGAACAGCGATATCATGAGGTTGCGGTGGCGCGCGATGTAGACGAGCGCCGATTCGCTGACCACGGCAGTCGCCGCCACGACTTCGGCGAGCAGCAGGAAGGCGAGCGCCCCGGTGCCGCCGACGAAATGCGGGCCGACCAGGCCCATCACCGCTTCGCCCGGAATGCCCAGCGCCAGCGCGATGCCCGTCTGCGCGGCGATGATCCAGAAACCGACCTGGCTGACCTGCCGCGCGATGGCTGCCAGATTGCCCTCCGCCAGATTGCGGGTGATCACCGGACCCAAAATCGGATCGAAGCTCGTCTTCAATTTCTGCGGCAAGGACGCGACCTGCTGCGCGACATAATAGACGCCGACCACCGCAGGGCTGACGAACAGGCCCAATATGGCAAGATCAAGCCGTCGCGATCCCCATTCGACCCCGTCCGCCGCCGCCAGCGGCAGGTTGCGCCGCGCCAGCCTCCACAGCCGCATCGGCTCCAGCCGCCAGCCGCGCGGCAGGCCATAATGGCGCATCAGCGGGACAAGCGACGCGATCAACGCGGCCACCATCGACAGCGCATAGGACAGGATGAGACCATCGCGCGTGGAGTAGAAGGAAAAGGCGAAAGCCCCGATACTGATCGTCCACGGCTCGATGACCGATCGCGCGCGCACCGTCGCGCCAACGTCGAACTTATAAGCGCAGGCCGCCAGCGCGACATCCGACAGGGCGACCGCGATGACGATCAGCGCCAGCAACCGGTCCAGCCCGTTGATGTTGCTGTTGGGGAACATCGCCTGGGGAAAGGTGACCAGCGCCGTGGCGGCGATGGCCGACACCAGCGACGTCACCAATATCGCTTCGGCGACGACATGGGCGTGGGGCCGTTCGGTCTGGGTCAGCGCCCCGGCCAGGCCGCGTTTCAACCCCAGCGTCGCAAGCTGGGCGGCGAATTCCACCACCAGCACGGCATAGGCGAAGCGTCCCAGCGCGTCCGCGCCATAGATGCGCCCGGCAATGAACAGAAAGGGCAGTCGCGCGGCCAGGCGCAGCAGGAAGCCGAAAACATTGGTGCGCCCACCCTTGGCCAGCGCCGCGATATCGTCACCGCTTTCCGGGATGCTGCTATCGTTCACCGCGCGCACTTCATTCCGGACGCAGCGGGCGCGCCAGCAGCGCCTCGACCACGGTGGATACCGGCGCGCGGTCTTCCAGCAGGGCGCAGACCGCCTCGACCACCGGCATGTCCACGCCCACGGCGCGCGCCGCGTCGCGCAGTACCGGGGCGGTGAACGCCCCCTCCGCCACGGTGCGGCGATGGCCGAGCAGATCAGCGGCGCTGCGCCCTTCGCCCAGCCCCTTGCCAAGCGAAAAGTTGCGCGAACTGGTGGACGAACAGGTCAGCACCAGATCGCCCAGACCCGACAGGCCCGACAGCGTTTCCGCCCGCGCGCCCCGCGCCAGGCCGAATCGGGTCATTTCGGCAAAGCCCCGGCTGATCAGCGCGGCCCGAGCGTTAAGACCCAACCCCGCCCCCTCGGTCACGCCACAGGCGATGGCGAGCACATTCTTGACCGCGCCGCCAATCTCTGCGCCGATGACGTCGTCCGACAGATAGGGCCGAAAGGCAGGCCGGGCGATGCGGGCAGCAAGCCGCGCGGCAAGGTCCGCATCGGCGCAGGCCAGCGTGATCGCGGTCGGCAGGCCCGCCGCAACTTCATGCGCAAAGGTCGGGCCGGACAGGACGGCAATCGGCGCGCGGGGGCGGACCTGCGCGGCGACCTCCGACATCAGCAGGCCGGTGCCCGCCTCTATGCCCTTGGCGCACAGGATCAGCGGCGTAGTGTCCGGCGCATCGGCCAGCGCACTGCGCAGATGCTGGGCCGGGGCAACGACCAGCAGCATGTCGCGATCGGCCAGATCGGCCATCTTATCGGTCGCCAAAATCGCGGGGCTGAGCGCCAGGCCGGGCAGATAGAGCGGGTTCTCATGGGCCGCATTGATCGCCTCGACCACCTCCGGCTCCAGCGCCCAGAGCCGCACATCGTCGCCATTGGCGCTGAGCAATTGTGCAAGCGCCGTGCCCCATGCCCCCGCACCGATGACGCCCGCCTTCATGCCTTCACACTCTTCATGCTTTGACTCCGGCCCCGCGCGCCTTTTCGGCGGCAGGATCGAGCGGCCAGCGCGGGCGAGCGGGCACGGTCAGGTCGTCGATCATCCCAGCCGCATAACGCTCCGCCCCCGCCCAGGCGATCATCGCCGCATTATCGGTGCACAGCCACAGCGGCGGCGCGACGAAAGGCAGGTCATGCTTGGCCGCCAGTTGTTCGAGCGCACCGCGAATCGCCTGATTCGCCGCAACACCCCCCGCGACGACCAGCGCATTGGCGTGCAGCCCGGTCGCCAACTGACGGCGGGTGCGATCGACCAGGCAATCGATCACCGCCTGCTGGAAACTGGCGGCGATGTCCTCCACCGAATATTGGCCCGATTGCGCCGCGCGCATCACCGCGCTCTTGAGACCCGCGAAGGAAAAATGCGGTTCGGCGGTGCCCAGCAGCGGGCGCGGCAGGGGCACCGCCTTGGGATCGCCCAGCGCCGCGGCCTGTTCCACCGCCGGACCGCCGGGATAGCCCAGGCCCAGCAGCTTGGCGGTCTTGTCGAACGCCTCGCCCG